>CBFIBQ010000012.1:0-87699 GCA_965660875.1 Salibacteraceae bacterium | reverse complement strand
TTCCTCGATTACTGTTTATCATTCTAAGTTAAGTCTCTTTACCGTAATTTAGTGCCTCAATCCAAACATACGAGCCAAACCGTTGTGCCCAATTTGAATGAAACAAAAAGATTCGATAATAATAGAGACCAGCAAAAAGGCAGTTACAATTGGACTAATTGGTTCCATAGTTTTTGTTCTTATTGGAATTTTAATGATTTCAAAACCAGACTTGATAAAAAGATATTCAGAGACTTATAGTCAGACTTGGGGAGTTATAGGAATCTCATTCTTTAGCTTGACAGCGATTTATTTGGCGAAAAAAATATTTGACAAGAGTCCAGGTTTGATATTAGACGAAAACGGTTTGACAAATAACTCTTCATTAATTTCCAAACACTTCATAAAGTGGAATGAATTAAAAGCAGCAAGTCTGACCAAAATGGGGAAAGAAAAAAATCCTATTCCTATATATGAGTAATGACAAAGAGTTTATTAGTAAATTTAATCTTATAGAACAGATGTTAATGAGATTAAACTTGAGCTTATTCGGATCACCAATCGGAATTTCCACACGTTCACTGAATTACGATATGGACAAACTAACAAGACAGATTCAATATAGAATAAAAAACTGGGCACAACAACGCATATAGCTTATGGCGGGTGAACGACTGACGGAAAGGTTTTCGCTCCGTTGCCAACTTTGGTTTTGGTGGACAGGAAAGAGCTCTGAAAGCCCCACGTTTCTTAGCTGCGGCACGTTGTAAACGATGTATCTTAACGAACATATAAGAAAACCCCTTAATGGAAAAAAAAATAAAATTGATTTATCTAATACTTATACTGACATTGAATTTATCCTGTGTTGAAAAGAAATCAACGGAAAACGAAACTCGCAAGCCTGATTTGATAACAAATTCACAAAACGACACCTTGAAGTTTACTTCTGGAATTCGTGCAATCTTCCAAGACAGTAAGGGCAATTATTGGCTTGGAAGTCATAATGAAGGACTATGCAATTATGATGGAAAAACATTTAAATACTTTACAACTAGTGACGGTTTACAAGACAATCAAATCCGTTCAATTCAAGAAGATAAAAGCGGAGTAATTTGGATTGTAACTGCAAGAGGTGTGAATAGCTATAATGGAGATAAATTCACGAGTTATTCGACTGAGTTTAATGCTCCAAAATCAGACTGGAATACTACAACTGGAAACTTATGGTTTTATGCGGGTGAAGAAGATGGAATAAACCGTTTTGACGGAATGAATATGAATTACTTAGTCTTTCCAAAGCCTGACAATATTGACCCAAATATTTCATTTGGTGTAACTGGTATATCAACAGTTAAAGAAGAACGAGTCTGGATTGCAACCTATTCAGCATTATTCAGCTACGATGGGGAATTAGTAGATGTTTTTGGACATGAAAAATTAAACCTCGAGGAAAATGAGCAAATCCATATACGAAGTTTATTAGCAGATTCAAAAGGGCGAATTTGGATAGGAAATAACGGGATTGGTGTAATCCTTAAAAGTGGAGATTCGACAATACACTTTTCGAAGGAACAAGGAAAATTAATTCCAATGAAAGAGTTTAAATCTAACACCCAAAACGGTCAAACCACCAAAAATACGGGACTTCAATCCGTTTTTGCAATTGAAGAAGATAATGAAGGGAATATTTGGTTTGCAGATAGAGATTCAGGAGTTTGGAAATATAATGGAGAATCTTTAACAAACTTCAGAATTGATGAAAAACTAAAATCACAAATGATTTGGGATATATACTTGGATAAAAATAAAACCTTACTTTTTGGAATGGCAGATGGAGGAGTTTATAAGTTTAACGGAAAGTCATTTGATAAAAGGTTTTGAAAAATAAAATACGAACGCACAACAATGTACATAAAAAATAGGCGAACCAGTAATAAATTCAAGGCTTTTAGCTCGTTTCAAACCTTGTGTTTAACCGAAAGTTTAGTGCTTGTTAATCCGCTACTATTCTTATACTAGACCGTCAAAAACAAGTATTTTAGTTAATATATAGGAAGTGATTTCCATTATTGGTGCACTATCGTAAGTATATGGCCAATGCTTCATGATACACACCAGTGGCTTCTAGTAATTCCAACGGAGGTATTCCTTCTTCCATAATCGATATCATCCATTTATGCAACCGATTATAACCTGTTGCATCGTTCGACTGATCATCTATGAATTCAAATTCCTTTGATAAATCAGCCGTCAATTTGCGCGAGCAAATAGAAAGACTATCTTTTGAAACATCTATCCCGATACTGTACTTTATAAAGTGTTTGCTCATTGCTTATCCATTTGTGTAATCGATACTTCCTTCTTCACTTTTGCTCGCTTTTAATTCGGCCTCAAAATCCTTGGACCTAGGTACTGTTTATCATTCTAAGTTAAGTCTCTTTACCGTAATTTAGTGCCCCAATCCAAACATACGAGCCGGAACGTTGGCGGTAATTAAAGCAGAACTCACACAATGAACAAAAAAATCGCAATTTTAAGAGGAATAAATGTCGGAGGAAAGCGGAAAATCTTAATGGCTGACCTAAAATCAATGTGCGAAAAATTGGGGCTAAAAAATGTAACGACATACATTCAAAGTGGAAATCTAATTTTTAATTCCGACAAACCAAATTCCGAATTGGAAAACGACCTTGAGAAAGCGATTACTAAAAAATATGGATTTGACGTTCCTGTAATCGTGAGAAAGGATAAAGAACTTGAAAATTCTATAGACAACAATCCCTTCTTTGACAAAGTTGCCGATATTAAGCAACTGCATTTGACCTTTTTGAAAGAAAAGCCGAAAAAAGAAAATATAGAAAAAGTTCTAACTTTTAATTACGAACCTGACAAATTCAAGATTGAAGATAAAGACGTTTTCATATTTTGTACAGGGAAATATCATGAGTCAAAATTGACCAACAATTTTTTTGAAAAACAACTGAAAGTTGATACGACAACAAGAAATTGGAAAACTGTTCTAAAATTGAATGAATTGAACAAGTAATAAAAATGGATAAAAAACTAAAAACACAGAAAAGCATTGAGATAGACGTGGAAATAGAAAAGTTATGGAGTACCTTAACAGAATCAAAATACACGAAAGAATACATGTTCAACTGTAGTGTAGAATCTGAATGGAACAAAGGGGATTCTATCACATGGCAAGGAAATTATCAAGGATATGAGGCTTTTCAAAAAGGAAGCATTTTAAATATTGAACCATATTCAAAAATCGAATACTCTACTTTCGATCCCAATTTTGGTCTTGAAGATATTCCAGAAAATTATATCCACGTGACTTATGAATTGACTGAGAAAAATAGAAAGGTTCAACTAATAATCACAAATGAAACTTTTGATGGAAATGACGAAAGGATGAAGCATATAAATCAAGGTTGGGAAATGGTGATAGAAAAATTGAAAGAAGTGGCTGAAAAATAACTACCGCCAACAGTGTATAGACAAAATGGGCGAAATAATAGTAAACTCAAACGTTGAAACCCACTTCAAAGTTGTAACGGCTTAAGAAGTTTGAAGCCCGCAATCACCTACTTTGCACTTACTAACCGTTGTGCCTAATTTAAAAAATGACCGAAATCGAAATAATAACGGAAAGAATAACATTGAGGTTGATTGAACTCTCGGATTTAAATTCGATTCATATTTTACATTCTTTACCTGAAACTGACGAGTTTAATGCTCTTGGAATTCCAGAAAATATTGAAGAAACTAAAAAGACAATTAAACCTTGGATTGCGGAAAATAAATTGAGTACAATAAAGAATTACACATTTGCGATTGAGAACAAGTTGAATAAAGAATTTATGGGATTATTTGGACTTAAACTTGGAAACGAAAAATATAAACGAGGAGAAGTATGGTTTAAAATACATTCCTGCTACTGGAAAAAAGGTTACGCAACGGAATCTTTAATAGCGGTAATAAATTTCGGATTTGAAAACCTTAAATTACATCGAATAGAAGCTGGATGTGCGGTTGGAAATATTGGTTCATTTAAGGTACTCGAAAAAGCAGGAATGGTAAGAGAAGGACGTCTGAGACAAGTTTTACCTTTAAAATCTGGTTGGTCTGACAATTTTGAATATTCAATACTTGAAACCGACACAAGAAAAAATAACTAAGCACAACAATGTATAAAAAAATAGGCGAAATCGTACTAAAATCAATGTCTGTGGCTCCTATCAAATTTTGAGCTTAACCGAAAGTTTCGAGCTTCGAAATCGCCTACTTTTCTTGTACCAACCGTTGTGTACCTTACGAACATTCAATAATCCTAATATACTCTGTTTAACCCCCTAATTATATCTGAAAGCATATAAAATAGCGCCCGAGGTCAAAACTATATCTAATTACATATAATTTAGTAATTTTGCTTAGGGTTATATTTAATAACATATAATGAAACAATTATCAGGGTTTGTCAAAAATCGGAGAAAGGAAGTTAACCTGACTCAAGAAGAATTCGCGGAACGCGCAGGAGTAGCATTGACTGTAGTACGTAAAATCGAACAGGGTAAAACGAATTTAAATATGGACAAGGTTAATCTGGTACTTCAAATGTTTGGACATGAACTGGCTCCAGTTAATAGTAAAGATTTGAATAAATGAGACAGGGAAAGGTGTTATATAAAGATTATTTGGCCGGTATTCTTACAGAAACAAATGAGGGCGAATATGTATTTCAGTATACTGATCAATATGTAAAAGATCATCCAAATGACTTAATCACTTTCACAATGCCAGTTTCCGATAAACCATATACCGATAAACGACTCTTTCCTTTTTTTGAAGGGCTAATACCTGAAGGATGGTTATTGGATATCGCTTCAGAAAACTGGAAGATCAATAAAAATGACCGCATGGGTTTACTGCTGGCTTCTTGTAAGAATTGTATTGGTGCAGTGAGTGTGGAACCAATTGCATATGAAGATGAAGCATAGATGTTTATACTGTTACGAGTCGATTGAAGACGATCAGGACTTTCACGAGAAGTGTTCGATGGAATTCTTTGGAACACCATCACCTCCTGAAATAGAGTATTCGCTTGATCAAATGGATGAACTTGCAAAAAATGTAGTAGAGCGAAGTGTTGCTGTCCCAGGTGTTCAGCCCAAAATATCCATGACACTAGCAAAAGGAACCAAAGAAAATTCAGATACGCGGTTAACAGTAGTTGGAGCATTAGGTGGGCAATATATTCTTAAGCCACCTTCTGACAGGTATCTCGAAATGCCCGAAAACGAACATGTAACCATGCGAATGGCAGAAGTATTTGGAATTAAAGTAGTACCATCATCATTGATTCGGTTATTATCTGGAGAACTGTCTTATATAACAAAACGAGTTGATCGAACAAAAATTGGAGAAAAGATTCACATGATTGATATGTTTCAAATCACAGAAGCATTTGATAAGTACAAAGGTTCAATGGAGAAGATTGGTAAAGCTTTAGGTAGCTATTCGAGTAACACCTTGTTAGATAAAACCTATTTCTTTGACTTAACTCTTTTCTCTTTTCTCACCGGAAATAATGATATGCACCTGAAGAACTTCTCCATGATTGAGAATACTTCTGGATGGGTGTTGTCTCCTGCTTACGACCTATTAAATGTAGCAATTGTAATCCCTGAGGACACTGAAGAGCTAGCATTGACTTTAGCTGGAAAGAAAAAGAAGTTGAAACGAGAACATTTTGAACGGTTTGGAGAAGGATTGGGGTTGACTCCTAAACAGATTAAAGCAGCCCTTAATCGAGTTACAAAAATCAATTCAAGTGCGTCCGATTGGATTGAACGATCATTCCTATCAGATGAAATGAAAACTGCCTATAAAAATGTAATTAAAGAAAGATATAATCAATTAGAACTAAAAGAATAAAACGGCATAAAATAATAAATAGAGTGCGCAGCCCCTTGCGGGAAGCTAATACACCTTACACGGAACCGTTAGTTCTCATTAAGTTGAAATGACAGACAAAGAGAATCATATAAAAACAAATGTTGAAATTCTAAGAAATGAACTCGAACAGCTTATTGACTTTTTCGAGAAAGGCCTTGATTATAATATAATGGTTTATGCATTCTGGAATGCAAAGGACATTCTTGGACATCTAACTTATTGGCACGAGAGTTTTGCAAGAAATATTGCGGATTTAGGTAAGGGCATTAAACCAAAACCGTTAAAAGGAAAACTGTCAGAAGTTAACAAACAAAGTGTTGAAACAACAAAAAACGAATCAATAGAAAACCTAATCAACAGACTGAAAGTTGCTCAAGACACAATTGAAGAATTCATATCTATAGACAGCATAAAACTAATACCCTACAAGAAAGGTTCACGTGATTATTCTAGGAGCGAGCATTTAGAAATAGTATCAAACCACATTCATAAACATTTAAAAGACATTTATAAAATATATGGCTCGTCCAAAAAACAAAGCTGATTTGCTGAATTTGAGTAAAAAGAACTTTAAGCTTCTTTGGGAGTTCATTGAAAGTTTGTCAAAAGAAGAACAAAATGCAGATTTTCCGAAAGGAACAATGAATCGAAATATTCGAGATGTACTGATGCATCTACACCATTGGCATTTAATGATGTTTGATTGGTACACCATCGGAATGAAAAGGAAAAAACCGGAAATGCCCGCCAAAGGATACACTTGGAAAACAACTCCTGAATTAAACAGGTGGATTTGGGGAAAATATAAGGACATCTCTCTTGAAGCTGCTAAGAAGGACTTCAAATCAAGTTACGAAAAGGTAAGGCGATTAATTGAGAAGCATAGTGATGAAGAACTGTTCGAGAAAAAAAGGTATAAATGGACTGGGACGACATCATTGGGAGCATATTTGGTTTCAGCTACTTCAAGTCATTATGATTGGGCATATAAGCTGATTAAGAAAGCGAAGAAATGAAAACGAGACCTAACAATAGCTACAGCGCATTAATCCCGATAGCTATCGTGACGCGCAGTTGCCGGAACGTTGTGTGCAAGCTGAAATAAACACAGAAACCAATGAATATCACCCCAATAATTGCTGAAAATTAATAGAAAATAAAGATGATTCAATTTGAATATATCATACTGATTTTAACCTACACAGCTCTAACAATTTCATTGTTTTTACAGTTACTGTGCTACAAAAAGAACCTAGAGAAACGGGAAACCATTGGACTGACAATTTCGCTGATACTACTGCTAATTTCAATGAGCATATCACCATTATTACCGGCCGAAAAAACGACCACAATTTCCACGTTACTATGTATGGTCTTGGTAGCAATTGCTACATTCTTAGATACTTTGAGTCAGCAAAAGCATTCCATTCCATCAGTATTCAAAAAGATACATATTGTACTTTCAATAGCGTTAGCGGTTATTGTGATTGTATCTAAATTTATGGGGACAATGATTTTTGCCCAGTGGGCTGTGGTTGTATTTTTAATTACTTCTATAGTGACATCAATGCTGATCACCAGGCAAACCAAACCTATTCAACAATTTCAGCATTTGGAGAAATCAAACAGGGTTTTTGCTCTAACTTTTTTGATACTGGCACCTGTTTACCTCATTTTCCATTACGCTTTTGAAAAAGAATATCAACAATTTCAAATAGGTTTTCTACTGTACTTTGCTTTTATCGCAATGGCTGTTCGTAAAATTTATGACGACTTACAACGGTTATCCCTACTAAAAAATGACTTAGCTCCTAATGAACAACACTTCAAGAACTATGCACTTACAGAAAGGGAACAAGAAATCACCACCCTACTGTGCAAGGGCATGACCTATCAGAACATTGCCAATCAGCTTTTTATTTCGCTCCCTACGGTCAAAACCCACGTCAGCAACGTGTATAAAAAATATGGTGTAAAGACTCGAAATGAACTCACCATCTTACTCACCGGTAACTGATTGATTATCAATACTCATACTTTTGTATGAAATCCCATTTTTTGAATTAAACCCTACTTTTTCCTGATTGACCAACCTGCAGTGTACAGATAGTTTTGCTTCAAATATTTAAACTAATGAAGTACAAATTATTAATCATCGCATTCGTAGGACTTTACTCCATACAGGCAAATGCCCAAGATAGGGCATTGAATTCAAAAGATTCTCAGAACCTATTTATCGATAGCGACTATTCTTCAGAACCGAAGGTTAATCAAGAAGATTCAACCAAAAGTAACAACATCAAGTTTTTTATTGCTTACGATTTTGGGGAAGCTGCTTTTAACAAATTCAAATCGCTGGGTAGCGAGATTGGTATTCGGTTCAAAAATGACCATCTTTTAAGACTGGCTTACACCAATCTTCACCTATCCGAAAAGCATCTTTCATCTGACTTCGCAAAAGCCGTGGAGGGCAAACATGTAATAGGAAAGCAAGTAGGTTATGAGGTGTTTTATGATTTTCCTGTGTTTGTAAAAGGACTATATTTCAGTCCTTCGATAGGCTATTACACACACGAGTACCAACACACCCAATTGGATGAACAGCTCAAAAATTCATCCTTCACCTTTGGTTCTGCTATCAGCTACACCGAAACCGACTTATTCAAAGTAAAGGGATTGTATTACCGACTTTCCATACCGTTCAGGTTCAGTATTGACCCAATCGAGGAAACAAAGCTGGGGGGAACAACCATAAAGAGCAACATTTTTGAAAACAACATTTGGTTTTTCGTAGGCTATCAATTTTAATTCTGATGAAAATTTTAATTCTAACTACCTCAATAATCTGCTTTTGCATTTTCACAATTCAGGCACAAGATTCTACCGCTAAAAATCAACGTTTAGATTTTGCCCGAATGTACCTGGAAGTAGGTGGAGCTTATTTCCCATCTTTTACTGGAAAACAATGGATAAACGGTGAAGTAATGTCATATGACTGTTCGTCTACTTTCAATCCGTATCTCACTTGGGGCGGATTTCACTTTTGGGGGCACACTGAATTCTATGTTACATTCCCGTTAAGTCAAATAAATTTGGACAGCGATGATGCAAACCATGAGCTTTTACATTCTGTTGCAACCGGAGCAAGGTTTTATCCTTGGGCAATGAAGGAAGGAAAACTGCGTCCGTATATTGGCTTTAACTGGGGTGCTTTAGCATTTAAGCAAATACTAGAGCCTGATGAGAACCAACCCACAATTTATAAGGACTTTATGCTTAATTATGATGCAGGGATAATGTACAGCCACAAAAAACTCGCCTTTAGGTTGGGGGTGAATTACTTTCCAGATAATGAATGGCAATACCCGCTTAGCAAAACTGAAATGACGGTAATTAAAACACCACCATTTTCTGTTCAGTTTGGGATTCTATATTCTTTTGACGCCACAAAAGACAATAGTCAGAAAAACATTGATAAATGGAATAGCTATCCGAGTGTTTCAAAGCTTTCTTACGATGCCTCGTCCTTTGGTGATTTCTTTATTGGTGCCGGTCCTTCACTATCATTTTCTCTTTCTAATTCAGAATACAATGCCGAAGTATTCCCCTACTTGCAACAAAAGTTAAGTTCCTCCAGCTATTTTGACCTAGCAATGGGCTATCATTTTAACAAAGCAAATTTATTTGCGGCTTTATCTTTCCGAAATCCCAGCTACAAAACGGAAGGGTTTGGCACCAAACAAACCATTAAAAAAACTTCATTGGCCTTAGAAGTAAATAAATTTTTAACTGATTACTCTGGCTTTGCGCCATACATTGGGTTAAATGTGGCCTACGATAGAATAAATTATGAGCACATTGTTGATGGCGCAAAATCGCAACTGCCAACCATCAACAATTTCGAGCCTGGGTTAACTTTTGGTTGGGATATTGTACCGGGCAAAACAAATGAAGCCCTTATACTTAGAACCAATTTAAGGTGGTATCCATTTTCTGAATTCAAAGTGAATGGAAAAAGTTTTAATTTTAATCAATTAGAATATAATCTAATTCAAGTTGTATTATATCCTGAAAGACTTAAAAAAAGGAAATAAAGCCAGCGCATAACTTCACCTATACTGCATACCCTGCGGGGTACGCAGCATAGCCAGAGCGTTGCGTGCCATGCGGAATATGCACCATACTTAGAAACAAAAAAATAGAACGAATGGATTGGAAACAAATCATACTAAATACTGAAGAGGTAGTTTATGCCTCCAATTTAAAATCAGAAAACTTAAAGGAGAAAATAAATAAACTATTTAATCAAAATACTGCAATTCCTTTAGTCGCAAAGCATTCAAATGATGCTGAGTTTACTGCATACGACAAATTTGTGGCCATCAATTGGAGTATGCCCAATTTGAAAAGAAAATCAGCCTATTTGAAAGGCCAAATAACAGAATCGGAAAATGGAAGTTTGATTAAATTGAAACTATCACCAAACACATTCTTACCTGTATTTGGTTTTTTTGCAACACTTGGAGGAATTATTTTAACAGCTATGGCAATACTTTCAACTGCTGATCTAGGCAATGTAGTGCTGTTTTTGGGCCTAACTTTTACAATAGTTGGTCTAGTATATTACACTGCAAGCACCTATTTTAGAAATCGACTTAAAAATAAAATTGTGGACTATTTAAGTTTACGACAACAATAAAAAGTACCAAAAGCACACCTGCGTTAAGAAAAAATGAGCGCTCCAACAAGACCTTCATGGTTTTTCGCATCCTTTCTAAGCTGGAGCAGATCAGAAATATCCTAACTTCATAAGCGCTGAATTGCATAGAAAGAACATGAAAACAATTCTTATTACAGGAGCAACGGGAAATATAGGAATGGAAGTTATCCATTATTTAAGTGAACTTAATTCCGACACTGAAATCTTGGCTGCCGTTCGGAACATTGAGAAGGCAAAAAAAACATTTAAAAACTACCCAGCCCTTCATTATCGCAAGTTTGATTTTGAGAATGAAGAGACATTCTCAGAAGCATTCAACCAAGTCGACATGCTTTTTTTATTGCGACCACCCCACATTTCAGATGTTGAAGTCTTTCGGCCACTTTTGCAAGCGGCTCACAACAAGGGAATTAAAAACATCGTGTTCTTATCGGTTCAAGGGGCAGAAAAAAGCAAGGTAATTCCGCACAACAAAATTGAACGCTTGATCTTAGAGCTTCCATTCAATTACATTTTTGTAAGGCCCAGCTATTTCATGCAAAACTTAACCACTACCCTACTTCCAGAAATCATCAATAAGCAGTGCATTACTCTGCCTTCTGGAAAGGCGAAGTTTAATTGGATTGACGTTAAAAACATTGGTGAAGCTAGCGCCAATTTGATGCTTAAATTCGACAACAATAAAAATCAAGCGCACGAAATCACTGGAACTGAAAACAAGAGTTTCGGAGAAGTTACCGCATTAATGTCCAAGATTTTAGACCAAAAAATTGCATTTCACGCTGTCAACCCCGTTCGTTTTTACTTTCGAAAGAAAAAAGAAGGCGTTGAGTCCGGATTTGCTTTAGTCATGACCATTCTTCACTTTTTACCGCGCTTTCAAGCTGAACCCCGAATTTCAGACAATTATCAAAAGCTGACAGGAAAATTCCCAACTAGATTACAAGAATTCGTTGAACGAGAAAAAGAAATAATAAGGAAACCCTAAGAACTACTGTAAGAGCTAGGATTGGCGAGCTACTTGCAGACTGTAAATGAAAGCATTGGCCTAATTAAAAAAACAAGGCGAAATTGACGGGCAGGTTATTGAAAGTGCATTTTTCCTTGCACAATGATAGAGCTGTAAATGCCGCTGGTATTTTCGGGCGCATTCTAGTAAGTAAAAAAAAATAAAAGGAAATTATTTACTCCTCAAGTACACTTGCGCTGCACTTAAAAAAACAAAGGGAAAGTCCAGCTTTGAGATTAAAAAACGGAGTATCCTGTGCAAAATAAAACTGCTAATAAATGACAAGCAAAGACACCTATTTGAGTTCCATTTGTTACTTAAAGAAAACACCATGCATTGGTTCACTTTAATGATAGCAATTATGAATTTATCCCCGTCTGTAATCATCGACTTTAATGCAAAATCTGAACTAACAAACTGGCGAATAGTGGACGATGTAGTTATGGGTGGCCTTTCCGACGGTACTTTTAGTTTGTCCGACGAAGGTCATGGAGTATTTGAGGGCAAAGTGTCTACAGAAAATAACGGCGGCTTCTCCTCGGTTCGATACCAAACGGGAGGTACGGAAGTAAGCGACTTTAAAACCATTCAAATTCGCTTAAAAGGAGACGGAAAAAACTATCAGTTCAGGTTAAAACACAAATCCAGCGATTACTACGCCTACAAAACCACTTTTGAAACAACGGGTGAATGGCAAAACATCACGATTAAACTAAACGACATGTACCCGTCATTTAGGGGCAGAACACTAGACCAACCCAATTTTAATCACGCTGAATTTGAGGAACTTGCTTTTCTAATTGGGAATAAAAAAAATGAGCGCTTTCGACTGCTCATAGATAAAATTGAGCTGAAATAAACACAATAATTTATTTACGTATTGGCTCGAATCCACGCTAGCACATTATCTTCTAGTCGCTTTTCGATGTTAGAAAGGTTTCCTTTTACAAAAGACTTACCCGTAATGTGCTCAAACAACTCGATATAACGCTCAGAAACGAGCGAAACAAACTCGTCGGGCATATATGGCATGGTTTGACCCTCAAGGCCTTGAAAACCATGTTCCATGAGCCACTCGCGCACAAATTCCTTCGAGAGTTGCTTTTGCTTTTCACCGTTGGCTTGTCTTTCGGCATAGCCGTCCGCATAAAAGTACCGGCTAGAGTCCGGTGTATGAATCTCATCAATCAACCGAATAGTGCCTTCTGCATCACGGCCGAATTCGTATTTGGTGTCTACTAAAATCAACTCTCTATCCGCCGCAAGCTCCGTTCCGCGTTGGAACAACTTTCGGGTGTAATCTTCCAATTGAAGGTAATCCTGCTCTGAAATAATACCTTGTTTGATAATTTCTTCACGAGAAATATCCTCATCGTGCCCCTTTTCGGCTTTGGTTGCAGGTGTAATAATCGGTTCGGGGAATTTATCGTTCTCTTTCATGCCGTCGGGCATTTGCACTCCACATAATACACGCTTTCCAGCTTTGTACTCCCGCCAAGCATGTCCTGCTAAGTAGCCACGAATCACCATTTCTATTGGGAAAACCTTACAGGTCTTTCCAACCGTTACACTTGGGTCAGGACTAGCTAACTTCCAATTTGGAACAATATCCGAAGTGGCGTCTAACATCAATTCTGCAATCTGGTTCAGCACCTGACCTTTGTATGGAATGCCTTTGGGCAAAATGTAATCAAACGCCGAAATACGATCGCTGGCCACCATAACCACCAAATCGTTTTCTAAGGTGTACACTTCGCGCACCTTGCCTTTATAGTGTTTGAGCTGTCCTGGAAATTGAAAGTTTGTAGTGCCTAGGGTATTACTCATTGTTTTTCTTTTCAGGTTTATCTTCAAATTTTTGATAGCGGTCAATGATTCTACGGACCAATTTATGACGTATTACATCAGTTCCTTTCATATGCACAAATGCAATACCTTTTACTCCCTCTAGGTAGTTGTTTGCCTGTATGAGTCCGCTCTTTTGCTTGGGTGGTAAATCTACCTGTGTCATATCGCCAGTGATTACAAACTTTGCGGACTTACCCATACGTGTCAAGAACATTTTCAGTTGACTTTCGGTGGCATTTTGCGCCTCGTCGAGAATAACAAAAGCCTTGTCTAATGTCCTGCCACGCATAAAAGCAAGTGGCGCAATCTGCACAACACCCTTCTCAATAAAGTCGTTTAATTTTTCCGAGGGAATCATATCCCTTAATGCATCGTAAAGCGGCTGTAAATAGGGGTCCAGTTTCTCTTTTAAATCTCCCGGAAGGAAACCTAAATTTTCTCCTGCCTCTACTGCTGGTCGAGTCAAAATGATTTTTTTCACTTCTCTATCTTTCAATGCACGAACCGCCAAAGCCACTGCGGTATAGGTTTTACCTGTTCCTGCAGGTCCTAGGGCAAACATCATATCGTTACTAGCAATAAGCTTTACCATTTCCAATTGATTGGGTGTGCGGGCTTTTATTTGCTCGCCGTGGACACCGTGGAGAATTACAGCGTTGTCAAAATCATCCGACTTTTGCCCACCTTCTTCGGCAATTAATGCTTCGATATCCTTTGGCTGCAATTGGTTAAACTTTTGATAAAACTTGTACATGTTGTGCACAATGAGTTCCAGTCGATCCAATTCTGAATCACTACCCATTACTTTTAACGCGTTTCCACGGGCAATGATTTTTAATTTTGGAAAATAGGATTTGAGAATATCTATGTTGCTGTTTTGAGCTCCAAAAATCTCAACAGGATTTATCGCTTCAAATTCAATTAATCTTTCTTGCAAGTATTCTGATTATATGTGATTTAAGAAATTTACCTCAACCATAAATTAAACTCTATAAAACGTCAAAATTTGGCGAAGCATTTGTTTACTTTTGCGTCTCACAAATGTATTGAAACTAAAAGTATTTACTCCGATTATTCATGGCAATCGTTACACTAACTACAGATTTTGGCTACAGAGATTACTACGCTGCAGCGGTGCGGGGCAGCTTATATAGCATGGAGTCAGCAATTCAGGTGGAGGATATCAGTCATGGCATCAACAAATACAATACGGTTGAGGCTGCTTTTGTGCTCAAAAATGCCTACCACCACTACCCGAAAGGCAGCATTCACATTATTGGCGTAATGACCCACAGTAGCGAAAAAATTGATCACGTAGCACTTGAGTATGACGGTCATTATTTCATTGGCGCTGACAATGGCGTTTTCAGTTATCTATTGGATTTTGCACCCTCAAAAATCATTACCCTCAAAATGCAAAAAGACACCGACCAGGAAACCTTTACTACCAAAGATGTATTTACAAAAGCCGCTGCGCACATTGCTCGCGGGGGCACGCTTGAGGTTCTAGGCAACCCAAGAGCAGCCTTGAGTCAGGGCGGAATTCCAAAATTCTTAGTAGAAGGCGACATCATTCGTGGAGCAGTTATTTATGTGGACGATTACGGCAATGCAATTACCAATATTACCAAAAGCGTATTTGATCAAGAGCATAGAGGACGCAACATTACCATATCAACCAAATTGAGCGGGTACAACATCCGTAAATTGAGTAAAAATTACCACGAATCAACTGAAGGTGAACGCCTTGCACTATTCAACTCTTCTGGTTACCTCGAAATTGCCATGAACCTAGGCCACTCCTCAGATCTAATGGGGCTTAAAGTAAACGATATTGTACGTATTGAATTTAAAGATTAATGGTAGTTCGCATCGTAAAAATGACCTTTAAAACGGAGTGTATTCAGGAGTTTCAGACACTTTTTGAGCGCTATAAAAACGAAATTGCCAACCAGCCGGGCTGCCATAAGTTATCGCTCTTACAAGACATCCAGCAATCCAACATATTCATGACTTACAGTTGGTGGGAGCAAGAGTCCGATTTAAACAATTATAGGTATTCAGAGACTTTTGGTGTGGTTTGGCCCGCCACAAAAAAACTTTTTGCAGCTAAACCCGAAGCATGGAGTTTAGAAGAGTCCGTAAAAGTGAAATAAGATCGTATTAGCCTTCTGAGTAAACACAGCGTAACTCCTAACACAAGCTCCAACAATAACGCAAAAAGTACAACAGGCAACATTAAACCCATAACAGTAAGCACTACGTTTGCACCGAAATGAATCCTTTAAAACCGTTTCCTGTTGCAGTGCAGTCTGTTTTTTTGATTGCAAGTTTTTCACTTGTCTCTTTCCTTATTCCTAGGACTGACTTTTACTCTTTTATTGCTTGTTACACCGTTTCGTTTTTAGCGTACTTCTATTTGTGCAGACAAAAAATAGAACTTCGTAACATTCTATTAATCGGAATCTTAGCAAGAACTACCTTTATCTTTACTACACCCGAATACAGCGACGATGTGTATCGTTTTTTATGGGACGGTAGGTTGTGGATTCAAGGCGAAAATCCATTCGAGCATATCCCTCAATACTACCTTTCGAATCGGCAAGATTTAATAGGACTCACTGAACTGTACGAACAATTAAATTCCAAAAACTACTTTGCAGTCTACCCGCCTATCAATCAATTTATTTTTGGCTTATCGGCATGGATAGCACCCACTGGATTCTTTAAAGGTCAGCTCGTTCTTAAACTCGTGATGATTGCTGGAGAACTACTCGCATTTTATTACGGCGTAAAACTCCTTCGGATATTTGGTCAGCAGCCCGAGCGCATAGCTTGGTACTTTCTAAATCCGTTAGTAATACTAGAGGTTACCGGCAATCTGCACTTTGAAGGTTTAATGGTGACTTTTTTACTGATGGCGTTTTATCATTTGAAAACAAATCGTTGGGCCATTTCCGCACTGTTTATGGCATTTGCCATTTGCACCAAATTACTACCCATTCTTTATTTACCGCTATTGATACCGGTATTGGGCATCAAAAAGTCCTTACAGTATTTGATTTTAGTAGCTGCTGTATGCTTTCTCCTTTTCCTACCCTTTCTAAACATAGAGCTGTTGCTCCACATTTTCAGCAGTATAGATTTGTATTTCCAAAGTTTTCAGTTCAATTCCTTTTTATATAACATTTTGCTCGACCTACTTGGCCCCGCGAGTAAACCTTGGTTAGCTATTCTTTTGGCGCTTTTTCCGGCTTTATTAGTGTTCCGCTACATATTTATGCCCAGTAACATCAAAAACTTCTTAAAAAGAAGCCTAGTAGTGCACAGCGTGTATTATTTCTTCGCTGCGGTAGTACATCCGTGGTATTTGGTGACACTATTGGCGCTCAATCTATTCGTACGTTTTCGTTTTGTAGTAGTATGGAGCTACGTTATTGGCTTATCTTACTTCACCTACCGCACATTGCCCTACAACGAAAGCAGTTTCCTAATTGCTTTAGAGTACACTGCAGTGGGTGTTTGGTCCTTATTGGATTATTTCCGTTTTTCAAAACCATCGAAATTGACAGGTGCTTAACTATATTTGACGGCCATGCGCGAACAGCACAACATAAGTTTATTCAAATCTTTCTTGCCGATAATTGTGTTGATTCCGTTATTAGCGGCCAACGTATATTTTTTTGGAGACAACAGCTTGGGTGGATCTAATCAGTTGGCACTATTGCTTGCAGCAGCCGTAGCAAGTGTTATTGGTTTTTCGCAAAATCTTGGTTTCGAAACCATATTGGAGCACATAAAAAAGGCCATCAACTCCACATTAGGGGCAATCATTATTCTTTTACTCATTGGAGCTTTAGCAGGTACCTGGTTGATAAGCGGGGTGATACCTGCACTCATTTACTACGGACTGCAAATTGCCCATCCCTCCTACTTTCTAGTGGCAGCTTCTGTAGTCTGCGCCATCATTTCCATAGCGTCGGGTAGTTCTTGGAGTACCATTGCTACCATTGGAATTGCATTGTTAGGTATTGGAAAAGCCTTGGGTTTTAGCGAGGCTATTGTTGGCGGTGCTATCATCACAGGTGCTTATTTTGGAGATAAAATGAGTCCCTTAAGCGATACCACTAATTTGGCTGCAGCAGTGAGCGGAGCCGACCTTTTCGATCACATTCGCTACATGCTTTTTACCACCGTACCTTCTTATATCATAAACTTAGTGGCGTTTTTTATTATAGGCTTAAACTACACGCCAGCAGCCGATGGACTGGGACTTAACGAAATCAATACGGCGCTTCAAAACAACTTTCACATTACCCCACTATTATTCATTGTCCCGGGTATTGTGGTATTGCTTATTGTAAAAAAAGTAGGCCCTATTCCCGCATTGTTTGTGGGTATTCTCAGCGCCTGCATATGCGCTGTAGTTTTTCAAGCGGACTTGATTCAACGTTTAGGAAATAGCAACCATTATATTGAAAACTGCTACTACGTGGTGCTGTCTGCTGCTGGAGCCGATACCACTATTGAAACGGGCAATAAGGCACTTTCAGATTTATTGAGTTCGGGTGGTATGGCCGGAATGTTGAATACCGTATGGTTAATTATATGCGCCATGGTTTTTGGCGGCGCAATGGAGGCTATTGGCGCGTTGCAGCGCATTGCCGGCTGGCTCATCAGCGGTGTGCAATCAGTTGGTGGTTTAGTAGCTACCACAGTGAGTTCTTGTTTGTTTATCAACCTAACGGCAAGCGACCAGTACTTGGCCATTGTGGTGCCCGGAAGAATGTATAAAGAAGCCTTTGACGCAAAACAATTGGCGCCAGTAAATCTCAGCAGAACTCTGGAGGATAGCGGCACTGTAACCTCGGTACTTATTCCTTGGAACACCTGCGGAGCCACTCAAAGTGCGGTGCTGGGAGTGGCTACATTTGCCTATTTGCCGTTTTGCTTTTTCAATTACCTTAGCCCTGTATTTACTATTGCGTATGCGGTATTCAACATAAAAATCAAAAAACTGCATTCAGAAAACATAACTACTTGATAATGAAAAAGATTCTTTTTGCTTGTGGCTTCCTAGCCCTTTCTTTTGCAACCGCAGCTCAGCTCGATTCTTTAAAAGAGGGATTCTCAAAACAGTTCTATGTCGATTTTTACTACAGTTACGACCTAAATGAACCGTTCAATCACCAGCGACCAGAATTTCTATACCAATACAACAAACACAATCAACTGGGCATTAATATGGCAGTCGCCGATTTCTCGTATGTAAAAGATAAAATGTCGGCAAACATTGGCTTTAATTTCGGCGATTTTCCAGCAGCAAACATGGCGCATGAGCGCGAATTGTTAAACGCATTATACGAAGCCAACATCAATTACAGGTTTACAGAAGATTTGGAATTGACCGTAGGCATGTTCTCATCTCACATGGGCTTTGAGTCGGCTTTATCTTTCAATAATTTACTTACTTCACATTCCTTAGCCAGCGAATGGACTCCCTACTATTTGGCGGGAGCTAAATTGGGGTACAAACCTTTTAAAAAGTGGTACTTTTCTTTTACTGTGGCCAACGGCAACCAGAACATCACGGAATCTGAGGCCAACATGAACAAAGCTATTGGCGGCCAAGTAACTTTTACCCCCAACGATAAGTGGACCATTAATTACAGCAACTTATACAGCAATGATGCGCCAGACAGCACGCCAGTGTTTGTCTTTTACAACAACCTTTATGCGACTTATTCCCCAAATGAAAAACTGGATTTTGTGGCCGGGTTTGATTATGCCATTGCAGACAATCGTATCCTTGATGATCAGTCTGAACTACTTGTTGGTAGCTTTTTGGCTCGTTACTACGTATTTGACAAATGGGCAATTGCCGGTCGTTTTGAGGCCTACAACGATCCCGATGGCATTTACATGAACCCTATTGCAGGCAATTTTGAAGTCACAAGCTACTCTGGAGGCTTGGAGTATTTTGCCACCGAAAACATTAAATTTAAACTAGAGGGACGTGCATTCAGCAACACCTCCCCCATTTTCAGATTTGATGAAGGAGTGGATCAATCCCAACTGGGAGGTGTAACGTACAGCTCTTTAAACTCCAATATTCTATTTAGCGTACAAGCCAAGTTTTAGTGAGCACAGCAACCCCATTGGCGGAGCGATTACGCCCCACTTCCTTGGACAATTACATCGGGCAACAGCATTTGGTTGGTAAAGGCGCTGTGTTGCGCAATTCGATAGATTCGGGCCTAATACCATCCTTAATATTGTGGGGTCCTCCAGGGGTTGGAAAAACGACATTAGCTTCCATTATCAGCAAAACCCTTAAACGACCTTTTTTTATTTTATCTGCCATTAATTCTGGCGTTAATGATGTTCGCGAAGCCATTCAAAAAGCTGAAAAGTCACAATTTTTCGGAACCAACAACCCCATTCTATTTATCGACGAGATTCATCGTTTTTCTAAATCACAGCAAGACTCTTTGCTGGGTGCGGTAGAAAAAGGTACGGTAACGCTTATTGGTGCCACAACGGAAAACCCTTCATTTGAGGTTATTTCTGCACTACTCTCTCGCTGTCAAGTTTACGTGCTCAAGTCTTTTGAAAAATCCGACTTGGAAGCCCTGCTAAAAGAGGCATTAAAAAGGGATGAAGTACTGTCCAAGTTATCGATTAAAGTGCTCGAAAAAGAAGCACTCTTTAGGCTAAGCGGCGGAGACGCCCGAAAAATGCTCAACACGCTAGAAATAGTGGTGAATAGCCTAAAAGATGGTAGAAAGAACATCAGTATTGACAACGATACCGTAATGCATATTGTGCAGCAAAACACCGTGTTGTACGATAAAACAGGCGAAATGCATTACGACGTGGTTTCGGCCTTTATAAAATCTATGCGTGGCTCAGACCCCAATGCAGCTTTGTATTACTTAGCCCGCATGGTAGAAGGCGGCGAAGATCCCAAATTTATTGCTCGTCGCATGCTCATATTTGCATCAGAGGATGTGGGTTTAGCCAATCCAACTGCGCTGGTAATGGCGCATACGTGCTTTGACTCGGTTACTAAAATTGGTTACCCCGAATGTGACATCATTTTAAGTCAGACGGTAATTTATCTAGCCACTTCACCCAAAAGTAATTCGGCCTACAAAGCGATAAGAACGGCACGGAAATTTGTAAAAGAAACGGGCAACTTAAGCATTCCACTAACGATTCGCAACGCACCTACGGAGCTTATGAAAGATTTGGATTACGGAAAAGACTATGCCTACGCCCACAATTACGAAGGTAACTTTGTAGAGCATGAGTTTTTGCCTGAGTCTATTGAAGGTAAAGCCTTCTATGTACCGGGGAGTAATAAACGGGAACAGACCATTCAACTAGACCTTAGAGAAAAATGGAAAAAGAAATACGGATACTAACATGGGATTGACAAATAACGACATACTCAAGAAGCTACGGGTTGCACTTAAATTAAGAGACGATGATATGGTGCGCATACTGAAACACGTCGATTATGAGATTTCAAAGAGTGAAATCAACGCCTTTTTTAGAGCAGATGACCACCCTAAATACATGCAGCTAAAAGATCAAATTTTACGTAACTTTTTGAACGGTTTAGTTATTGAAAAACGAGGCAGAATGGACGCCAAAAAGCCTAAAGACAAGCCTACGCCGGCTGCTCAAAAAACGAAAGCAGAACCGAAACCAGAACCGGTAAAAGAAGTTCCAAAACGAACCCGAAAACCATTTGGTGGTGAAGAAGGAAAAGTTATTCAGCGAAAAAAAAGACCTAGGATTGGGGAGTAAATCAATTAAACATGAAAAATCCAATTACCATTATTTCAGCGCTATCACTAATTTTAAGTAGTTGCTATGTTGAACATCAGTACTATTATGAAACCAAAATAAAACCGTTGGAGTCCGACTCATTATTCAATTTTTTTGAAGATGAGTTGGTTCGAATACATTTATACCCAAAGCCAAATGGGATTAATTTTAAAATTGAAAACAAGACCAGCGAGAATATGTATCTACTTTGGAATAGCTCATATTTTATTGACCCTCAAGGAAATAGTTCCAAGGCCCTTAAACGAGACTTGCTCTTCTCTAAGAACAAAATTGCAGCTAAAGACAATTACGAAACAATCATTCCTAAAAAAGCCAGTTACCAAGAATTTACTACCTCTTCTATCAACGTAAATACTTTTAGAGAATCAAACAGTACTGCAACGTATAATGATGGGTATAGTAGAACAGTGACAACATACAATACGTCATACACACATAGCCCTTACTGGAAAGTGGAATCTAAAATTGATATTTCACAAAGCACAGATAAAAATCGAACTATTAAAAATGAACTTTTAGAAATGGAAAAGTATGCGAACCAAAACAACCAACTCGGCATTGGTTTCGCTCTAAAGTACCAGAATGACACTCTTGAATATGATTTTAAGTTACCGATAACCAGAGTGTTCGTCTTTAGTTCTAATAGCAACTCAAATTCATTTACTCTTACTGATACCATTCATCTGTTAAATTCAGAACTGAAGCTTCCTAAAGCCACGCAAAGAGAAAACCTTTCCCAAAATGAATTAAAAATAAATGGAGCACAAAAATGTAGCGACTGTCTTACTCTGCGTTCAACCAAAAACAATGATTTTAGTATTGGTGATGTTGGTTTCTATGAAGACACAACTAACAAACAAAAAACGTATGGAGTGGTATATAAAATGGATGGGAATATGGTTTTTTTAAAGGTATATTCTAAGGGCGGAATTGAACGTAAATTGAACTATGACTTCAGAAGCCTATACAAGGTCTATTATACGCATGACGACAACTAAATCGGAATTATCATGAAAAACCCTACTTTTTATCATTTACTTACTTTTTTATACATCGGATTTGCCAAAGTATCCAACAATGAAATTCCACTCATTCAGGAGTTTTCAATAAAACGAAAAATAGCGGAATGGCTGGATTTGAGTTTTAGAAATGTAGATCAGTATGAAATAATTATGCGCGAATCCTTGGAGTGGTTTAACGGTATTGATGAAAAAGAACAACGGGCTCATGTATTGCTCATCGCACAACAAATTGCGGGAACGGATACCGTGGACGAAATCGTAGTGCGTAAAGTGTTATCTGAAATTCGAGACATTGCAGTGTCAACCGGTTTGTTTGATCAGAGCGAAAAGCTGCTGCATGATGAAATTGCAGCGGCTATGGGCATAAGCATTAAAACCATCGATGACCATTGCGGACCTTTGGGCAGTTTACCCAAAAAAGCAGAGGCAATACAAGAGGAAGTAGAAAAGAAGAACAACTCTATTGGCTTTCGATACGGAACGGGTTCGGTGGACGCCTCTGAAGAAAAGGAGCTAAAGAAAACCAAAAAGAAGAAAAAGTAGCTGGCGTTAAAAGTGGATAAAACTCACCCTGCGCAGCTTTTAAGGCTTAATTTTTAATACAACTTATGCATCCCATACTCTTGTTGATCTAACCCAACGCAATTTACTTTTGGCTCTGCAGATCGCTTGACTGAGGGCTACTAATCTTCCCAGTCGGCAACAAACAAGTTGGTTTCTCTTGTGCCTCCGTTATTCCTGTTTGAAGAGAATACCAGATGCTTTCCATTATTCGAGAAAACAGGGAAAGCATCAAATACATTGTCTTCCGTTATTTTTTCTAAGCCTTGACCCAAGGTGTCTACCATGTACAAATTGAATGGGTAACCTCTTTCGGTGCTATGATTACTCGCAAAAATGACCTTATCCCCATTCGGGTGGAAGAAAGGACACCAATTAGCTTGTCCCAAATTCGTTAACTGCTTTAGGTTGCCACCATCGGCATCACACATATACAACTCCATTTCGGTAGGCATTACCAAACCTTCTGCCAACAAATCCTTGTACACTTTTATGTCTTCTTCCGTCTTTGGACGAGAACTTCTAAAAATCAACTTTTTTCCATCGGGAGAGAAAAATGCGCCTCCGTCATAGCCTAATTCATCAGTAATTTGCTTTACATCTGAACCATCAATATTCATGGTATAAAGCTCCAGGTCTCCACTCCTTAGTGAAGTAAAGACAATTTTATCTCCTTTTGGTGATACGGTAGCTTCAGCATCATATCCGGGCTCATTGGTTAACTTGTTCAGTATTTTACCGCCTAAATCCGCTGTGTAAATGTCGAAACCTGCATAAATGGGCCAAACGTATTTTCCGTCTGCTCGTTTTTCTGGTTTGGGAGGGCATGCAGAATCTGCCTCGTGTGTAGAAGCGTACACAATTGTCGAGTCGCCGGGCAAAAAGTACGAGCAAGTCGTTCTGCCCCAACCCGTGCTAGCCATTTGAGCTTTATTTTCTTTCAAGTCGGAATCTTTCCAACGGGTAATATAAATTTGATCACATTCCACGTCCCAAGCTGGGTTTGTAGCTTGAAAAACCAACATTTCGTCATCAAAACTCCAATAAGCCTCGGCATTATCTCCTCCCCAAGTCAGTTGACGTATATTTTTTAAATGCGTTTCTCCTTTATACCAAATTACGTCCGTTTGGGTTGCGCCTGAATACCCATCCTCTTCTTCCTTTACTTTTTCATCTGTACCACAAGAAACCATTAACAACGAGGCAATGGCGAAACCAATTATCTTTTTCATATCCTAAAATTTGGAGGTTGCAATATTAGTAATTCAACTAAGGCAAAAAGTAGGTTTTGTGCAAGGTGTAAATATTTTTCAAGAGTCATCGATAACCTGCAATTCTCTAATTACTTAATTGTTCTAAAAATCATTTGTAAAAGCACCCCTGGATGAACAGCAACTATCTAAAGGAATACTTTTGCGTTTCAAATTATGTATATGAAATTCTTAGTTAGTATTTTCCTGTTTATAGCTCTTGCTCTAACGGCTTTGGCACAAAGCGATGTAAATAAAAAAGACCTAAAAAAAATTACCAAGGATGTAAAAAGCCTGTCGAGTGATAAAATGGAAGGAAGAGAAACTGGAACCGAAGGAGAACAGAAAGCAGCCGATTACATAGCGAAAAGAATGTCAAAAATGGACCTAAAGCCATACGGTGTTGGGGGCTATTTTCAAGAGTTTACATTTACACCCAAAGTGCATGGTCATGGCAAAACAACCCCTACTAGCGGACCGATTACTGGAAAAAATGTACTTGGATTTATAGACAACGGCGCCAAATACACAATAGTAATTGGTGCTCATTACGACCATCTGGGAATGGGCGGTGAAGGGTCCTTGCACGCTGGAGAAAAAGCCATTCATAACGGGGCAGATGATAATGCTTCGGGAATCGCTGGTTTATTACTATTAGCAAAGCATTTAAAAGACGCCAACTATAACAATAACAATTACTTGTTTATGGCATTTAGCGGAGAAGAAAAGGGCCTTTGGGGCAGTAAATCTTTTGTAGACAATCCAACGGTATCGCTTAAATCTATCAATTACATGATAAATATGGATATGATTGGTAGATTAGATAGCAGTAAGCTGGCTATTAATGGTGTTGGTACAAGTTCCAGTTGGAAAAATGCAATTGAAAAAATTAATCGCGGTAGTAAATCTGAATTAAAAAGCAGCGATCAATTGTTTAATCTAGTACTTGGACAGAGTGGTATTGGCCCTTCAGACCACACAAGTTTTTACCTAAAAGAAATTCCGGTACTTCAATTTTTTACCGGTCAGCACAGCGACTACCACAAGCCTTCAGATGACTTTGAAAAAGTAAATCTCACAGGAATTGGACAAGTCGGAAATTTCATTTTTAATTTGATTGCAGCACTAGACCAAGCAGGAAAACTCGATTACAAAAAAACCAAGAGCGATAAAAGCACCAAAGCGCCAAAATTCAAAGTAACCTTGGGGGTTATGCCCGATTACATGTTTCAAGGAAACGGAATGCGCATTGACGGTACCATCCCCGATCGCCCTGCAGAAAAAGCAGGAATGAAAGCTGGTGATGTGGTAATAAAAATGGGAAGTGTTGATATTGCCGATATGCAAACCTATATGAAAGGTTTGGGACAATTTAAACCTGGTGATAAAGCTTCAGTTAGCTTCCTGCGAGACGGAGAGGAAATGACTTTAGAAGTAGAGTTTTAATTGAAAATCTATTTCAAAACAACTAATCTTCTTTCAGCTCTTTTGGTGACGGTCGGTAAAGCGGTAAATTCAAACAACTCATTGATCGTGCATTTGGAAGCGTAAACGCCCCTTCGAACAAGTGATCAAAATTTCCATCCTTTCTTAATTTAGAAACAAAACTTGCCCATATCGGCAATGCGGTTTTGGCACCCGCCCCTGTGCTGATGGACTCGAAATGTACCTCTGGGCTATCTGCCCCTACCCACGCTCCAGCGGTAAACTGAGGGGTATAACCAATAAACCAACCATCTGCTTGATTTTGTGAAGTACCGGTTTTTCCAGCAAGTGGCCCTGAAATATTGTATTCCGTTCTCAAACTTCTAGCAGTACCCGAATTCACTACAGATTCCAACATGTTATTCATTACATCCGCAACGTTTTTTGAGAAGAGTACTTTCACAGCTTCGGGCCGGTTTTGATAAATAACATCTCCCGAAGCAGCGTAAATTTTATTTAAAAATCTAGTTGACACGCGCTTACCGCCATTGGGAAAACAAGTGTAGGCATTTACCATCTCAAACAAGCTAATATCAGGAGTTCCGAGCGAAATACTGGGCACATTAGGTATGTCAGTTCTAATGCCCATTTGCCTGGCCAAATTCAACACATCGGATAAACCTGCTCGAAACAGCACCTGAACAGAAATTACATTTAGAGAATAGGTTAACGCACCTTTCATGGTGTATTCTCCAACGTAATTTTCTGTTGCATTCTTGGGTTGCCAGTCGTCAAAGCTCTGGTAGGACTGTTTGTTATTTTTAAAGTAATTGCATAGATTAACCCCTTGATCCACAGCGGTAACATAAACAATGGGTTTAAATACCGAGCCTACTTGTCGTCTACTTTTTACATGATCGTATTGAACGGAATTAAAATTTCTGCCACCGACCCATGCTAGTACTTCTCCCGAATTTTTAATGCACGTAAAACCTGCATGCAGCCTTCTCAAATCTGCCGTCATAGAACTTAACAACACCTTGATTTCATCAGGTAAAGGCTTATCCTTCTCTAAATATTCAATTACCTTGAGGTAACCGGGGTATTTCTTTTGCCTTAGCAGTCTTATCAACTTTTGTTGCTCCTTTTTCCAACGCGCTTCATTCCACTCTTGATCAAATAGCGCCTGTAATCGATTCATTTCTTCCTCTAGGGCATTCTCTGCGTACATTTGAACTCTTGAATCTATGGTCGTGTATACCTTTAACCCATCTATATAAGGATTGTATTTCAGTACACCGTATTTGCTATTAGAGCGAATAAGCTCCTCCAACTTAGTTTTAATGTGCTGTCTAAAAAATGGTGCTATTGTTGATTTTCCTTCAGCAGATTGGTTCAGTCGCAGGCCAAATTTCAAGTGTTCATTTAATTGATTTTCGGATAAAAAACCATTTCTCTGCATATTGCTCAGTACAAGGTTTCGGCGCTCCAAACATCGATCGGGGTTTCTTATTGGGTCGTATAATGTTGTTCCTTTTAGCATGCCAACCAGCGTAGCCATTTCACCTACCTCTAATTCGCTGGGCTTCTTTTGAAAATAATACGCTGAGGCAGTATGAATTCCAAAACAATTGTTCCCAAAGGGAACCGTATTCAAATAGTGTTCTAGAATTGCAGCTTTCGAATACAAATTTTCAAACTTAACCGCAGTAAACCATTCCCGTAGTTTGTGGAAAACCAGCGGAAGGTCCCCAAAACTTTTTCGAGGATATCTATTCTTAACCAACTGCTGGGTGATGGTGCTTCCTCCACCCGCTTTTTGTGATAAAAGAATGGATTTATAAAGTACTCGGGCAGCACCAATCACATCTACCCCGTGGTGCGAATAAAAACGAATATCTTCAGTTGCAATCAGACAGTTTAACAAACTATCCGGCATTTCTTCGATGGGTGTAAAGACTCTATTTTCCTTGTAAATCTTTCCTAATAACACGCTGTCGTTGCTGAAAATTTGAGTCGCGTAAGGAAGTTTGTAGCGTTTAATTCGATCCGAATCGGGCACTTCAAGCAAGTAACCGTTCCATATAAAAACAGACATTACAAAACCAAGCGAAAAACTCACTAACGCAGTGTACAGAAAAAACTTTCCTAAGTTGAAACTACCGACTTGCAAGGGTCTTCAATAATTATACAATTGAAACCCAAACATAGGACAAAGAGCGCTTAAACCCTAAAGCCCGCCAAAGTGTGTAGCCAGTAAATTCAGGTCAACAATTAGTGCACGACTATTCTTCCCGTTTCTACAGTTTGTTCGCTGCTTTGTAAAACCCAAACATAAAATCCTTGAGGTAATTCAATTACTGAGTCCATTTCAGGTGCGATTGATTTAGAAACCACCGGTTGCCCCAGTAAATCGAATATAAGCAGCTGCGCCGATTGCTCGCCGCTATATTTTACTCGAATCGCTTCACCGGCATTTACTGGATTTGGCGCAATTTGAAATTCAAAGTTAGTGCTCTGCTCAATTATTGCATTGCTCTCCTCTACTTCTCGAGTTGAACTCAGCTCTATAATAGAGTGCGTAAACGGCTGGTTATTACTCCATGAAGCACCATTGGTAGCCAAATAGATTTTACCATCGGGAGAGACACATATATCCCTCAATCTTCCGAATTCGTCTTTTAAGTATGTAGTTTCCTGAACTACTTGATCGCCTGCTACATTGAACTCAAACGCAATCAAACTTTTGTCCTTAAGCACAGTCATCAAAAGCTTATTCTTCCATTCTGGAATGGCCTCATGATCGTACCAAATGATATCAGAAGGCGCAATGGTTGGAGTCCAAGCAGCTAATGGCTCTTTTACATTATTTGCCGTGCAAAATGCATTCTCTGGAGGTGAATCGCAAAACCCCGCCACATCTGGCCAACCGTAGTTTCTGTCCGAAACTAATACGTTCAATTCGTCATCAGTAGTTGGGCCGTGTTCCGAACTGTAAATAATTCCATTTGGCGCCCTCCACAGTCCTTGAGCATTTCTATGTCCCGTGGACCAAACGAGGCTTCCAGCAGTAGGATTGTCGTTTGGTACAGAACCATCAAGGTGCATTCTTAAGACCTTACCTACTACTGAATTTCTATCCTGCGATAAATTCCTATTTTGAGCATCTCCCGTCGTCATGAGCATTGTATTGTCTGGCAGTATGATTAATCTACTACCAATATGAGTGGTATTTCCAATGATATTTTCTATTAGGGTGTCCACAGGGGTCAGTTGGCTGCCGTTGTAATTAAATTTCACCAAGCGCTCCCTTATATTGTTTCCAGAAAGATAGGTATAGGCAATGAACACATGAGGTGTATTTGCAAAGTCGGGGTGTAACACCATGCCTAACATTCCCGCCTCCGATCGCTCATAAACACTCCCAGAAATATCCAAAAGTTTTTGCTGAGTTCCAGAAGCTGGATCAACCCTACTCACTCTGCCAAAGCGCTCGGTAACCCAAATGTGGTCGTCTGGGCCCCATAATATTTCCCAAGGAATATCCAACGAGTCCTTTACTACTCGCGTTTCCAATTCGGTACTATCCAAGGTTATCGTACTTTGAGCTGAAATACCCAGCACAAAACTCGAGGCTACTAAAAGAGTGATTATTTTTTTCATCATCAAGCGCTTTTTATTTAACGGTAAAGGTAACTACCTCTATACATTTCGCCGTATATTTTTGTTCTTCTCAGTCAATTGGGTGATTATTTCATTTTGCTATGCTTTAAAGCCTATCTTTGTGGCTCAGAAAACAAACTGAAAACCCTAAGAACATAAAACGACCGTTCGGAAAAGGGAAAAAGAAACGATCAAAAGCCTAGCGCAGTTAAGAGAACGTTTCAGTACAAAAATCAAAAAACTTTATTATCGAATTGATACAGCGCAGTATCTCTTCAAACAAACAAAATTCAAGCTTACTATAGCTTGGAGCAAATTATATATGAATACTACAACAAGAAAACCAAAAAACAATCGATCAAACAATTCTGACAATAAAAAACCAAGTGGAAACCGATTTCGCGGTTCAGGAAACAACAACAAACCTGGCTTTAAAAAAGATCGCAGAAATCGACCTAAAAAAGCAAAACAAGTTTCCAACCTCGACCCTAATTTACTATCAAAAAAAGCGGTAGAAAAAGAAGTCAAAGTGTTTCGAGCAGAACGATCTTTTGACGAAATGCCAATTAACGACAAGCTGAAACAGTTGCTTGCTCAAAAAGGCTTTGAACGCCCATCAGAAATTCAAGACCGTACCATTGAATCCTTGCTTGAAGGAAGAGATTTGTTGGGCATTGCTCAAACGGGAACCGGCAAAACGGGTGCGTTTTTAATTCCAATTATTGAGCAGATGCTTCAAAACCCAATTAAAAATAAAACCTACGCACTGGTAATGGCTCCAACTCGAGAGTTGGCTACTCAAATTCAAGATGAGTTTAAAAGCATGACGAAAGGGTTAAACCTATACAGCTCCTGCTTTATTGGCGGCACCAATATCAATTCCGATTTCAGAAATTTAAGACGTACGCCGCATGTAATTATCGCCACTCCAGGAAGATTATTGGACTTAGAGAGCCGAAAAGCTTTTAAATTAAGCAATGTACATACCTTGGTTTTGGATGAATTCGATCGCATGTTGGATATGGGTTTCATTAACGATGTGAAGAAAACCTTGCAGCTCATGAAAAGTAGAAAACATACCCTACTCTTCTCCGCTACCTTAGACAAAAAGCAACAGGGCTTTATAAATGACATTTTAACGAACCCAATAACCGTGAAGGTTAGTAATGGTGAAACCACTGGTGATCATATCGATCAAGAAGTAGTGCGAATAAAAGAAGGAGAAAACAAATTCGATATTCTTCTCGACTTAATGGAAGAGCAGAATATGGATAAGCTACTGATTTTTGAAGAAGCTAAATTCCGTGTAAAAAAACTGACTGCAATGCTCAACAAAAAAGGAATAAAAGCAGATGAAATCCATGGAAACAAGACACAAAATGCGCGTCAAAATGCGCTGAATAGATTCAAACAAGGAAAAGTACGCGTGTTAGTTGCTACAGATGTAGCTGCCCGAGGATTAGATGTTTCGGACGTTACACACGTCATTAACTATCAATTGCCAATGACGTTTGACAGTTACATTCATCGTATTGGCAGAACAGGAAGGGCAGGAAAAACAGGAAAAGCGTATACCTTCGTTGACCCCAAAGTGTAGGAGCATTCAATTGATATAATGCCTTCTAAAAAAATCTTTTGTAAGGTATTTTTTTACTTTTACCTCATCGTCGTTTCCTAGGTAACCTTTATTGTTCACAATACTTTGAGTCAATTGAAAAACAGCACATTCTTCATGTTATTCGCTTTAGTTTTAACACTAAACGCGTGTACTAAAAAGAGTGGCTGCACGGAGTATTTTGCCGAAAACTATGACCCTGAAGCGGCCGTTGACGACGGTTCTTGTATCCTCTTAGGTTCAATGATTTTTTATGCCAGTCTTTCAAACGAGGAGCTGGATTTATTCATAAATGAGAAATTCATCGGGACTATTACGCCTACTCTAAATCCTTCTGGAGGAGCACTTGGCTTTGGTGGTTTACCTTTTAGCTTTGGTTTCAATCAACCCAATTGCAGCGATCCATTTGGATTGACCGTTGAAAAGCCAGTGGGAGATTATACGCTAATTGTAAAAGGTTCGGACACAACAAGGAATATCCCAGTCTCGAACACAGTTCAATGCAACGCAATTGACATAGACTTCCCTTAATTTTTAGCATTTTGAAATTTTCCGCTGTAATTCTGCTTCTGTTTATTGTTCAATTGTCCTTCGCGCAAACTGGAGATACTACTGCTTTTAAAAGTAAAAACAGGCTTTGGCAATTTACATTTGGTATAAACTATTCCCTTGGCGACTTTAACAGTACTTCAAACTTTAATCACGGCCATGCAGAAAATGGTTTAAACATTCAATTCGGCTATTTTGGTGCTTTCAAAAGAGAAAGTAATTTTAGCATGGCTGCTGGTGTAAATGGGTCGTTTAATTTTTTTACACTTAATGCTCAATCCAAAGTTGGCCACATTTCTAAGTCTTTACAAGGTAATAACACCACTGTCTCAGGCGAAAAATGGCATACCGGTGGTTCCATTTATGGTCGGTGGGGATTTACCGCTCGAAGCGGCAAAAAGAAACACGGACTACATACATTCTCTATAGATGTTGGCCCCTACCTATTTCGACCCGGAGGTGTGTCTTTTGTATCCATAAATCCATTTAGCTTCTCTGAAAAATCAGGCAGCACTTACCCACCTCCAAGCGTGGGAATTCTTTATGGATGCACCACCGAATACTTGATTTATTTAGAAGAAAACTTTGGCTTTTATTTAGGAGTTGATTTCAAATCCAGTATAAGCCCATTGAAAGGAACAGCCTATCGTTTAGTATATTGGGTTCCAAAGCTTGGCGTATGTTTTTAATATCGTAAGTGTTTCTGCAAATCAGTACCCCCGCTCGCTCGCGAAAACCTTTTAGGATATTGAACTTATAATTTTTGCTCATTGGTTATTCAAAACTAATATTTCTTTCAGCTGCTGCTCAGCTGATTAAACCACACGAAAGGTTTCGTGCACGAGCTGGGGTTTGCCGTTAAGTTCTATAAAATCATGTTAAACGCCATTGCTCTTCAAATTATAGTTCGGTCATTCGTATCCAGAAATTTTAAAACAAAACAAACGCAACTATGATTAAACATTACTTTAAATGCCTATTAGCAACTATTTTACTCAGCCAATTTTACAACCCCGTACTCGCCCAAAGTGACACTGTAGTCTATGAAGACTTTTCGGTTTGTGCTTTGCCAACCAATTGGACACAAACATCCCCATCTAGTGACGCATGGGAATTCTGTAGTGCTGTAAACTTTGGCTCAACAAGCACAATAAACGACCCATCTGGTAATTCTGGAAATTATGCAAATGTTGATTTCAGTGACGACCCCGATTCTACAGCAATGGTAACTCCAGTTTTAAGTGTTGGACACTTAAGTGGAGGAATTCTTTCTTTCTGGTACAATAGCCAAACGACATCAACTGCTTTCAGTCCGTTAAATCAATTTTATGTTGATTATTGGAACGGTTCTACTTGGGTTGGTATTATGACAGATTCTACCAATGGCGGTTGGAAAGAGTATCGCTATACACTTTCCTCCTATACCTACTCGAGTGGAGATAGTGCACGCTTTAGGTTTGGTGCTCACGAAGGTGGTACCAACTCTGGAGGAACAGGATCAAATACCTTTAGTCAAGACATGGCATTAGATCAAATCTATGTGGGTAAAGCACCATCTTGTCCAACAGGTGAAATTGATTCGATTGCTAATATTACAGCAAGCTCAATGCAGGTGTTCTTTTCGCCCAGTGACTCAAGTTCAGGGTTTTTAAACTTGTCCTATCAAAAGTCTGGTGGTTTAACGCAGGTAGTGAAAGGAATAAGCACTACAAGCGGTTCTTATACCATAACGGGATTAGACCCTATTACGTCTTATGAAATTATGATACAAGATTCTTGTGCAAATGGAAATTCAGCGTTTCACAGCACAACTACTGCTATTACAGGAAAAGACGCAAATACTTTATTATTTGAACCGTTTAAAGGAAGCAGCAGACCTTCAGGTTGGACAGACTCTTCCCCCTCATCTGACTCATGGGAATATGGTCAACTAGTGGACAGAGGGTCTACCTCGACTGTAATACCTGATGCGGATGGAAATACGGGTGAATACGCGAACTTAGACTTTTCTGATGACCCCGATACAACAGCCTTGGTAACTCCTGTTATTGATGCATCAGGGTTATCTACGATAGTATTATCCTTTGATTACTTTAGTGAAACAGATGATAACGGGTTTACTCCACTAAATCAGTTTTGGGTGGACTATTGGAATGGCAGCTCATGGGTTACCATAATAAGAGACTCTGTAGTTAGCGGTTGGACACCATTTTTAGTTGACGTTTCAACTTACAAATTCAGCACAGACAGTCTACAATTTCGTTTTGTAGGGCACGAAGGCGGCTCTAATTCTGGCGGTACAGGTACGTTTACATTTAACCAGGATATGGCTTTAGATAATATTTACGTAGGTGCTGCACCACCATGTCCATTTGGCTCTTTGGATTCAATAACTAATATCACGAGCAATTCGGCAGTTATCAATTTTTCGGCGAGTGATTCTACTTCAGGCTATATGAATCTAGCGTATACCAATCAAGGAAACCCGCTCAGTTCCGCAACAATAATTCGTGGTTTATCGACAACAGGAGGTAGTTACAATTTAACAGGTTTATCGTCAGGATTTTACGATGTTTACTATCAGGATTCTTGTCCAAATGGAAATTCTGGGTTTTACGGACCGGCAAGTATATTTATAGCCGGAACAGATTTAGTATTAGACGACACAACATCTTTTGAAGTTAATCTGGAAGATTTTGTGAATTCGAGTACAAATACATCAATCTGGGACACAACTAGTAATCTTGCTTCTGAAGGAAGTTTGGCGGCAATTAATGAATATGGTAATAATGAAGATAACATCCTGTTTCTACCAAGACCCATAAACACCTCCACCTACTCAACTGTTATTTTCAGTTTTGATCAAATCGCAAAAACTGAAGGGGGTTATGATGATTGCCTTGTAGAGTATTCGAACGATGGCTTATCATGGAATGCACTTCCTGGAAACAAATACTTGGGAAACAGCTCATACGGTACAGACTTGTTATTCGATGAAGACTCTTACAGTAAGTGGGGAACTTCAACGACCCCAGCTATGACAAACTCCGAATGGGAAAATGAGCGATTTCTCATTGATAATTCCCTAGGTAGCAAGGTTTTTATTCGATTTAGATTAAATTCAGATGGTTCAGCAACACGGGAAGGTTGGTATGTTGACAATATTCAATTCAACGAAGACTTGTGCTTTGGGCTTGATTCTGTTACCCTATCCATCGACTCAAACATTACTTGCTTTGGTGCAGATAATGGAGTAGCCTCAGCTTCATTTTATAATGCATCTTCACCGTTTTCCTATTCATGGTCAAACGGAGATACTACTTCTACAGCCAATGATGTAACTCCTGGAAATTTATCTGTAACGATTACCGACGCAAATGGTTGTACTGTCAGTGATACCGTAAATTTTGTAGAACCTTCGCTTATCAGCTCAACAGATACAAAAAATGCTTGCGGTTCTTATACTTGGATTAACGGTGTAACCTACAGCAGTTCAAATAATACGGCTAAGGATACCTTAATGAGCGTGTCTGGGTGTGATAGCGTCGTAACGTTAAACCTTACCATTTATAACCCAGCAAGTTCAACGGACACAGTGGTAGCCTGCGATTCATATACTTGGGTTGACGGAATAACGTACACAGCTTCCAATACCACTTCAAAAGACACACTAACGACTGTAAATGGTTGCGATAGTATTGTGACCTTAAATTTAACCATCAACAGTTCAAGTTCAGCAACGGATACTGTGGTAGCATGTGACAGTTATACTTGGATTGATGGGGTTACGTACACAACCTCAAACAATACCGCAATGGATACATTAATGAACGCAATGGGCTGCGATAGCGTAGTTACACTCAACTTGACAATTAATAATTCAAATTCGGCAACGGATACTGTGGTAGCATGTGACAGTTACACTTGGATTGATGGAGTAACTTATACTACTTCAAACACTACAGCAAAGGATACGTTAATGAACGCAATCGGTTGCGATAGCGTTGTTACGCTTCATTTGACCATCAATAATTCAAGTGCCTTTACCGACACAATAGTAGCCTGCGATACATACACATGGATTGACGGTAACACTTACACAACATCAAACAATACAGCAACGGATACATTAACTACAGTAACAGGTTGTGACAGTATTATAACGCTTCACTTAACGATAAACAATTCAAGTTCATCGACTGATACTCAAGTTGCTTGTGACAGGTATACGTGGATTGATGGAAACACCTACACAATGTCAAATAATACAGCTACTTATACTTTAGTAGGAGCGAATGGATGCGATAGTGTGATTACCCTCAACCTGACCATAAATAATTCTACAATGGGAATTGACAGTATTGTGGCATGTGATACCTACACTTGGATTGATGGAATTACCTACACTGAATCAGATACTACTGCTACTTTTACAGTAACGAATTCAGCTGGATGTGATTCTGTTGTGACCTTACACTTAACTATTGACACGGTAAGTGATGCCACAGTTTCAATAATAGACAATGAGTTGGTAACTGCAAACACTGTGGGCAGTGGTTTTCAATGGATTCCATGCGACTCTACTCAATCAATAGACCCCTCCGCAACCAATCAAACGTACACGCCAACAGAAAATGGTGAGTACACAGTAATTGTGACTGAAAATGGTTGCGTTGACACCGCTAATTGTATTGATTATCAATTAGTAAGCTTGAGGGAGTTATCTACAATCCCAGTAAAATTGTATCCTAACCCAAATAAAGGCGGGTCCTTTACTTTGGATTTAAGCGGTCAAATTGCCTCAGAAGTTTTTGTTTTTGACTCTAAAGGAACATTGGTGTTCAAAACGGAAAAAGTTCAGTCGGAGCAGTACTTTGACTTAGAGCTGAACTCTGGAGTGTATTATGTTCAATTTGAAGTTAACAGTGAACTTAAGCGAATGAAAATGATTGTAAACGAGTAGTTAATGACTCTTTATTTAAGAAAAGCACGGCCTTTGGTCGTGCTTTTTTTTTGCCCAAATAGCCGATTGATAGCTCGCAACATTAATATATGGGATTACTGCGTGATCCGTTAAGGGCTTAATTATAACACCTAAAAGCCTTTTCTCGCTCTGCGAGAAATACCTTTTTTATTTCCCCCCTCATTCGAGCAAGCTCGACTCGGGTGAAATTAAAAAAGCCTCCCACTTTAGTGAGAGGCTTTTTGGTGATCGCGATAGGATTCGAACCTATGACCGTCTGCTTAGAAGGCAGATGCTCTATCCAGCTGAGCTACGCGACCTTTTTAAAACCCAGTGGGTTTTAAAAATGAAAAACTATCAGTAATAGTTATTCACTTAGTCTTTATGTCAATCCATTCCCTAACTCTAACGCTAGAAAGCGGGTTTTAAAAATGAAAATCAACAGCGATTACCATTTTTAGCGGCTGCAAATATAAAAATTCGTTCTTGCTACAAATATTTCTTGTATCGCTTTTTTAATATTTTTGAACGCACTCAAATTCATGACAGCACATGTCAGTAAAAAACCATGGTAGGGTAAATCACAAAAAAAGGAAGTTCACTATCCTAACCACAATAATTGTATCTTATGTGGTGCTCCTTATCGTTCTTGTGTTATTCGAAAGCGGCTCCACCGAAAGTCCGATAAGAAATTTCTTTGATGCCCTTTGGTTTTCCATAGTAACCCTTACTACTGTTGGTTATGGAGATATGTATCCGCATACACCCGGAGGTAAGTTAATAAGTACGGTTTTTATATTAGGTAGTTTTAGTATTTTTGGATTCCTTATTGGGCAGATATCCAATTACATGGCAGAACGTTTAGAAGAACGAAAATTAGGTTTTCAGGGTACGAATTTTACCAATCATGCGGTGATCATTGGATGGAACAACATAGGTTACGAGGTGTTGGAGCAACTCATAGGCGTTGGAAAAAAGGCTGCCATCGTTACCAACAGAAGAGACGATATCGACCTTATTCGAGAAAGTTACTCCAACCAGCAGGTATTTACTTTACTGGCGGACTATAACAAAATGGAAATGTTGGAAAAAGTCAACATTAAAGAGTCTGCGGTAGTCTATGTGAATTTTGACGACGATACGGAGAAATTGGTACACATTCTGAATATCAAGAAATTCTATTCGGACTTAAAGTTTATAGTGACCTTAGATAATTCAAATTTAAAAAACACCTTTTTAAGTGCGGGAGTAACCTACACGATCAGTAAAAATGAAATATCATCTAAGCTTCTTGCTAGTTATATTTTTGAACCTGATGTAGCGCGCTATAGTGAGGATATTTTATCGTATGCAGAAAGTGATGATGATTACGATATAAAAGAGTATAAGGTAACTGCTGAAAACCCTTATGCTGGAATGACCTATCACGATGCTTTTTACAAACTCAAAAAAGAATCCAATGTAATTCTGATTGGTTTGTCGAAAGTAAAGGGTAAAGAAAGAAAATTAATTAAAAACCCAGCCGACGATATTACTATTGAGGCCAACGATTTTTTGATAATGATTATGAACGGTGGAGCCTCAATGCATATTGAAGCAATATTTAAAACTGAGGAGGGAGGCTACTAAGCCTTAATTATAAATGGGTTTGCTTATACCAATTATACTTGTCGCATTTTGCTCCATCGTTATATGGAGAAGTGTTGATGGCTTTTCAGCTGCATCGGATTATTTAGGTCGCAATTTAAGTGACGGTGTTAAAGGTGCTACTATAAACGCCATAGCCAGTTCAATGCCTGAATTATTCACAACAGTTTTCTTTTTATTCTTTCTTAATGATGTTGACGGTTTTAGTGGTGGAATAGGTACCACGGCGGGTTCAGCAATTTTCAATGCCATGATCATTCCAGCTATCGCCATTCTTGCAGTAATTTATGCGGGAATGACGCGTGTAGTTCATGTGTCCAAAAAGGTAGTGTTGAGAGACGGTATCGCCCTAATAGTAACTGAAGGTATTCTTATTGTTTTAATCTCAGGTAACAACTTATATTGGTGGCATGGGGCAATTTTGATGGGCATTTATGTTGTGTATATAGTTTACATGCTTTCTTCTATGACAAAAGGCGAAATGGTAGACTCAGATACCTATCACGCGCAAAAAAACGCAGAGTCCTTTGATGATGAGGAGGAGGGTGAAGTTGAACGATCTAAACTTTCCCAAGGTATTACACTAGATTTAGAAGGGTTAATTGTAGGCAAGAAACAAATGACTGCTGCCAATGCCTGGCCACTGTTAATCACCAGTACATTAATGATTGCTGTGAGTTGTTATTTACTGGTTTTGGCCTGTGAGTGGATTGGAGCCAAATCTTATGAGGTGCCCCTAATTGGCACATTTGAAGGCCTAGATATTCCCATTCTATTTGTAGCTTTAATCATTGCCTCTATGGCATCCTCAATACCGGATACCATCATAAGTATGAAAGATGCACAAAAGGGAAACTATGATGATGCTGTATCGAATGCTCTAGGTAGCAATATGTTCGACATCTGTTTTGCCTTAGGTTTCCCGTTGTTTCTCTTCACTATTCTTCACGGGCCAATAAGCATGACCCCAGAAATTAACGAGTTGAGTGGTGAGCTAAGGGTATTGCTGTTCTTTATAACGATAGTTGTATTCTTCATTTTTTACTTAGGAAAATCCGTGGGAAAAATCAAGTCGTTCTTGTTGTTGGGCATTTACATTCTTTTCCTCTTCTACGTAGTTGGTAGAAGTTACAACGATCCGATTTCTAGTGCTGTTGCAGGATTTTTAAGAGATGTATTGCATTTCTTCAATAGTTTTTTCTACTAGAAAAGCCCCAAGTAATCAGTAAATAATAAAGGTTCAGCGATTCAATTTGCCTCGTTGCTGAGTTCACAGTTTTATTATAGTCTGCAGCTCTCGTATTTCTTCTGCTTTATGACCTTGGCCCTCTTGCTCAAAAGAATGTACCAAATTATTTAACGAGCGCACCATAATGTCGTAATTACTGCACGGTAGAAAGAAAATTGGGTTTGGCTTAAGTTTCAATTCAACTAAAAAGGACTCGATATCGCTTTTACCAAAAACCGATCCGCCTGAAAATGGATTAATGTAGAAGAGAATTTTAGCTTCTTGAGCCTCAGGGCTAGCCGGAAGGTTCATCATGTCGCCCCACGCGAGAATGAAGTGCCTGGGCAAATTAACCCCAAATACAGGGAGCCTTAATCTTTCGGCCAGTATCAAATATATTACAGCCAAAGAAATCGGGTTGCCTTTTTTACTTTCTAATACTCTGTTAATAAACGAATTATCTGGCGCATGGTAATGCTTGGTATTCCCCTCAAAACCATGAACGTCAAATAATATATGATTGAAAACTTTTAACTTTTCTAGTGCGGTAAGTCCATCGTGAAATTCTAACCAAATGTCTTTCTCCAGCTTGTCAACATTCTTCCGTATTTCCTGAGTATCGATGTCGGGATATTGGTATTTTGCCAACGCTAGCATACCAGAGAGCAAGTCTTTTTCTTGAGTTCCCGCCCATTCTTTTAACTCAGCCTTTACTTTATCAAACTGGATATTATGAATAATATTCTCTACCCTACTTTGAAAAAGTATGCCATAAGCGTCGTGCTCCCAAGCATCTTCCAGTACTGGAATAATTTCTTCACCCATAGATTCTATTTTTAATCGAATTTGATCAAAAACCACCTCATCAGGATCATCCAGTAAAGATATTAGTGCTTTTATTTCATTTTGCTCTTCTGACGACATGAAGCAAATGTAGCTTCAACAGACCCCTTCAGAAAATATCAGAAATAGAGTTTTGAATATCAAACTGTTAATCGGTCTAAAACTAGATCAACCAATTGGTCAACCGTTTTCTTGTAATCTTTAGAATAACTTTTTGTAAATCTATTCGCGATAACCGCACAAACCGTAGCGCAGCGATGGCCCATTAACCCGCCTAAGCCGTAGAGTCCAGAAGTCTCCATTTCAAAGTTTATTATTCGCTGCTGACCAGATCTAAACTGATTGAGTAATTCATTTTGGTTGGGAATTTTTGCATTCAGTCTCAGCACCCTTCCTTGAGGGCCAAAAAAACCATTTGCTGTAGCCGTTATTCCTTTATGCATGCCTTGCTCCAGTTGTCCAATTAATTCATTATTGCCTTTTGCAGCATAGACGGAAATGTCGTGGCCATTTGCTTTATAAAACTCAATAAAGTCAGATTGAATTTTAGCCTCTTCTGGCTCATTTTCATGATCATAAAAATCCAATAACCCATCAAACCCAAGTCCAAAAGTAGATAGCGCATAGGAGTCAACAGGGATATCCTCTTGCAAAGACCCACACGTTCCGATTCTGACCAAATTTAACTTTCGAGGATTTGTTTTAATAGTTCTAGAATCCAAATCTATATTTACTGCCGCATCCAATTCGGTTACCGCAATATCTATATTATCTGTACCAATGCCGGTGGACATTACAGTAATGCGTTTGCCGTTGTAAAATCCAGTGTGCGTGCAGAACTCCCGATTTTGAACTTGAAAATCAATACTTGAAAATTTACGCGAAACCTGCTCTACTCTACCTGGATCTCCAACCAGTAAAACGGTATCTGCTATGTGCTCCTCTCTTAGATGTAAATGGTATACACTTCCATCCTCATTAAGTACCAACTCACTTTCCGATAAGGTATCGCTTTTAAAATGTGCTTTTGTCTTCATCTTGTATTAATTCTTCAGCCAAATTAGTATTAATCATTTTTACGAGTCGATTATTGAGAATTTATTTCAAATTTGTTTTATGCTCAATGGAGAAAAAATAAAGTTAAGGGCTCTTGAACCTCAAGATATAGACTTACTCTATGAATGGGAAAACAACGCCGAAGTTTGGAGTATATCCGATACTACGCAGCCATTTAGTCGGTTTGCACTCGAGCAATATGTAAACAGTGTACAAGACATTTACGCTCAAAAACAGTTGCGTTTTATTATTGAGCATCTAGAAACAAGTAAAGCGTTGGGTTGTGTCGATTTGTTTGACTTCAACCCAGTTCATAGACGAATTGGTATCGGCATCTTAATTGTGGAGCCAAAGCATCGGGGACTTGGTTTTGGCAAATCGGCAATTGCTATCATTCTAAACTACTGTAAAGATATTTTGGAATGTCATCAGGTATTTTGCAATGTGCTGTCTAGTAATGATAACAGCCTCAAATTATTTCAATCATTTGGCTTTAAAACCGTTGGAGTAAAAAAAGACTGGATAAGAATCAAAGGTGAAATGCACAACGAAATTTTGCTCCAAAAAATATTTTAAATTTTGAAAAAAGTAATTGGCATTCTTACACTAATCTCAATGATCATAGGTATAGTACTCGGTTACATTTACTATGAAAAAGTGTACGGTAAGGCCATTATTTCTAAACAAGATAAGGTACTTTATATTCCGAGTACTTGGGAATACGAAGACTTGTTGCGCGCACTAAAAGATTCTTCATGGCTTAAAAGCGCCAAAGACTTTGACTGGGTAGCCCAAAAAAAGAATTACCCCAATACATTAAAGGCTGGGAAATATACCATTGAATCAGGTTGGAACAATGATTCCTTTGTCAATAAGTTGCGGTCGGGTACTCAAACACCCGTTCAAGTTACTTTCAACAACCAGCGAACCTTAGGCGAATTAGCCGCTCGAGTATCTGGTTTTTTAGAACCGGACTCTACAGACTTCATAAAGTGCTTCCAAAATAAAGAGTTGGTGCGCAAATACGGCTTTAATGCAGCTACTTTTCCAGCGCTTTTTATTCCAAATACCTACGAGTTTTATTGGGACACCTCACCAGAAGCGTTTGTAGAACGGATGGCTATTGAATTTAAAAAATTCTGGAATACAAAACGAAGAAGCAAGGCCAAACAGTTGGGTTTGACACAAAGTGAAGTAGTAACCTTAGCAAGTATTGTTGAAGAAGAAACCAAAATGAATGATGAAAAACCAAAAGTAGCTGGAGTGTATCTAAATCGACTCCGGAAGGGAATGCTGCTTCAGGCCGATCCCACACTAATTTATGGACTAGGTGATTTTTCAATTAGACGGGTGCTCAACATTCATAAAAAAATTGATTCGCCTTACAACACTTACCTTTACAAAGGCCTTCCCCCTGGCCCCATTCGAATTCCAGAAATATCTTCCATTGATGCTGTGCTCAATCCCGAAAAACACAACTACCTGTACTTCTGTGCTAAAGAAGACTTTTCGGGCTACCATAACTTTGCTTCGAACTACAGAACTCACTTAAATTTTGCAAAGCGCTATCAGAGAGCTCTGAACAAACGAAAAATTTACAATTAGAAATGGAGATAAAATTTGGAACAGACGGGTGGCGTGCAGTTATTGCCAAAGACTTTACCAACTATAACGTTGCAAGAATCACGGAAGGTGTTGCTTTATGGCTAAAACAAAAACATGATACCTCCAAAGTAGTTGTTGGTTTTGATTGTCGTTTTGCGGGTCAGCAATTTATGAATGTTGTTTCTAAGGTATTGCTTGCTCATAAAATAGATGTGACTTTTTACAATGAACCCATAACAACCCCTGCAATCAGTTTAGCAGCAAAGGAACTCAACTGCCAATTGGGAATTATACTTACGGCCTCTCACAATCCCCCAAGCTACAATGGATACAAGTTGAAGGGAGGCTATGGTGGACCTCTATTACAGAATGAAATCCAAGAAATAGAGGCTTTGATTCCCCAAATCATGAAATACGACTTTGAGGCACTTCCGATTGATATGGCAGTTGAATGCGATTTAAAAGCACTGTATCTTCAAAAAGTTCGTGCAGCGTTTGATATCGAAGGAATTCAACATTCGGGCATTGGAATTTCTTACGACGCAATGTATGGTAGTGGTCAATTCATTATGCAAGAGTTATTTCCGAGCGCTGATTTATTTCGGTGTGAGTGGAACCCTTCATTTCATGGACTCAATCCAGAGCCTGTGCTAAAGAATTTGAAGGAGTACCAGAAACACCTCAAGCATTCAACGGGTATTGACTTTGCATTGGTTAATGATGGCGATGCCGACCGAATTGGGTTATTTGATGGTAAGGGTAATTACATTGACTCACACAACATTATGCTACTCCTACTCCACTATCTGTATAATTACAAGGGGTGGAAAGGTAAGGTTGCAACAGGGTTTAGCTCGACGGTAAAAATTGCTCAGTTTTGTAAAAAAAACGGTTTAGAATTAGCTATTGTTCCTATCGGATTCAAACACATTTGTGGTCTAATGGTTAACGAAGACATTCTTGTTGGAGGTGAAGAGTCCGGCGGAATAGCGGTAAAAGGTCATATACCAGAACGAGACGGAATTTGGAACGGATTGGTTCTATTACAAGCTATGATGGAGACCAAAAAATCACTTCAAGAGTTACTTAAGGAAGTGAGAGATACTGTAGGTGATTTCGCATTCCAACGCATTGACTTACAGATTGATCAGAAAGAAAAAAATCGTATAGTTGAGCAGTGCCGAACCAAACCTTACGAAGATTTTGGAGATTGGACGGTACAGCGTATAGAAGATTTAGACGGTTGGAAGTTTTATTTCAACGATGATGAATGGCTCATGATTCGACCATCTGGTACAGAACCCGTATTAAGAACCTATGCTGAGGGTCGAACCCCAAATAGAGCGAAAGAAATACTTGCCGCCTGTCATAAAACGATATTACATGGATCAAGAACAGAATAAAATAAACGCTGTTGCTTTTTATAAAATGGCGTACGAAGGTGAACCCAAGAAAGCAGTGAACTTGTATGTTGGTGACAATTATATTCAGCACAACCCACTGGTTGGTAATGGTAAGCAATCATTCATCGACTATTTTGAAAAAATGGCACAGGAGTATCCCAATAAAACCATTGAATTTGTTCGTGCGATTGCTCAGAATGATTTGGTTGCGTTGCATACGCACCAGATATGGCCAGGTAATGAAGAGTACGTTACGATGGACTTTTTTCGATTTGACATCAATGGGAAAATTGTAGAACATTGGGATGCCATCCAAGAAGTGCCCGACGAAACAATGAATGGAAATACGATGTATTGAATTCTATCATAATAATGATACACGTCCATAATCAAAAAAAAACACAGGTTTAATAATTCCAGCCAAAATTTAAATGTTCAGATTTTGTCCTTATTTTCGATGAATCTAATTTCTGAATTATGGATACCACAACATACATTATTGTAATTCTTAGCTGCATGATTCCAACCTTTGCAGTCCTATTACTTTACAAGAAAAAGAAAAAAGACCAATAATCGGCTCCATAAGGTTTGTATGCTAGATATTATCGAATACTGAACCTTTCTCCAGGTACTGGGCTAGAGGAAGTAAAAAGGGCGTACAGAAAACTCGCCAAAATCTACCATCCAGATTTGAACCTTCCATCAAGCGATAGAGAGAAATTTATTGAGGTTACTAAAGCTTATGAGCGTCTTACTGAATACATTAAGCGACCGAAATACGCAAAATATGTCTACACTAAAAAGACCTATAAAGCTAAAGCCAAACGAAAACAACGGAGAAAACGAGACCCAAAGTATCGGGCTAAGCGTTATTCAAAAATGAATTATAGCTCCTTTAAAAAAGAAAATGACGCTTTTACCGACCCTAAAGATTATTGGAAATTAAAGCTGGTATTTTATGGCTTTAAAGTATTCCTATATTCCGTATTTTCTTTAATCAGTTTACTGATTCTATTAATATCATTTCAAACTTCGTTTCTTAATCCTGTATTTTGGATTTTGGGAACCACCGTGATTTATCTTTGGTATAAAATAAGTCTATTTTTTAAAGGTTGGAAAAAAGACTATAAACATGCCTTTTCTGATCAATAATTACGAATGATGAATGAAATTACTTTTGTACATGCCGTTTCGGGTTATGTGATTTTTATAACCGGACTACTACAATACCTGCTTCCAAAAGGAAACAAACCGCATCGTACTATTGGAAAAATCTATTTTATTACCTGGATAATATTGGTAATCACAGGCGCCAGCATTGGTGGAGTTATGATAACATTTTTAGGTCTATTCGGATTCTATTACGCCACGTCAGGGTTACGTTTTGCCATGGAAAAAGGTCAACCAAATACCTTATTTGATAAAGCTTTAACGGCAATTGGTTTTGCTTGTTCATTGACCATACTGTTCTTCTCCATTTGGTTCTATTTTAAAGGAAACACCTCTTTTGCTATTATCTTTTTAGTTTTTGGTTTGCTCTTTGGAATTAACTCATTTAAAGATGTGCGCACCATTTTCTTTGGTGTGAACAAGCATAAACTTGCAAAACACAACATGTACTGGTTCTTCGAGCATTATAACCGATTCACCATTTCATTTATCGCAGCTCTAACTGCTTTTAGTGCCATTCAAAACTTTACCCCTTTTGTAGTTCTAAATTGGTTACTACCAACTGTAATTGGAAGCATTTACTTGATAATCGTCGGTAACTATTACCGCACAAAGTTTAATATAACCTAAGTAGTTGATTTCGGCTTAAGCCCGTGAGTTACTTGCCCTGCAAAACCTTCCGGAAAGTCCTCTACTCCCTCAAATCCCAACTCAATATCTTTACCATCGTGAGGTATCGATGCGGTTCCGAAAATGTAGTCCCAAAGCGCTAATGAAATACCGAAATTAATTCCATATCGATACTTATTCGGTATGTTGTACGCATGGTGCCAAATATGCATTTCAGGGCTATTAAAAATGTACTTCATCCACGGACCCAGCACCAACCCAAAAACTATTGGCATGCCTACAATCCATGCAATAGCATTTAACCATTCCATTTCTGCTTGATCAATGATAAACAAGCTCACTAATAACCCCAATACACCGGCTGTATAAATTCCTTTCGTTGAAAAGTTAGAATGATTGTAATGACCAATGGCTAGCGTAAACAAGTGAATAATAAAAAAGTCATGTAAGCCAATCCCCAATAAGGCAAGGGGTAAATACTCCATTGTTCTGTAAACAATGGTCTCCATCCAATGATACCTCAAGTGGGCAGCAAAGCCCATTTCTCTCACACTGTGATGTACTTTATGAAACTCCCACAAAAACGGAACACGGTGCAGCATTCGGTGGGTCCACCATTGAACAAAATCACGCACTAAAAATCCGATTAATAAAATACTCCAATACGGGAAGTTTTGCATCGGGTTAATGGTTTGTAATCGGAACCCAAACAATGCATTACTGGTACTATTGACAAACTCAACCACCACATCAGAGAGGCCATTGTAAATAATGAGTGAAAACAAGAAAAAATTAAACAACATGTAAAAGGCATCTAGCCAAAAATCCTTACGAAATTTAGACTGATTTTCTCGCCAAGGTTTTAACCATTCGAGTGCCAAAAAGAACAATGATATGGCCAACAACCAATAGAAGTAATTGTGTAAACTGGGATTTGAAATCTCCCCCCAAAGGTAGTTTGCGTAACCTTTGTAACCGTTTATAAATATTTGAAAATATTGTTCCATAACTAATAGACAAATTTGAAACAGTTCTGATTATTAAACGGTAACATTAGGCACAAAAAAAGCCTCAAAAGAGGCTTTTTAATATTTTATTTAAATCACAGCTATTTACCATGCAATTGGACCAAGTGATGGTGACCGTGTTTTGATTGATGTAATAATTCTTTAGACTTAGCAATATCTGCATCCGAACCTTTCACCACAACCGCATAGCTGCCATTATCAATGTGCTTTTGAAGGACAACAATTTCATCTTTTTTAACCACTATCGAAGCAATCACGGTTATTAATGCACCTATTGCCGCACCTATACCTATACCAGCCAATAAACCGATAAAAAAACCAGCATCAGAAAACTGTTCAAACAAAGGAAGCTGCAACATGCCCGCGCCAGACAAACCACCCAACAAACCGCCAACACCTAAACCAATAATTATTGGCGCTATTTTATACTTTTTTACTGGAACAAAATGGATGTGATCTTCAATCAAATCACCTTTACCTACTATAGACAATTCCTCTTCCGCAATACCATGCTTTATGAGGTGTTTCACAGCCTTTATGGCCGTTTCGTTTGACTTGTAGACTGCAACTGTTGACTTTTTCATAATATCATAAATAATTCAGCGAATGTAGAATTTATCCCATAATATAAAAAGGATATTGTTTAGTTTATTTATGTCGGAAGCCGCTCTGCTTTTCCATTAAATTAAATTTGACCCATGAAAAGGCTTTTAATTCTAGCGTCAATAATTTTTACCACTAATGCAATAGTGGCGCAACTAAACGCGGAAAAATATATAGCTCTGGCTCGCGAAGACCTTAAAACTCAAAGTTACACAATGGCCATTCAGCGGCTTAACTTTGCAATTAAAGCAAAGCCCTACCTTCTAGATGCTTATTTTTTAAGAGCCTCTGCAAAGTATCGATTAAACGATTACAAAGGCGCCACCGAGGATTATACCCAATGCATTAGAATTAACCCTTTAAGTGCAGCATCCTTCCAAAATAGAGGCATTGCACGTTCAAAATACGGCGACCACTTCGGTGCAATTGAAGATTATAAATTGGCACTAAAGATTGACCCCCTAAACTACTTTTTATTCATTCAAAAAGCAAGCAGTGAAGTTCAAATAGAGGAGTTTGAGGATGCTTTAAAATCAGCCGAAAAAGCAATTTCTATCAACCCCTATCTAGAATCTGGATACATTTTAAAAGGAATCATTTTAAATCATCTGGAAGAATACGAAGAGGCGGTTACAGATTTCAAAGAAGCTTTAAAAATAGCCCCAAACAACCCAGAGCCGTGGTTACGCATGGCGGTTTCTAACAGTGCACTGCTGCAGCCCCAATTAGCATTAGCCAATTGCGATTCGGCCATTCGCATAGATTCAACCTCTTCATTGGGCCATTTTATAAAGGGAAACATTTTAGCAGACCAACTGGAGTACGCGCAAGCAGAAGCCAGTTACTCCCGAGTAATTGACCTAAACCCAAGTAATGCTTTGGCTTTCTATAATCGAGGAAACGTACGCGTATTGTTGGACAAATACGACAATGCAGCCTACGATTTTTCTCGAGTTGTAGACATAAACCCCGAAAACATTCTGGCCCATTATAACCTAGCCCTTACTTTTCATAAAATGGACAAATACAAATTAGCCGAAGAGGAATATACAGCGGTCATCGAATTGTATCCCGATATGGAGGACGCATGGTTTAATCGTGCTTTTGTGCGTCGTAAACTAGGAAATGAATCGGGTGCACAATTGGACTTTGTAAAAGGAAATAGCATTCGAGGTAAAAACAGAGAAAAAGAATTCAACCTTGAAGAAGAGGCTGTTTTAAAGCGATTTACAAAAATGGATGCCAATTTTTATAACCCGAATTTTGACGCTGAAGAACAAAAACTGATCGTACTGGCTATTCCATTTTTTGACTTAAAAAACACTTTTTACAAACAGATTGATAAAAAGCATCTATACTACAACACGGAACTCATTAATGACTTTAACGAAACCTACAAAAACACCCCTTACTTTTATGCCAGCAATTATTTATTGAATGAACCTACGCCCAACATACAAAGCCAAAAAGAGGCCTTGAATGAGTATCTAAAATCAAGCAGCGGAACTAAGGACGAGCGTTATTATTTGTGGAAAGCAACCAACTACAAAGCTGAATTTGATTTTAACCAAGCAATTGCTACCTACGACAGCTTAATTGCCCAGTACCCAAAATCGGCATTGGGTTATTTTAATAAAGCCAATACTATGCTCGATTTATTGGAGCTGTTGCTAAAACTTGAGACAGGAAATGGCGCCTTTATTGACGTAGGCGAAGAATATCAATCCACAGGACTAAAAAGCATGGAAACGGTAAATATTCGTCTTAAAGAAATTGAATTATTGTATGAGCGATCCATTGAATTGGAGCCCGAATTCTATTACGCTTGGTTCAACAAGGCAATTGTTTTGGCAGAACAAAAGGAATTTGATGCTTCGGTAGACGCCTATACCAAAGCCATAAAAATCAATAACGAATTTAAAGAAGCCTATTTGAATCGAGGACTGAGCTACCTTTTTCTAGAAAATCCAAAAAAAGCGTGTAACGATTTAAGTAAAGCTGGGGAACTTGGACTAGTTGAAGCCTATCAGATTATCAAAAAATACTGCCAAGAATGAACAGAAGTTTGGATTTTTCTCAAAGCACAATCTCAGGATCGGTCAATCTGCCACTTTCTAAAAGTTTATGCAATCGCTTGCTCATTCTTTCTGCCATAAGCAATAATGATATCAGTATAGAAGAAGTCTCCGAGGCAAACGATTCTAAAATTCTTTCACAAGCACTAAACACATATAAATCTTCAATTGACATTGAAGATGCCGGCACGGCTATGCGTTTTCTCACAGCGTATTTTGCTTTCAGTGCAAAAGACATATTCCTTACTGGCAGCAAACGCATGCAAGAAAGGCCGATAAAAATTTTGGTGGATGCTCTAAATAATCTCGGAGCATCAATTAGTTATCAGAGAAAAGAAGGCTTTCCTCCATTGACTATTAAAGCAAAATCAACACCACTAACCAATGAGTTAAATATTAACGCTACAGTGAGCAGTCAGTACGTTTCGGCGTTGATGCTCATTGCTCCTAAACTCAAAAATGGACTTACCATTCATCTTGAAGGGAATATCAACTCGCGACCTTATCTAGATATGACTCTGGGCTTACTTAAATTATTGGGCTGTAAGTCCACTAATAAAGACAACCGTATTCATATTCCTTCTACTAAATTTAGTCCGCAAAAAGTAAGTGTGGAACCGGATTGGTCCGCTGCTAGTTACTTCTACTCCATGTTTGCGATAAGTGGCGGGACTGAGTTATTACTAAAAGGGCTAAGCAAAGGCTCTTTGCAGGGAGATTGTATTATCTCAGAATGGGCACAGACCTACTTTGGTGTTTGTACCCTTTATACTGTAGATGGACTTGTATTGAGACGTATAGCAAATTACAAACCGCCCAAATCCTTAAGCATTGACTTCAGTCAGCAACCCGACCTTGCGCAAACCGTTTCTGTTCTGTGTGCTTGCTTAGGTATTGATTTACAAGCCACTGGACTTGCCTCCTTAAAATTAAAAGAAACGGATCGCATTGCAGCAATAAAATCGGAACTAGAAAAATTTGGAATCAGCGTAACTGCGGTCAAAAACACACTATTAATTTCTGGAAAGATGCAAGCCTTTACAAATCCCGTTCGTATTAATACATACAAAGACCACCGCATGGCTATGGCGTTTGCACCCATTTCATTTTTAGGACCAATAATTATTGAAGATGCAGAAGTAGTGAACAAATCATTTCCGACATTTTTCTCAGAATTGGAGGGAGCAGTTTCAAGTTAACTATTACCTTTAAGTGTTACATTTGTTTGGAAAATTGAAAAACTCAACATGAGAACCTACAGTTTATTTACAACCTCTTTATTTTTCTGTCTTTTTATATCTTGTGCCAAAGATCAAACCTGCACCTGTACAACTTCAACTTCAGCAACGGCAGATGGACAAGAATTCCCGCTCTACACCCCAACATCTTCTGTAAATTCATATGAAAAGAAATTAAAGGATAGCGAACGTGTGGAATGGTGCAACAGTTACGAGGATTCAACAACTTATGATGGCTTTCAAGACGGGTTCAACTTTCTAGTTTCGGAAAAAACAGAATGCACGGTTTAAGAACAAATATTAATTATATAAAAACAATAAAATGAAAAAAATCTCTCTCGCACTTGGTTGCCTTGTAGTTTTAGGTCTAAGCTCTTGTAAAAAAGAATACACATGCACGTGTACTGCCACAGTTGCTGATCCAATATTTGGCTTACCACTTCCTGATGGCTCTACTCCGGTTGTATACACAGAAAAAATAAAAGAAAGTGAAAAAACGGAATGGTGTGATGGTTACGAAAGCACCACTCAAGTGCCAAGTACGGACTTATTAGGGAACCCTAGTACAGCTACTAGAACGGTTAGTTGCGCAGCAACTGAAAGCTAAATGAAGATGTTCCAAAAAAGCTTGCAATTGGTGCTATTGTGCACCATAATTGCAGGATTCAATTCTTGTAAAAAAAGCTACACTTGCACCTGCAACACAACGGCTACCGGAAACGCCTTTGGTATTCCCTTTACTCAGCCAAATGTAGTAGAGCCGGTAAGCTATACGGATGAAATGAAGAAGAGTGAAAAAGACGCCTGGTGTGAAGGTTACGAAAGTACCACTCAAATACCACCGGAAATAGGTGGTTTGCCAGTAACTCTATCTGTAGATTGTACTGTAGCAGAGAATTAAAACTACACACTAAAAAAAAGCCTCTTTCGAGGCTTTTTTTTGATCCAATATCGAGTAACTCTCTCCGATCAAAGCCTTACTTTTACAACATGCAACCGAATAGAAAAATAGCGTTTTACATTTTAGGCTGTAAGTTGATTTTTTCGGAAACTTCTAGTAATGCAAAGTCTTTCAACCAGGACGAGTTTGCTACAGTAGATTTCTCAGAACCTGCAGACTGTTATGTCATTAACACTTGCTCTGTAACGGATACTGCAGTAACATTGTGCGAAAGGCTCTGCGCACTAACCCCACACGCCGTGTAATTGTTGGATTCCCAGGCGAGACAGACGAAGAATTTCAAAAAACGTACCACTTTTTAGGTGAGTTGGACGTTTCCTACCTCCACGTATTTACTTACTCCGAAAGAGACAATACCACTGCTATGCGCATCGACGAAGTGGTACCTATGCAAAAGCGCCACGAGTGCAGCAAAATACTTTGAATCTTGTCGACAAAGAAAAAAAGAAAATTCTACGAAGAGCATATTGACTCTGTACATACCGTGCTTTGGGAATCGACCAATGAAGAAGGATTCATGACAGGTTTTACCGAGAATTATGTGAAAGTTCAGCAACCATTTAAGGAAGAAAAGGTCAATACCATTGAACAAGTTATTCTAGAGAAAATTGATGGAAACGGAAACGTTTTAATTGGATAATTGACCCTATAGACGGCACTACGAAATTTATTCACGGAATTCCATTGTACTCGATAAGCATTGCTCTGCAAGCTGTAAAAAGAACATCACTGTTTATGTAATACAGATTATGATGCCGATTTTTATGGTTACACAACTCCAGGGTATCAACCTCCACCGGAAGAAGCTCTTCATACGGGTAAAGTAAAAAAGAAGGATGATGAAAAATGGTGCAATAATCATCGTTTCAGTTCCGAACTCAATCTAGCGCATGTTAGTGTTGTATTATAACACTAGACCTATGTTTAACTTCAAACCCGTCTTTTTCTACAACCTCTAGCACATACATTCCTGAATCCCAGTGACGAGTGTTAAATATGGTTTTTTCGAATGGAGTTACGTTTTTCAACGCCACTAATTGTCCATTGATTTCTTTTATCTCAACTCTTAAGTTATTCCTCCCTTTAGCTATTTCAATAGTTAATTTATCATTTGCTGGATTAGGATAGACAGTTGTTTGAAGCAAATGAACTTCGTTTAATCCATTAAATTCAATTTCCTTGACAAAAGAAGTGGAGTCCTTACTAATAAATGCATTCATTTTTATGCTTGATTTATTATCCCACAAAAAATCTATTTCTTTAAACGAATAAAACTTACCGAGTTCCAATGCTGCTAGCTTATAAGGTGCATCGTCAATTTGCTTTAGTTCGTATTCTAAGTTTGAATTGGGATACTCAAAATCGATTAGCTTCTCAGAAGCGTCAAACAAAGCGATAATGGTATTTGGCCCTAGTTTTGGAGTTACACCAGAAGTATCCAATACATCTCCATTTACCGAATTGGTGCCTGCAAGCGGTCGTACCCGTATCAAATTTATATCTGTATTACTCAGTTTGTTGTTTTTATTATAGATCATTGTTCTAGCCCCATACCAATCCCATTCATCGGGCAAATAAGTGGGCATAAATTGTCCAAAATTTGGGTCAGTTCTATGCAAAAATCCTTGTGCAATATATTTTGCCGTTTTATTTCTAATTTCGATTCTATAAAAACCATCATCAGTCTTTAACGTATCAATATTTAAAGCCTTTAGATTAACATCATCCCACTCTATTATTCGAATACTGGAATTTTTTGCACGTACCCCATTTTTTAATACTTGGCCAGTAACGACAGTAGGTAAAGAATCTGGACACACCTCAAAGTTGTACACAAAGTGGTAACGCGCTGGTGGTGCATAATGTGATGTGTCCACTACCCATGCATCAACACAGTTTTTGTATCGAACGTAAAAAATCCCCGAACTCCCTGCTGCAATTGGAATAGTATCTTTCGCCCATCCACCCAAATCAGTGAGAGAGGAGTCAAGTATGGTATTGAAATTATCAATGGAGTATTGAACTCTTTTTTGATATATATCAGTACTATTTCCCGTAAGTCTAACCCGAGCTATAATATATGGTGGGTTATTGCAATGGTCGAAATTAACATTAGTAAAAAGAGTATCCTTTTGATCGGTAAAAGTAAAATTTGAAGACCTTTTTATTACACCATGACAATCCTCGTGTTCCGCATAAATTGTCCCAGTTTGGAAGTTAGTATGTATAAAGCCATCATACTCTCCTAAACTATTGGTTCTTATATTGCTAGAATTTCCTCCTACAATTTTTAATCTTATGGCAATGGTATTTGGTAGTAGATTGACTTTTCCTCGAAAATAAACTTTGTAAAAAGGCACTATGGGAGCTTTGCACCGCTCTAATGAAAGAGGACCAATAGTTGTACTGCTTGATGAATAGGGTATAATAGTATCCTGTGTAGACAACCCAAGACAGACTGTGTATGAAATTTTAATATAACCACTCGTTAATGTGCTGGCTGTGTTAAAGTTTGCGCTAAAAGTACCTGCATTATTTGTATATACGGTATCAATTTTTTTTGAGACGGAATCCTTAAAGATTACTGGTTGACCACGCATTGGAGTACCACTTCGTAAAACGCTTCCATGGATATTTAGATTTATTGCTTTGGCCGAAAACCCAGCACAAATTAAAAAAATTGAACAACAAATTATAAATTGCTTTTTCATAAACACTATTTTACCTTATTAATGTAAAGTGACCTGAATGGCTTTCCCCCTGTAGATCCAGTATATAGAAGTACACCCCTCCAGAGGCATCCTTTCCGATTATTTTACCATCCCAACCATCTGAATTATTGATAGAATTAAATACGCTTTTTCCCCATCGATTAAAAACTTCAAATTGATAGCAGGGTCTACTATTTTCATTTGTAATAGGATGATAGACATCGTTAATACCATCACCATTTGGAGTGAAAACGTTACTCAAACCTTCGTCTCGCAAATACGCTTCTGTCTTAAAACTAAACGGCTGAAAACCCTCGCAACCGAAATCGTATTTATAATTCAAAACACCAGTAACTTCAGATGAATTAAAATTGGAGATATCGATACTATTTCCTTGTTGAGTTTGATTAGCAACTTCCCAAGTAATTTCTCCTACCATCTCAGGGTTTTCGACTTCAAGAGTTAACAAACCACTTTGGCAATCGAAGTCTCCATTCACTTTCAAGGTATCGTCGATTTTTTTAAAGATAAACTCGACGGTGTCGGTGGATGTGCATCCATAGTAATTAGTAATATTAAGAAATGATCTGAACGTACTCTTAGCAGCTACTTTGTATTGGTTTTTACCTGTATATCGAAATTTAGATGTTGGTTCCCATCGAGTACTATCGGATGCCACAATACCATAATCACTTAGGTTGATAACACCAATTGAAGTATCACATGAGGTAAATGGTGCGGTTACTTTACTATCGGGATGCGGCAAACTCGAGGACCGAAGGCTATCATTATTCCTACAGCTGTGCTTTTGCAATTCATAGTAGTACCATTGATTTGGTTTTATAAACCTATTCTTGGTTGTTAGAAAATCACTCCAGCTAATCCTATTAAAATCACCACCAATCTGTACTTTCAGGGAATCGTCAACACAAACTTCTTTTCCAATCGAAGTTTGATATGATATTAAATCATGTACAACAATAATGGTATCGGTATGATAAAATGCATCACCGCAATCCTCGTATAACTTTTGCCTAACCCAATATTTACCTGCAGAGTCAACTTTCTGAGTTGAAGCACTACTACCATTCCACCATACCACACTATCCGATAAAATTGGAGAGACAATTTCCAACGGATATGTACAAGATCGTAGCTGAACAGGTTCTGGAAGGGAGATGTTATCAAAATTTGAAATACCAGTTAAATTGTGAACCAAACTTCCAGTAATTATCGAAACACCATGATAACCTTTAAAGGGCCTTGACGATTCAATTATTTGAATATTGGTATCAATTTCAAACTCAGCATAAACCCAATTTGGATCAGCTAAGAATTTTTTAAAATACTGCGCCTTCAAATTACCATTTATTGTGAGGTCCTTTTCGTTACCTAGTCTACACATCACCTGTAAATAATATTTATGTGTATTCGTTTTCCTTTCTCTGGGTAAAACAATTGATTTTGTGATTCCATTTCTTGCCGGCTCTACTCTTGTCATTTCAGGATCTCCCCCCACCTCTACTTTTGCACCATCGCTAAATAGAAAACGATATATGTGCACGGGTTTATCAGATTGTATTTTTACATTGTTTGAATCATCAAATTGATAATAATCAAACGTATTCTTCATTACATGAAATTGATTATTCACCCAAATTCGAGTACTGTCTTTTGTCGGAACTACCCGATAACGGCATGCTTCGGTGAAGTTACTTCTAAAGTCAAAAAACAAGGTATCTGCCAGTTTATCCGGAGCAAGCATTTCGTACATATAATCAAGACAACAATTTCCACCTCCCTTATCCCATACACCAATGTAATCCCCATCATTAACAGTCACAGCTATTTTTTTATTAAGAGTATCCAGCGTTTCTATAAGAGTACCTGTAAAATCTCCTGACTTAAAAGGAATCCTGTCACTTAAGCTTGGAGTTCTAAAAACGTAACTTTCTCCTTTATTTAGCATTAAATAAGTTGGAAATATGGGTGATATATTGCCAGTATGACTTGTATCATTAGCCGAAATTTTTATTGGTGTACTATCACACAGCGCGGTTATAGCCACCACATTTGGTTGGGTATCATATCCTATAGGATTAGAGAGGTCTCCATATCCACAAACCCGATAACTCGTACCACAAGCTTGAGTAGGAAGAACATTCATTAATCCAGTCCATACCATTGCATATTTTCGCCTTAACATAACACTAATAGGCTTAAGGCTGCTAATTTTAATAGTGGTGTCGGTTGTAGACTCCCAACCTTTTGGAGTTGCAGTTGCTGGTAAATCAATTTCAACTACACTATCTTTATTTATCGAAAATGTTTGACTATAACCAATACCATCACATGAGACCACAAATTGAGTCTTGTACCCCGAGGAAATTATAAGTTTTGAGTCTGCCCAACTATATAAATCAGGAATACAAAACATAAAATCTGTTCCCGAATAAGGAGACATTGATTGACCAAATCCAAAGAAACTCATAACGACCATCATGATCACTAAACAAGCCTTAGTTCCAAGTAATTCCCGCCTCTCCATCATGTAAATGACCGGTACCTTGAAAAAGGTTTGGTATATCAATTTATAGAAGACAAGAAATATTGAATTGCAGTTCGAATGTTCTGATTTTTCTAAAAACCTTTAAGCTATAGTTTGTAATCACTTCCTTACCTTTGCAGCAATATGCATCCAAACAAAAAAGTTGCTTTCTACACACTTGGTTGTAAGCTCAATTTCTCTGAGACTTCAAGCATTGCTAAATCCTTCAATCAACAAGGTTTTGCTACAGTCGATTTTTCAGAAACTGCTGATTGTTATGTAATTAATACATGCTCCGTAACGGATAATGCAGATAAAAAGTGTCGCAATATCGTTCGAAAAGCGTTACGAAACAACCCTACCGGTTTTGTTATAGTAGTTGGTTGTTATGCCCAATTAAAACCAGAAGAAATTAAAAATATAGAGGGTGTTGATTTGGTGCTTGGTGCTAATGAGAAATTCAATGCGCTGGACCATATTGCTTCTTTAGAGAAAAAATCGGAAGGAGTTGCCCTTTACGACAAAATTGGAAAAGTAAAAGAGTTCTTTCCTTCGTTCTCCTCTGGGGATAGAACACGTAGCTTTTTAAAAATACAGGATGGTTGCGATTATTTCTGTGCTTTTTGCACCATACCACTTGCTCGTGGTAGAAGTAGAAGTAACACCGTTGAAGAAACCATTAAAACAGCTCGAGAAGTTGCCCATACAGAGGCTAAAGAGGTGGTGATTACTGGAGTTAACATTGGCGATTTTGGCAAGGGAACTAAAGAAAACTTCTTTGATTTAGTAAAAAATTTGGACGAAGTTGAGGGTATCGATCGATTTAGAATTTCGAGTATCGAACCCAACTTATTGAGTGACGACATTATTGAATTTGTAAGTCAATCGAATCGATTTGTTCCGCACTTTCATATTCCGTTGCAATCGGGTTCAGATAACTTGTTAATTGCAATGCGGAGAAAGTACCTATCGGATTTGTATCGAAATCGAGTTGCGCGAATCAAAAAACTCATGCCTGATGCCTGTATTGGGGTTGATGTAATTGTTGGATTCCCAGGCGAGACAGACCAAGAATTTCAAAAAACGTACGACTTTTTAGTTGAATTAGACGTTTCCTACCTCCACGTATTTACTTACTCCGAAAGAGACAACACCACTGCTTTGCGCATCGAAGAAGTGGTACCTATGCAAAAGCGCCACGAGCGCAGCAAAATGCTTCGAATCTTGTCGACGAAGAAAAAAAGAAAATTCTACGAAGAGCATATTGGCTCTGAACATACCGTGCTTTGGGAATCGACCAATGAAGATGGATTCATGTCGGGTTTTACAGAGAATTATGTAAAGGTCCAGCAACCATTTAATGAAGAAAAGGTCAATACCATTGAACAAGTTTTTCTAGAGAAAATTGACGGAAACGGAAACGTTTTGATACAACAAACCGAATCTGTAACCGCCTAATGGATTATCAAAAACTTTGCTTGGCGGTCAACAAGCTTTCCAAAGAGGTCGGTGAGCGTATCAAACTCGAACGCAAAAACTTTGACCCGAACAACATTGAAATCAAAGGCTTACACAATTACGTAACGCATATCGATAAGCTTTCTGAAGAGTTATTGGTCGATGGTTTATCTAAATTGATACCCGAAGCAGGTTTTATTGCTGAAGAAGGTACTTCTACTAAAGTTGGCGATCGTTTTAATTGGATAATTGACCCCATAGACGGCACTACGAACTTTATTCATGGGATTCCCTTATACTCGATAAGCATTGCCCTGCAAGAACACGATGAATTAGTCTTGGGCATGGTGCTGGAAGTGAGCGGTAACGAACAGTTCTATGCTTGGAAAGGATCCAAAGCTTATTTAAACGGAAAGGAAATCTCAGTATCCAATCAATCGGATGCGCACCTTTCACTTTTAGCAACTGGCTTTCCATACCACGACTATGAAGAAGTTGATGAATACCTCGATTTGCTCAAGCACTTTATGAAAACCACCAGTGGATTGCGTCGTTTGGGCTCTGCAGCTATTGATCTAGTGTATGTGGCATGCGGCCGAGTTGAAGGCTTTTACGAATACGGTCTCAACCCTTGGGATGTGGCTGGTGGAGCGTTTATCGTCCAACAAGCTGGTGGAACGGTTACCGATTGGAAGGATGGAAATGACTTCATATTCGGAAAACAGATTTTAGCCGACAACAAAACACTGCACGATTCATATTTGAATTCTATTCAACAATACTTTAAGTAATGGAAGCCAGTAATGTACTGGTAACTGGTGGTGCTGGATTTATAGGGTCTCATGTTGCCCAAGAATTAATCGATGCTGGTTATAACGTCATTGTGTTAGATGACCTAAGCGGAGGCTTTAAGCAGAATATCCCAAAGAAAGCCCACTTTCAAATAGGGTCCATCTTGGACGAGCAACTAATTAATGAATTGTTCCAGAAGTATCAGTTCAAATACGTTTTTCATTTGGCCGCCTATGCCGCTGAAGGGTTGAGTCATTTTATACGACGCTACAATTACGAAAACAACGTGATTGGTTCAATCAATCTAATTAATGCAGCAGTGAATCACAAAGTGGAGCGATTTGTTTTTACGTCCTCCATTGCCGTCTACGGTGCTCAACAAACACCATTTAGCGAGGGGTTAACCCCACAACCAGAAGACCCGTACGGTATTGCAAAGTATTCTGTTGAGCTGGATTTAAAAGCTGCATTTGAGCAATTTGGACTGAAATACACGATATTCCGTCCACACAATGTCTACGGCGTTAGACAAAACCTTTCAGACCCTTACCGAAACGTGGTTGGTATTTTCATGCGGCAATTATTGACCAAAGAACAGCTCACCGTTTATGGAGACGGCGAGCAAACAAGAGCTTTTACACATATCAACGATATCCAAACGATAATTGCGGGTTGCATTAATAATCCTCGATCTATAAATCAGGTGTACAACATTGGAAATACTCGAAGCACTTCAATCAATCAACTCGCACAGCTTTTATTGGACGTTTCGAAACAATCCAATGAAGTCAAGTACTTGCCAGCTCGAAGTGAGGTAACCCACGCAGCAAGTAACCACAATAAAGCACTGGAAGATTTTGACCCTGAACATTCCACCGATTTGGAACAAGGTATAGTCGAAGTTTGGAATTGGGCCAACACCCTAAAATTAAAACCACCAAAATCATTTGAGGGAATAGAAATCCGAAAAAACCTACCCACAAACTGGCAATAGTAAAAGTGCGTATTATTAGTACCTTGGATAAAATTTATGATTATGCGTAAAAAAGTAATTGCTTTACTCCCCTTTCTCATGCTCAGCATGTTACTGTCTAGTCAAACCAGTATTAGTGGAACTGTAAATGACTACTTTTCGGTGTCAGCTATAAACGTTGAGGATTATGAGGCCACCACTTCTGGTTCCAATAATCTAAATCCCGATGATTTGGTATTAATAATCCAAATGCAAGGAGCCACCATAGATCAGAGTCAATCGAATAGTTTCGGTAGCATTTCCAATTACAATGCTGCGGGTACCTACGAATTTCAGCGGGTATGTTCCAAGCAAGGAAACCAAGTATACTTCAACTACCCTTTTAAAAACAATTACGATGTAAACGGAAAAGTTCAGCTTATAAAGGTACCAGAGTTCCAGAATGGTGCGCGTTTAACTGGCATCTTGAGTGGTACCGCTTGGGATGGAAGTAAAGGTGGCGTGTTGGCAATCAAAAGCAACGGAACTATTGATTTAGACCAATTTTCAATAACTATGACCGGCAAAGGTTTTAGAGGCGGGCAAGCATTAAGTTCTGGAGGCGGCTGCATTTTCGTGAGTCCTACTACCTATCACTCGAGCAGAACATCTAATAACGACCGTGCTTTGAAAGGTGAGGGAATTGCCGAGTATATTACGGGAAAGGAATGCAGTAGAGGTCCTCAGGCCAATGGCGGTGGCGGAGGAAATAATCATAACGGAGGGGGTTCCGGTGGATCAAATTACGGCATTGGCGGTGCTGGCGGACAGCGTGTTAAAAGCTCTAGCTTTTCTTGTGGTTCAGTAACTGGTTTAAATTCAATGCCTTTGGATTCTGCAATAAATGCAGGACGCATGTTTATGGGTGGCGGTGGAGGTGCCGGCCACGGAAATAACGCAGGGCTAGTTGGCGAGTCTGGTGAAAACGGGGGCGGTATTATTTTCATTATTGCTCCAGAAGTTATTGGCACCAATCGATCGGGGATATTCGCCAACGGAAACACAGGAAGTACAAACTCTGAAAACGAAGGCGGCGGCGGCGGTGGAGCTGGTGGCTCGGTAATACTTGATGTACCTTCTATAACTAGCGCAATAAACATTGCAACCAACGGTGGAAATGGCGTATTTGTCACCAATTTCGGGACTAATTGCAGTGGTCCTGGCGGGGGCGGTGGTGGCGGCGTTGTTGCATTTTCAAGCAATTCGATTCCCAGTGCTGTCATAGTGAATACCAGTGGTGGAAGCACTGGGGAAATTGCATCATCTTCTCAAGCGGGTTGTGCTATCGGCGATAAAAATGGTGCAACCGCAGGAACTAATGGAACAACACTTACCAACTTTAGCATAGAAGACAATACTGTGAATCGCGTTATTCAAAAAAACGTGTTTGCCTGTGATAAATACAGCAGCTCAAGTGGCAAAACATGGACCGAAGACGGTACCTATCGTGATACAGTTCTAAATGCTGGTGGGTGCGAAAACTTAGTCGATTTCACACTGAGTTTATCCCAATTGGATACAGGAATTGAGGTTACTAAATATGTTGACGGAGTGCACGATCAACTGCCAGTAACATGGAAAAGTAAGGATTCAACTGCCTCGTACCAATGGTATTTTATCGATAGCAATGGGGATACTGTCAAATTGGTTGATGAAACGAATCAATCCATTGACATGGATTCCATTAATGGTGCATTTGGAGTTTATTTTGTAGTACTCTCTAAAAATGGTTGCACAGATACAAGTGAAACACTAGACTATTTGGTTGGAAGCACGAATGACATAAAAAAACAACAAGACCTGCGTATTGTGCCGAATCCAAGCAAAGGAAAGTTTGTAATTTCAACTCAAGATTTGAATATACAAGAAGTCACCATATACGGCGTTGATGGAAGGGAAATTAAAACCCTCTTACCGGCGCAAGCTAATCGAATTGAAGGCGAAGTACACCAAAAAGGTACTTACATTCTAAGAATCAAAACTGAGGATACTGTGCTTTCCTCTAAACTCATCATAAATTAATTTTTTTCGGTGTGCAGTGATTGTAGGAACTATTTTTGTCTGCATATAATTACATCTGGATACTACATACTTTTAAATACACATCATGAAATACCATATCATTCTTGCTCTAATTCTTATGGGGCTGTTAAGTTGTAAGAAAAATACGCCTACACCTGCTCCGGTAGTTACCCCTGCCCCTGTTACTATTCCACAGCCCAACTTCTATTTTAAAGCTACAATCGACGGTCAACCGGTTGATCTAAACGATTTGGATATTGCTTATGGCAGTGGAGCTGGACAATCCAAAACATCTTCAGACCAGCACGAACAAAGTATGGTGGTCAATAACAATTTAAGCAGCTACCCTAGTGGTGGTGCATTGATTGTGAAAACATTTAGCGCCTCAGTAGAAAAGTGCAGTCAAGTTGAATCTATGTTTTCAACACAAAAATATCCAGCCGCAAATCTGTTTACTGGAATTGACGGAGCGAGTATATACTACATAGATGAAGCTGGAAAATATTGGTCGAGTTCGGCTGACTCCAACTCTACTCAGCCCAACTGGAAGTTTGAAATTACCAGTCATACCCTATTAAGCAACGATAGTTTTGCAAAATACCTAACGGAAGCAAGTTTTGAATGTACCTTATATGATGCCAATGGAAATACAAAGTCATTAACTAACGGACTTTTAAAAAGTAGAAGCGTGCAGTGCGATGGTTTGAATTAAGCTTTGGTTAAACAAAATATAATTGTTCAGCATTACACTTGATTACTACTTAACAGAAGGTTAAAATAAAGAAAATCATTTAATTCGGGTTTGGCTCAATTATAAACCTACCTTTGTCCTTTAATTTTTTATAATATATCATGAATAAAGGAACAGTAAAGTTCTTTAATGAATCTAAAGGTTTTGGATTTATTACAGACACAGAGACGAACAAAGAATACTTTGTACACGTAACAGGATTAATCGACGAAATCAAAGAAGGCGACGAAGTTGAGTTCGAACTGAAAGAAGGTAGAAAAGGTCTTAACGCAGTAAATGTAAAAGCTGCTTAATATATTTTGAACTACGATTAAACTAAAAGTCCCGTTTTAACGGGACTTTTTTTTGGTCTAAACTTTAGGAAATCTATTCATTACATTTGAAAGGTAGAAACTAAAATTAAACAATGTCCGACAAAATAAAATGCCCCAATTGTAGTCACGAATTTGCCGTAGAGGAGGCACTTACTGGTAAAATTCAAGAACATTTAAAAAAAGAATTTGAGCAAAAACTAGCCGAACAAAGCAAGCGTTTTGCCACCGAAAGAGCAGGTTTGGAAAAAGAACGCGAGGCATTTCAAAAAGCAAAAGAGCGCGAAAACGAATTGTTTCTTAAAAAACTAAATCAGCGCCTAGAGCAGGAAAAAAAGAAAATTGAGGAACAAACCAACGAATCGGTCGCGGCTAAAATGAAAGCTTTGGTCGAGGAGAATGAAAAACGGAAAAATGAAAACCGTTTACTCCAAGAAAAAGAAGTTATCCTACTCAAAAAAGAACAAGCACTTATTGAACAGCAAGAGCAGCTTGCGCTAAAAACCGAAAAAGAACTGCTGGAAAAGCAACAAGAAATTGAAGAAAAAGCACGTAAAAAGGAACGCGAAGCTTTTGAGCTTGAAAAGGTAAAGTTGATCAAGCAAATCGACGACAATAAAAAACTAGCCGAAGAAATGAAGCGCAAGGCCGAGCAGGGTTCTATGCAAATGCAAGGAGAAGTTCAAGAGTTGGCCATCGAAAACATGTTGGCTCGTCAATTTCCTTTTGATCAGATTGAAGAAGTTCCAAAAGGCGTGCGTGGAGCAGATATCATTCAGAATGTTGTTAACTCCTCTCAGCAAGTGTGTGGCAAAATCGTGTATGAAAGTAAACGCACCAAAGCATTTGCCGGCGATTGGATCGATAAACTAAAGCAAGATCAAATAACCTGTAAAGCAGATATCGCCGTTTTGGTCACGGAAACTATGCCCAAGGAAATGGATGGATTTGGGCAAAAAGACGGCGTTTGGGTTTGCGGCTATCAAGAGGTTCAGAGTTTGGCTGCAGTACTGCGAGAGGTGCTTATAAAGACGCACGCGGCATCTGCTTCGCAAGAGAACAAGGGTGAAAAAATGGAGCTGCTCTATGCCTACTTAACGGGAAATGAGTTTATCCAAAACATTAAGCGCATAGTAGAGAACTACGATAATATGGTTGCTCAATTAAACAGCGAAAAAAAGGCCATGCACAAGATTTGGGCCCAACGCGAAAAACAGATTTGGGTGGTTCAAGAAAACATTTCGAGCTTGTTTGGTTCTATAAAAGGTATCGCTGGAAATTCATTGGCTTCGAGCGAGGTAATGGAATTGCCCGATGCAGAGATTGAGGATTAATTGATACTATCGGTTTTACTTCTTTCTAAGTATAAAGCTGGATTTGGGTCCACCAACAAATTCAAAGCCTTTTTTCAATAGATAGTTCAATAATTCGGCCTCGGAATTGAATGTCATTTTTTGTGTTTTTGTTTTTGTCTTCTTTCTTCTTTTTACTTCATAGGTTTCAGAAAGAAATGCATTGGGTTCAATAAGGTATTCTCTCTTTTTACCATAGTCTATAATTGCCATAACGTTATGCGAAAATGGCTCGGGAATTGGGTAAACAATTACAACATCGCCTTTTGGTATTTCAACAGTTTTGATTTTCAAGTTCGTAGTCGAGTCGCGTTTACTCTTTACTTGCAGTTGTGCAGACACGGAACAACAGCTTATAAAAAATGCGATGAATAGGGCTAGCTTTTTGATCATGTCTCTAAATTACGAAATTATCTAATATGCCTATCGGTAATTTTTTAAACCGGGAACGGTGGTAGCGACTAATGGTTAATCACACCTTGTAATAGATTCCGGATCAAGTCTCGAATGTCGTACTGCTTTTTATAAAAAGTAGTGGTCTTTGTAAGATGTTACTCGTCAATCCTTAGAAATCAGGGATCTATTTACGGTAAGTTGAGCTGCAAATAAAACCGATTGCTGATTTAAGTAAGTTCTGCAGTAAGCCCTCTCCTTAGCAACTCATTACACACTGGAATTAATTTGCGTTTTTCTCCAGACTTTACATCACACTTTCCTTTATAATGCACAATATGACTACATTGTTCAGCTTGAAGCGGGTCGTGTTCACATACTTCCACTAAAGTATCAATTACGTAGTCAAACGTATTTACGTGGTCATTAAATAGAATAACCCGATGGCTTCCTTTCGATTCAGTTGTTGATAAAGTTTGCTCTAATACTTCTTCTTTCATAAGCTACAAAGTTACGGACTTGTCAGTCTAATTGCTTCCTGCAAGTCAATTTTTTGTCCATTTCTAATGGCAACTACAAAAGCACCGTCCAATCCTTGATTCACCACTCTGGTTTGGATTTGTTTCGCTTCGGCGTATGAACCATAACTGCCAGCAGTGTAATAAGTCATACCTCCATCAACTTTAGTATCCAACCCAAGGTTTGATAGACTCAAAATGATTTTAGCATCCTCTACTGGTACTTCTTGTCTGTAAGCACCTACCTGCACCCTAAAGTTAATTCCTGCACTATTTCCACCCGAAGGAGCATTCACCGTTACTGGTTGTTCCGCAGCAAAGTTGCTTCCCTCATTGGCCAAATTTTGAGCCTCTTCCATAGAAACTCTTTTACCGTTATAAAATGCAGTTACAAATGCATCTCCGACACCTAGCCCTTGTATTTTATTCTTCGCCTGATTTGCTTTGTTTATGTCGTTATAAATTCCAGAACCGTATTTATACAAGTTCCCAGCTCGATATTCTATAAGCGGAGAAATACCAAACAACTCGTTTGAGGTAACTCGATTCCTAAATGCTCCTACTTGAACGGTGTACATCAAACCGTTGATATCCGACAATTGCTTCACTTCTCCAGTTACTGCGGAAACCGGAACTACGGGCGTTTCGCCAGCTGCTAAATCTGTTCCTGCTGGTAGTTGTTCCACTCCTGTTTCAATGTCTTTCGCACGAGCCAGTGATACCCGCTCGCCATTCAAATAAGCCACCACAAAAGCATCTTCATAACCCAACGCTCTAATTTCATTGCGCTTAAGCTGCGCTTGATTTTTATCTTGGAATAAACCTGCGGTATAGCGTATCCAACCCGGACGCGTATTCTCCCCTCTTACCGGTGCAAACCCTTTGTACACATCTTGGGGAGGTGGATTTCTGAATGCTCCTATTTGAACTTTATACACCAAGCCCGTTGGAAGTTGGTTGTTCATCGGAATCGGATTGTCTTCGCTGTACAAACTTTCATTAAAGTCTATCATCTTGAATATAGCATCGGTTAGTTCAGCTGGATAATTATCAATGCCCTGCACTACTCTATTGAATTTTTCCGGTGAGTAGCCTGTTGACGATTGAACTTGATTATTTTGAGCATTACTTCCTGTACCTTGCTGTGCGCTTGCCGATTCATTCTGATTGCCCGAATTAGAGTTCTCTTCTACAGGATTAACATTGCCATTACTTGTTGCATCAGTAGCAGAATTCAACGCTAAGTTATCCGTAGTGACATTAACATCAGTAACAGCAGGTGCATCACTACCAGATAGTGTATAAACACCTTGCACTTCTGCCAAATTAGCTAGTGCTACTGCTTGCTCTCCAGATTCACCCGACATGCTGCGCAGGGTATTTATCGCGGCTTGATTCTTTTTGTTGTATTCCAAATACTTCGTTTTCGCCTGACGCTGCTTTTGATTCATGAGTTTCGTGTTCTCCACTTTACTCGTTTTAAGGTCCTCCAACTTGTTGTTCAGTTCCGCTTTTCTTTCGGCATCGCTTGCAGAAGCCATGTCGTTAGTTACGTTTTGGATTTCTGCATCAATCACTTTGTTTTGAGCAGCAAGCGACAATTCTTCTTGGTACAGCACCTGAGCCTCTTTATAAGTCTTCACGGCTTCTTTGCGCTGTTCATCATAATCCATATACTCCGGCGAAGCGGCAATATCTTGAACATCGGCCTGCGCAATTGTGTGCTTAGCTTTTGGTAATGCTGGGCTTTTAGTTCCCATTTTGTCGGCGGCCAAAATATCGGATTCAATCGTCGCTAAATCCATTGACATTTTTGATAACCTGTTTGCCTCTAGCTCCAACAAGTCTGCTTCGTGATTTAACTGATCTACCGCTTCTAATTTGGCTCTTTTTTTCTTCTTACCTCTTACCTTTTCTATGGCTTTTTCATTGGCTGTATTTCGCGCTTCTTCTGCTTTAACCGTAATCGTCTCTGCTTTTTTAGCCACTTTTTCGGATGGTTTTTCATCTCCAGGCTCCAAAGCCAATACATTATCTGCTGCTTGGCTAATGGTTGTTTTTTTATAGGCCAACATCTCCGCTTCTTTCTCCACCAAAGCAATTTGCTGCTCCTGTTCTCTTATCTCTGATACCAAGGCTCGTTTTTCTTTCTTACTGGCATTATTGTATACCTCTTGTTTTTCCTCCAAGGCTGCTCTCTCTTGCTCAACAGTAGCTCGCTTCGTTGACTCTTTGGTATCTATATCGTCTGTATAATTCGTTACTATAGCCTCAACTGCATCAGCGCCCTCCATATTGAATGCTTCAGCCAGTTTGTCTTCTTTTTGGTTTGGAATGATTTCTCCTGAATTATTTCTAGCTACACTTCCTGCGGATGAATTTGATTGCACATTGTTTGACCTTCCCGTATTCATTTGCTCCGATTCATTGACTTGACCTGCAACACTATTCGAATTGATAGCACCTCCATCTGAAGCCTCTGAATTCAATCGATCATTTTCAAGTCCGGTTCCAGCGTCCGTTTGATTCGAAGCGTCCATACTTGATTCTGAAGAAGCTTCTTGTGCGCTGACTTCAGCAGTTTGACTATTCGGTTCGGTTGAACCCTCAAAAGCTTCATTATCCGAATCGCTGCCGGTGCTAAAATCAGAAGAATTACCTTCAGACTCATCGCTATTTCCACTTGCAAAATCAGCAGCATCATTGCTTTCAGAGGCATTCACTGAAGATGCATTCACTGAAGATGCATTCTCCGTTACATTTTCAGCAGCGTTTTCATTCGCGGCATCTATACCACTGGCATCTAACGCATCAACCGTTGAGTTTGTAGAATTGGTGTTATCCGCCATTTCATTATCTAAACCGCTTGCATCGTTTGATTCTGCCGAAGTTTCTGAGTCGATTACATCTACCCCGTTCTCAGCACTATTTGCAGATTCAGTCCCTCCTTCAATATCCGTTTCAGAAGATACTATTGGATTGGAACTATTTTGTGCAGACAACTCATCCGAGTCTTCAGTGCTGTTGACTGGAGGTTGTGCATTTGAGTTAGCTGCTTTGTTCAGCTCCTCTGCCAATTGGTCTTCACTCAATCTACCTTCGCCGTTAAATACGCGATTCATCTCTTCTCTAAAGTCGGCTGCAATTTCTGCCGCATTTTGATCAGAGCTAGGTTGCATGGCATCCAAGGTTTCTTTCGAAGACTCTACATCATTAAGTTTAGTTTCCTTAAAGTCTTCAAGAGTAGCGATTCGAGCTTGGTATGCTTGATAATTTTCGTCGGGTATTTCGTCTTCAATACCCTCTAAATAGGTAATTTCTTTATCTACATCCAGCAACCAACTTTGGTTTAATGCATAGGTATGAACAGCTTTTGTATAGGGTTCCTCTTCTTCGGCTATTTCAAAAAACTCTTTCATATATTCCGCATGGTAATTTGACTGCAGTTGTGCGCGAATGGACTGGTCGGAATCTGACAGATCTGCCAATGTGTTTTCAGGGATAAAAGCAGACGCATTATTCTCTGGTGTTGGCAGCAACGCTTGCTCCTCAGCACTTAACGAATCCCCCTCTTCTAAGTCAGGGAATAAGACCATCTTAGCTTCGGTTTTTGGCACTTCGGTGGTTACATTGGATAAGTTGCTCGGCACTACAGAAACCGCAATTGCTTCTGTTTTATTCGATTCTACAATACTCTGCTCCTCTTGTGACGTGCTTGTAGTTTGCTGCGCAACCATGCCCTCTGAATTAGTGATTCCTTCATTTTCCGTCGTTTCGGAAGCATTAGTATTCTGCTCAGAGGAAGTATTTTCCATGGCGGCGCTGGAAGAACTGGTTTGCTCCGTTAGATTTATTTCTTCCTCGTTTGTACTTCCTTCATTTTCAATTGCCGATGCTGTGCCATTATCAGCCATTACATCAGATTTTGTGGGTCTATTTGTAGTTATGACTCCAGCGCCATCAATTAAGTTTGGTGCATTAGACAACTCAGCATAACGCTCATTAGCTTCCATTTCTGAAATAATAGCATCGAAGGCTGCTAGCTCAGCTTCTTCTAGTTTGGCTTCCTCTTCCAATACTTTTAGCTCTTGCTCATCAGCTTCACTTTTCTGCTCCATAGCCGATAATGCAGCTTTTTCTTGCACGAGTTCTTCTTCTAGCTGTTTAGCCTCCTTGCCTCGGGAATCTGCTAGTGCTGCCTCTTTTTGCTTTATCAGTTTTTTAGAGTCTTCTATCTCATACTGAAGTGCTGTCAACTCATTGGAAAAGTGTTGAAACTCTTTTTCCTCCTTTTCGTGTGCAACTTTTGCTTTTTGCCTTTCTTCATAAATATTGTAGGATTGGTTGGCCTCGGCATCTAATAAACTGCTGTAATCGCTAACCTCACCGGCATCAATGGCGCTTGAATTTGCATCCATTTGCTCTGTTTTATTTTGACCCGTTTGAAGCACGCGCTCAAAACCGGTATTATTTTGTGCTAACTCAGTAGCCGCTGAGTTTGCAATTTTTGCTTGTTGCTCAAGCGCTGCAGCCTGTTTTAATTGTTTTTGTGCTTCCTTGTATGCTGCTGAGTTCTTGTTTTCTTCACTATCTGCATCCATTACTGAAAGGGTTTTATCCGCTTCAGCTTTAAGCTTTGCCGCTTCTATAGTTTTTCGGTCTGCTATGTTTTGAGCCGATTCCTGTTGAATGGACAACATTTCTGAAGAGCTTTCCGCTACAGAAACATTTGACTGCAAAGCACTTTTTATTTCAGGTTTGGAGGCGCTAGTTGTGGGTTTTAGCTTGGCTGCAAAAGCAGCAGCGTCAAATACCGCCTTTCCAGGAGCATTTACCTGGACATTCTTATCATTACCTACTGTTTCCTTGACTGCCCTATTCTCACCGCTATCATTCTGCCCATCAGCAGTATTCCCAACAGCTAAACCACTTCCATTCGGGTCAATACTTTCAGGGTCTTCCTGGTTTTCATCATCCATAGCATTTTCAGTCACTGCCCCTTCCCTATTTTTAACCTCCGAGGAGCTATCATCGCTGGGTGGATTTGCGTTGGGGGTTTCATCTATGGTCAATGTCGGACCTTCATTCGACACAATTGAACTGTCAATGCTTTTTTCAGCTGCAATATTACTTGCTGCTTTACCTTGGTGTTCTCTATTTTCAACTATGGCAGTCGGTTCCTCTTTTTTCGGAGCTTCAGTTGGCTCTACAACTGGTGTCGTCAACTTTGGTTTCTTGTTTTTGTATTTGTCTTTATTAACCTTGAGCTTTGCTTTTTCTTTAAAAAACTCAGCCGTTAATTCAACATCTTCTTCTACGTCCTCATCAACCAAATTTTTAATAATAAGCTTTTCGTTTTCAGTACCTTGACCCATTACGAGCATTTCTTGCTTTAAGGGTTTAAAGGTGCTTCGATCTTGCAAATCAACCTCACCGGAATGCGTTACGCTGCTTCCCTCATAATCCACTAAGAATCGAAATTTACCATCATTTGGTAATTTGATTTTGTATTTTCCCTCATCACTTGTCAAATACTCTCCTACTATAACATTGGTGGAAACATTTTCAACTTTAATGGTTGCATTTTTAGTTGTCTCGCTAGTAAATGTCCCATAAATGAAGGTGAAGTCCAAGGGTACACGCTCCATATTGATTTGATAAACACTAACTTCTCCAACTGGAGTTTCTCGTTGAGAGGCAAAATAGGCAGTTTCACCGCTAGCATCTGGGATAAATAGATAGTCATCAGCTGGGGTATTTATGGCAAAATCTAAGTTTTTTGGAGCCGTCCAATTCCCTGTATTCGTATCCAACCTTGAAACAAAAATGTCGTACCCTCCTAAACTGTTATGACCTTGTGAAGCAAAGTAGAGCGTAATACCATCAGAGGACATGTAGGGATAATCTTCATCAAACTCTGTGTTTATTGTTTTACCTAAATTAATTGGCTTGGACCAGGTATTGTCCTCTTTTCGCTCTGCATAAAATAAATCTTTACCTCGAGTATTTTCAAAAGTGTGACTACTAAAAAAGATCTTATTTGCGTTTTTTGGAAAGTAAAAGAGGCCGTTGATATCGTTTTTTAGTTCGTATGGGGAACGAAACTCATCAATCTTTATGAGTATTTGCCCACCTTGCGCACTGAGGTCATATACTTTGTAAAAATCTTGCACTCTGGTTTTCTTCTCGTCCAATACAATTAAATCGGTAATGGTTTTAAGCAAGGTTTTACCATTCTCGCATTGCCTTATTTGATTGTCAACTGTATTTCTTTTTATCGTGGAGTTTTTTGCGTTGTTGGTAAACTTTTTATAGAACTTAATAGCTCTATCAAATTCATAATTTAAATGCAGGGCCTCGGCATAATAGAAGTAGGCTATGGGGTCTACATCAGGTCGCGAGATGGCAAACTTTAAATACTTAATCGGTTTTTCCTTATCATCACTTCCATAAAGCAAGCTGGCGCCATACTTGTAATTGTAAGTAGGGTCTTTGGGGTAGTTACTGACCAAGGTGGAGAATAAGGGAATGGCTTCCTTGTATTTTTTATCATCAAACTGCTCATTTGCTCCTTTAATGAGTTGTTTTTCGTTTTTGTAATCTTGTGCCTTTAGCCCAGTAAATGGTAAACTAACCCAAAAAAACAGAAGTAGAAAGCTGGTTTTTAACGCCTTATAGAGAGCATTCATAAGTCCTTTAATTACTGATCTTCATCATCTGGGTTAACCTCTTCATAACTATCTATTCCACTCGGCTTGCGTTTTTTTAGGTTGAGTACGTTAATATTAGCTTTACTCTCGTCCCTTCTGAGCAGGCGCTCTATATTTTTCTGATGTGTAATAAGAACCATTATTGCTATGAAAATGGAAAAAATAACCAATGAAGGTATTTCTGATTTAAAGACCAAAATAATTAATAGAGGGAAGCATACCGATGAAATCATAGAACCTAATGAAACATACTTTGTTAATAAGAACACTATTAAAAACACTCCAATACAGCTGAAAGCTGCTTGCGGATGAATAGCAATCATTATTCCAAGAAGTGTTGCAATCCCCTTACCACCTCTAAAACCAACGTATACAGGAAATATATGTCCAAGCAGCGCACCCACGCCTAACACTAATTGATAATTCACAAAATCTGCTGTTCCCGTTTGATAAGTAACAAAGAAGTGGGCTAAAAATACCGAGAAACTTCCTTTTAGGATATCGAACAAGAGCACCGGTATACCTGCTTTTTTCCCCAACACTCGGAAGGTATTAGTAGCCCCTGCGTTTCCAGAGCCATATTCACGCACGTCTTTACCATAAAAGATTCTTCCTACCCATACTGCAGTTGGAATAGAACCAATGAGATAGGCCAGTACAAGCCCCAATATTTCAAAAAATTGTGATTGCTCCATGCAGTTTGCAAAGAAAAAAAATAAAGTGGACTAGAATGTACGTAAAAGCTGATTCGCTTTTGCCCTGGTAGTGGGGATAAATTTGAACTTACTCTCTCCTTTTACACGCTCTTGTTTATTTTTCTTGGCATCTTTTACGGCCTCATTGAATTTATCGTTGGTAGAAACGGTTTGCATTATTTCAACGGCATAGGTAAAGAAGTACCAAGAGCTTTTATCCTTTTTTACCTGCAACATAAAGCGATCGCCCGAGCGTTTTATTTTTATCTCAAACTTCCCGTCCACCAATCGATTTACTTGGTTTTTATAAGAGTTTCCGATACCGATTTTTCCTCGGTTTTGAAACGCCATTTTTTGAGGATTCCAATACAAATTCATATTGGTGATAAACAGCAAGCTCTCTATCTCATCGGGCACCTTTTTCATTTTACCTGTTAACCCAACATCTGCTTTTATTTTATTTCCTTCCTCTTCGCCAATCAATGTCTTTAATCCGTAGCTGTAGGTGGCATCATCGTAATCTACGCGGTCATTTGTAGACTCCTCAAAGTCTTTGGCTAATATTTTCATTGCCTTATCCTCGAAGAAAAAATTAAGGTTAAGCGAGGTTTTTAAAGAGACAGAGTCGTTATTTAAGTTATGTCTAAGGCGACTTACGGGCTGCATATCCATTCGGCCTAAGTCTGCGCCCCAACCATGAACACCCTCAAAATTGACCACACATTCCTCGGATTTTAAAACGAAATAATTTCCAGTAAGATTTGGGATGTTCACCTTTTGCTCACTACCTACTCGAAATTCTCTTTTTGCAAAGTTGTATCCAATTACGCCACTCACTTTTGATACTACTTCATCGTTGGGTTTTTCTGGTATGGCAGCAAATAAAGAATACACTCTGCTTGGCAAACTTCCCATCATTTGCCCTACATGTACAGATTTTCCAGTTTCAGTAGTAGTATTAGAGTCTACCGGAATTAAAATGTCATTCGGGTCGAGATAGGCCGTAAATTGAATCCAAGGTTTAGCCAATTGATCGCATTCGTGCACCACCTGAGTTAAACCCGAAAACTGTAATAACTCCCTACTTGACTCCATTGTAACGCCCCCCTGGTATTTGAATCTGGAATTGAGTAAAAATTCTTGACTTTTTGGTATAACTCCTGTTGCATTGGTTTGTAACTGCGAACTCACGAATATCTCGGTCATATCAATTATGGAAACGTTTCCATCAACATCTTTATAATCGTACTTGCCGTTTCCTTCAAAATCCACTCGGTTTGTGATGTCAATAGTAGATCCGTAAATTTTATGGTATTTATTCTCACGGTTAGCAATTACCTGAGCGTTTTTTAGCGTTCTAATTTTTGCCGCTTTCAAAACAACCATTCTTCCACTGTCAGGAATAATTCTAGCATCGGCAATATCTACATAAGGCACCTTATCTGCGGTAATAATTTCTTTTCTAATATCAAATTTACAGGAGCTGGAGTAGAAAAATAAACTGTCCTGGTTGGCTTTATCGTGTTTACTAATATCCACCAACTTGGCTCCTTCAATTTCAACTTCTCCTCCAGCGCCTTCTTGTACGTTTCGCTTTTTAGCCGTCAGATCTACTATGTCGTCGTCCATATACCAGGTAAACTCGTCCATGTGCGCCATGTATTCATTCTTTCTAAATAATATCTCGGAAGACTCCTCACTATTGGCAGTAAAATGACCGATTCTATCTTTAAAACTTACATGGGCATTCATATTCTTCGTATCGAAACCTAGGTCTCCTAAAGAACCCGTTTTAAGAGCGAAGTCCGCAGTATCAGCAAAAAACTCGAAAAACTTAAAACGAATTTCGTTAGATACAGTGATTGCTTTATCAAATTCAAACGTTCCTCGTTCATCTCCTTTTCCTGTACCTATCAAACTGTCTGGATCATAAATCAGCGTGCCATCAAACGTTCTATCGGCTTCGTACATACTGAATGGTCCTCCATAATTTGCTGTAATGAGTGTATCTTGATAAGGGTGCCAGTGCCAATCCACATTTGCACCTTCTACATTCGGATATTCAGGAGGTCCCGGGTATTGGGATTCGATAATAAATTGCTGCGCGGTTGCATATGCAGAATCGGGATGAAAAAAGAAACTTTGCGATTCCGTTGTAGAGGTTATATAATCTACATAACCTCTTCCTTTTAGACCTTCATGACTCAATAAAATGTCCGCAGTAAACGTACCTTTTCCATCGTACATAGGCATACCTTCTTCTGGTGTTTCATGAATAAACCCCAAAGAGTAATCGGTTTGTAGGCTCAGTGTCTCCTCAAATTCTTCAAATATTCCCGCTGACTTAAAGCGCCCTTCGAATAATATACTGGAGTTTTCAAAATTATCTAGACTATCAAATTCAAAGGGTTCTAGCTTAAAGTAAAAATCTTCTCGCTCGTAGACCCCACCCTCAATCTCAGGCCGGTCGTAATAAGTATAGGACTCGTCAAAACTCGTAAAAACTGGCCAGCGTTTTATTGCTCGTTTGCCCGATTTATTATTGTACTTATCTACCTCTAGTTTTCCATTAATTTGCTCTATCACGGTTTTTACTCGCTTCATTTTGGGTTGACCGTATTGGTCAAGCTCCTCTGTCTCTACATTAATACGCATAGAGTCAATTACTGGCATTATAATTTGAAAGGAATCGTACTCAAACTTAAAGTCTCGACCAAAAAACTCCAAATTACCCGCTACAACAACTCCGGAAAAATCAAAATCTCTATTGGGGCGCAACAGTATCTCGCAGTTCAGTGGATAAATCGTTACGTTGTGAGAATCGCTCAAGTTTACTCCTTTTACTCCGTGTATCTGCATGTAGGACGAGTCGATGTTAAAATCAGCGTTATGGTCGTTTCCGAGGCATTGCCTGCTGTTTTGTTTTGGAGGGTCCGAGACAATTTGAATAATATCGTAGTCCCTTTTTTTTAGCCGCGCTTGCACATAGTTGAATGTTTTGGGTAATATTTTCACCATTTTGCTGTCGTAATTGTACCTTACGAATCCAATATTTGACAAAACCATTAGTGCCCTTTCCACCTCTACAAAAGGTAAGCGCCAACACCTAGCTATATCGTTTGTAGTCATTTCCACATTGCCCATTTCCTCCGCACACTTTTTTAGTATTACCAAGGGATGTCGGTTATCTAAACCGTACAATTCGTCGTAACGGTATGCTCTGTAATAATCTTTTGATTCAAACAATGCGGATCGATCGGTATTGCCAATCAAGGGTTTTAGGTGAAACATATTTCCATCAATATTCCACACCATCTCTTCGACGTACATATCCAAATCGTGAAAATGATTAAAAAATGGAGCCTTTGCGCGCCCCACCTTATTTCTGTAAAGCGTTAGGGTGCGTCTTTTATTATCAAATTTGAAATTGAGGCCCGGGTGAAAAATGGTGTCTCCATCCAGGTAAATCAACACCTCAGCTGGGTCGGCAGATAGACGACTCTCTCGAATAACAAATGTGTGCGCATAAGCCTCAATAAACGGTTTTCCATTTCTATTGATTACAACTCGAGCTAACTTATCATCACTACCTTTTCCTATAAAACTCGAACCCCTCTGTATAAAACCTCCATGATAATCAACTTTGGGAAAAATGTTCTGAATTTCCAGGTTGTCGTTATAAGAATCGAACCTAGGGTAGGAAGAACGCTCCTCGGTTACATTGGCTAAAACTTTGTCCTCCAAGTCGCCAATCAGCTTAGATGAACCAAAATATATGGCGTTACTAAACACCGCAGAATCCGCCCGGTAACTGGAATGATTCATTTGGACTTCGTAACCGCGAATTTTTGCAACTATTTGATTCTCTTCATAGCCTGCCCGCTGCCAATTCACTATTCCTCCATACCCCTTCCAAAGTTTCTTATCTGGAAAATACTTGCCTTTGGTTTCATATATTGAAGCGCTGTCTTTTTTTGCCAAACACACCAAGTCCAATTCTGGTATTTGAACCACAGGTTGTTTGAGCTTGTCGTCCCAATATATTGTAAAGTTAGGGTTGTCTGATTTCCAAGTGGTTATATTGGTTTTATACAAAGCGTTTTCTCTAAATAGATGCTCGCTAAAAACAAGAAAATCTTGATACCTTCTTTTACTGCGGCCGTTCAGCTTTCTTTCCACTATATCGTGCCAAGTAGAAAAGAGCATAAGTTCTCGCTCGCTTTCAATGTAGGCAATAACGGCTAGTAAATAAGCTCGAAACTCTGAAAGCGGGAGCATACGCTTTTCGTTCATCTTATCGCAGGTTTCATAAATAACCTCACGAATTTCTGGTTCAAAAAAGTCACCAAACCAAATGGGTTCAAACTCTTTTATAAACTTGCGGCCTTCTGACTTCCCTACGTTCAACTCTTTGAACATGTCCTCCAAACGGTTAAAAAAACCAGTAGAATCATGAGGAAATGGGGTGCGGTCTATTTGTGCTTGGCTTGAAAATGCAAGCGCAAAAAAAACAATGACCAATAATAGCCTCCGAGTTACTTGCAAAGTGTGATGTTTAAATAGATAGAACTAATCTATCAACTATTTCTTGAATACGAATAGATTCCAATTATCTTTCTCCTCAATCGAATCAAGAATTAAACCAATTGAGGCAGCTTTTTCTTTTACCGGTGCTACATCGTGATTCATAATCCCGCTTACCAGCAGTACCCCTTCATATTTCAATGCCTTTGCATAGTGTGGTAAATCCGATAAAATGACATTGCGATTGATGTTAGCCAAAATATAATCGAATGACTTCCCCTGTATCAAATCAGACTCCCCTATTTCGACCGTTATTTTGCCTTCACAGTTGTTTAGTTTTACGTTATCAATCGCGTTGTCAAAAGCCCAAGGATTATTATCTATTGCCAAAGCATGCCGCGCTCCTAACTTTACTGCAAGGACCGCTAGAACTCCTGTTCCAGCTCCCATATCGAGCACCTCGGCATTTTTAAAATCGAAGTTGAACATATTTTTGAGTACCAAGTAGGTGGTAGCGTGATGCCCCGTTCCAAAAGACATTTTTGGATCAATCAATAAATCGTACGTGTACTTCTTTTTTACTTCGTGAAAGGTGGCTCGAACAATGCAGTCTTCACTAACTTCGATGGGGTCAAAATTTTTCTCCCACTCTTCGTTCCAATTGATATCGTTTATTTGGTTTTGCTTATAGCTTACCGGTTGTTCGTTAAGCCATTCAAAATCTTCCAAGGCTTTTAAGCTAAATTCTGACTCTTGAGCGTAGGCCAAAATCTTACCCGTTTCTTCAGCAAAGCTCTCGAAGGGTAATTCAGCAATTTCAGCCAACACTACTTCGCCATCAATTTCTTCTGGATTGAATGTAAATTCTACTTCAATGTATTTCATAAATTAAAAGGAGTTTGCAATAGCAACAAAATCTTTTGCATTTAAAGAGGCTCCACCTATTAAACCTCCATCAATGTCTGGCTGACTAAAGAGTTCTTGTGCATTGTTTGGTTTACAACTGCCACCATACAAAATACTTATGTCTGTAGTTTCCATTTTTTCTTTTAACCATTTACGAATCATAGCATGCACTTCTTGTGCTTGCTCTGCCGTTGCGGTTTCACCGGTACCTATGGCCCAGACAGGCTCGTATGCAATAACAAGTTTTTTATAGTCCAAATCTTTTACCTCGGATAAAACGCTCGTGAGTTGATGCTGCACTACCTCTAAATAGCTGCCCGATTTTCTGTCCGAAAGCTCTTCTCCAACGCAAAAAACAGCAACGAGGTTATTTTCCATACAGCGCATTATTTTCTCCGCTAAATCTTCGTTGCTTTCATTAAAATAAGCGCGTCTTTCCGAGTGCCCCACCAAGGCGTACTTCACCCCAATTGAGGCGGCCATATCCGCACCTATTTCTCCAGTAAAGGCACCGCTCTCGGTTTTCGAAATATTTTGAATACCTACGGAAAAATATCTTGAGTACTGTTCTTGTGCAGCCCTATCAATAAATAACGCAGGCGGAATAACCCCCAGTTTACTGTTATTAGCTGCCGTTTCTAATTCCATTGTTAAGGCATCAAAAAGCTCGATAGCAGTTTCTTGTGTAGTGTTTTGTTTCCAGTTTCCTAAAACCAAATTGCTTCTCATGGTGTTGTTTTTTTGGGTGACCAAAAATAGGTAAGCTTTTGAAAGCAGCGGTTTTGTATAACTCTTATAAATTCGCTGCATGTGGCAAACGCTGGATTATAAAACGCAAGTGCAATTGTGGAAGGAGGTATCCATCTTTCTTACCGATGAGCGCAAAGAACTGTTTGACAGACTATTAAATGAGCGTACACGACATATTGTTATTGCGGTTGAAGATATTTTTCACGAACACAATTCAGGGGCGTTGATTCGAAGTGCGGAGTGTTTTGGAATACAGGACGTGCATGTACTTGAAGACGAAAATAATTTTAAAGTACAACGCGGAATGGCTATGGGTGCAGAGCATTGGGTGAGCATTAAAGGACATAAAGCGGAAAAAGGAATCGCTAATTGCGTAGACCAGCTCAAAGCAAATGGGTATACCATTGTGGCGGCTACACCGCACAACTCCACCATTTCATTGCCCGAATATGAACCGAAAGAAAAAACGGCCTTCTTTTTTGGCAGCGAAAAAGCAGGTGTGAGTCCTTTAGTTATAGGTAAAGCCGATCATCGCTTGCGCATACCCATTTATGGAGCTACCGAAAGTTTTAATGTATCGGTTTCTTCTGCGCTAATTCTTCAAGATATGCGCGCCAAACTGAGTAAAATGGAAAAGGCAATTTGGGAGCTATCGGACGAAGAAAAAGTTGCCCTGCGTCTGGAGTGGGGATTAAGAACTTTGAAAAAGCCAAATATTTTGGTAAGCGATTTTTTTAAAAGAAACGTAGACTCCAATAGTTGATACAAACCAGCCCTCAACGTACCAACAACTTCTTTCTAAAAAATTGCTGCTGGTTTGAAAACGAAACTACATATGTTCCAGGTCGGAAATCGTCCAACTGTAGTTCGGTGTTTGGAACGTATGTCTGCTCCAACACTTTTTGACCACTAGTATTGAATATAACAAGTTGCCCTATTGATGTAACTCCGTCTATCGTAACAGAAGTTGTTGCTGGGTTTGGGTAGATATTTACTTCAGCAACTTTTCGCTGAAAATCTGGCAAATAAGTGGATATTAATTCACCGGTTTCATCTAAAAATACAACCATGGCGTAATACTCGTCAGCCGGGGTTGGACTTCTAAAATCAAAATAAGTTCCGGTGATAGCTACATGACCACTTTTTGACGCGACAATTGAATGTCCTAAATAGTATCCATCTTTTAACTGCAAATCTTTCTCCCAAATTAGGTTGGCATTTCTATCATATTTGACAACACGGAAATAAGATTTTTCGCCATAAATCCAATCGTTAATGGAGGGAGCACCAACTGTACCACAAACTACTATTGAGCCATCGTGCAAAAAAGCCAAATTTTCTAAAACAGAAGTAACATTAGTTCCAGTTTGTTTAACAAAACGCTCCTTGAGTAATTTACCTTCTTTGAACCAGGCTAATCTTACGACCTGTACTTCTCTGTCGGTGGGGTATCTTGGAATCGAAAATGTGTCCAAACCCCAACTTGAAACATAAAGTAAAGTGTCTCCAACTAAAGGATATAAATTTCCAATTAATCCGGAAACATTAGAAACATTATTACTTAAAACATATCTATAATCCCTTAAATCAGCATCCCAGTAACTCGTATCAGCCAAGGTAGTATCTGTACTGTAGAAGGATTTAGTTCTAAATAGCGAATCCACTTCTACCATCGCATTTCGATTATATCTTCCATCAATTACGTAATTATCAAAAAGCAAATAGCGATTACCGTTATCCTGTATTCTAAATGACCTCAGAAGTACGGAATCTTTTGAGTATATATTGGAAATTGAATTATCGTCATTTATGCTAAAAATATCTGAACGTCTGGACCTATCACTTGAAAATAAAATACCAATCCAATCGTCTTCTATTTGCTCCAAAAAAGTTATACGTTGTGTGGTGTAAAGCGCTGTGTCAAGCAAGTTGGTATCCTTGAGCTGGTTTAAATTTGTATCGCAAAGAAGCAAGTGACCTGCAAAATCACCTACGGTGGTTTCCCACTCATTGTATGCAATGCCGACTTTTTCTTTATAACAATTGAGCTGTATTACTGAAGATAGTTTTCCTTCAGGTGTAATCGTAAACCTTTTTACTTCGTTATACTCGTCATCGAATTTTACAACATTAATTTTCTTGAAATTTTCACTGCTAAATGTCAAATAGAAAGCTCCGCTAATTGCAAAGTCGCCAAAAACTAAATTTCCTTTGTTGGTGTAGTTCTGTACCTTATAATATACCTGTGAGCTTTGACCGCAAAGGAGTTGATACGAAAAATGAAACAGGATGAGTATTATAAAATACCTGAACAGAACCTCACATCTCTTTTGATAATTAATAATACCCATCCTAAATTCAAATTTAAACTTATTGTTGGTCCAAATTTCTATAAACACACTTACCATATTGAGCGGTTACATTTTGCCACACTCTGGTATAATAAACTGAGCATTCACCATACATAAACTGTATAATCCTATTATTATGATTAATAGATTGTGCATTGTAAAATGAAACTGAACGCGCTTTGTTTACAGCTTTGTTCTTGTAATAAAGGATTTCATTTCTTGAAACACAACCATTTTTGACCGTAATTACCGCGGGTACTTGGTAATTAGTCCATTCACGTGATAAACATTGCAGAGGATATGCCGCAGGGTGATTAGCTGTTGCATTAGGAGTATGCGTATTGTTATCTTCCACGTAATAATCCTTAACTCCGACATAAAATATTTTGCCGTAAATCTGGTTTCCACAAATAGGCACATTGACCCACGAATTAAAGCCGCTGCCTCCGGTAGTTTGACTTGAATACTGCGAGCCAATTTCCCAATTTGAAAAAAGTCGTAACCAGTCGTTTGATCCCCTTCCCGTGCCACATACATCATTTCCTGTAGAACTCGAGTTGCGGAAAATACACTGACCATTTGGAGCGCAGTTTCTACTGAAGCTACAATCAAAGTTTGCATCGGTTACACTATTGACACTACCGTCTATAAAAGTGACAGAGGCAATAAAATTAAACGTTGAGCCAATCTCCGAACCAATTATATCAACCACTAAAATTTTTTGCAAATGTGATTCTAAAGTTCCTCTGTAGTTTTCAATATCAGTTACTATATCACTATGAAGAGTACTTAGCACAGAACTGTTGACCTTTCCATTTGAAACGTTTACTGAATACTCAAACTTTTTAATATGAGTTTCAATTACATTTTCTGCGTCTGCAAGCTCATAGTTTAATAATGCTTCCGTGTACCAGGATGCATCTCCAATATTTAAATTTTCTAGCGATCCGTTTTCCAACTGTGTTTTGAAGTCCTCAATTTCTATTATTAATTCATCATTACTAGCAGAGTTTGGATCAAAAGAAGCCAATCCTATTCTTTTTTCATTTTTTGCTTCAGTACTATTTGATTGACCTATTTCATTTTCATGAATAAGCTTCTCCTTTTGACAACTTGTGCTGAACATTATTGCAGCTATTGCCACATAAATTGTTTTCTTTTTCATAATTAAAAAAATTTTGTTGTTGCCTACTCTTTTGTTGCTTTTCGGCTACCGCATGCTAGCAAAACAAATATTCGTCCACAAGTCACTTAAAGCCTATCGGATTTTCCGATAAAAAGCATGAAGTAGTTTTTTTATTGGAATTTCCGATGTTTATTTGATGCAAATTATACCATCAGTTTATGACCGATTTCAACGAATCACAATGGTTTCTTCGATTAAGACGTAGAAAGTGTTTTAGTCAAACAGAGTTTGGAGAATTGCTAGGGGTAAGTCAATCAACTGTTGCAGAAATTGAAGCTGGAAAAAGGCACTTGCGATTGAGTGAATTCATAACAATTGTAAGGGAATTGGACTTGAAGTACGATGAATATCCAACTATTATCAAACGACATCAAATAATTGATAAACTTTTGGATATAATTTCTAATGGAGACCCAAAGCATCGATTGGTAAAATTACGAAATGAAAAATTGAACCAACAAGCCAACTCATTGAAAGAAAGAAAGAAAGAAAGAAAGAAAGAAAGAAAGAAAGAAAGAAAGAAAGAAAGAATAAACAGTCTGGAAACTGACCTAAATAGGAAGTTTAAGTACAGAAATTCTATAATGTACTTGAACTAGAATATCAATTAGGTACAATTATCCTGGTTTTACACCCTCGCCAATATCCCCTGGTTAATCCTCTTCACCAAACTAGGCCCTTCATAAACAAAACCCGTATAAACTTGCACCAGTTCGCAGCCTGCCTCTAGTTTTTCAATAGCGTCTTCAGCAGAGTGAATTCCACCTACTCCAATGATTGGAAAACTGGCATTTGATTTTCTTCTCAGATACTTAATCACCTCAGTAGATTTGTCTTTAACGGGCTTTCCGCTCAAACCGCCCATTTCTTGAACCAAATTGGCATCGCTTTTTAATCCTTCACGACTTAAAGTGGTGTTTGTGGCAATTAATCCGGCAATTTTTGTAGTCGCTACAATTTCCACAATATCGTCCAATTGTTCGGTCGTTAAATCTGGCGCAATTTTCAAAAGAACTGGTTTTGGACTTGGTTTTTTGTTATTTAAATCTTGTAAGGTTGACAGCAGTTCTGTCAATGGTTTTTTATCTTGTAAGGCTCTTAGATTTGGAGTGTTAGGAGAACTTACGTTTACCACAAAATAATCTACATAAGGAAAAAGGGCTTCAAAGCACGTGATATAATCATCGGTGGCTTCTTCGTTCGGAGTGACTTTATTTTTCCCAATATTTCCACCAATAATTAAGTTCCCGTTCCTTGATTTTAAACGCTTTACAGCTCCTTTCAGTCCCTCATTATTAAATCCCATTCGGTTGATTAAAGCGCCATCTTCTGTTAATCTAAACAGGCGCGGTTTTGGATTTCCCGGTTGGCCTTTTGGGGTTATGGTACCTACTTCAATAAACCCGAACCCTAAATGTGCCATATCTTTATAGAGCTTAGCTTCCTTATCAAAACCAGCGGCCAACCCAACTGGATTGGGAAAACGTATACCAAAAACTTCACGCTCCAGACGTTTATCTTTCACTTGATAGAGCCCCTTGAACAGGTTTTTCACTCCAGGTACCGACAAACTAAAAGACAACAAGCCGGTAGTTAAATAATGCGCCCGTTCTGGGTTTAATAGAAACAATAATGGCTTTAGAATGAATTGATACATGCGTTGTTTTGTTTACGCAAAAGTACGTCAGACCATTCACGGCAAGCTGTTGAAAAGCGTTGGTTTATTCACAGATTTCACACACAATCCCGTGTAAATTTGATTCTATGAGCACAGGTAAACGCCTCTTTTGGGTCAGTCGCTTTTTAATTTTAAACTTACTGTTGGCCATTGCCTTTAGCTGGCGACTTTGGTTTGATTTTGAACAAATACCGCAAGTACCAGTATTTGATCAACTGCCTCAAATGCTGCCAACGGCTCAGAAAATACTAGCAGCCGCTGCCTTGACTTACCTTTTTATTATTGCACTATTCCCAAAGAGTAGGCTCCCATTTGGCATTGGTGTACTCTTGCTTTGTTTGGCTGCAGTGCAAGACTGGAATCGCATCCAACCGTGGCTGGTACAGTGCATCGGTATGTTAATCTTGTTGATTCCTTTGCAGCGTTTGTACAGAAAATACGAGTCGTTAGATTACCTAGAATGGGCATTTCGTTTGAGCTTAGTTGGATTTTATTGTTGGGCTGGTATTTTTAAAATAAATCCAAGTTTTAATGAAACGGTAATTCCGTACTTGGTATCCCCCGTAACCAATTTTCTGAGCAGTTTTAAGCCGCAAATTCACGCCATTTCATCCGTTGTACCCTACTTAGAAATCCTGCTTTCTTTTGGTTTATTATTCTCCAGACTGTCTAAATATGCGGTTTTTGCACTGATTGGCTTTCATGCACTCATCCTGCTTTTGTTGGGTCCCTTAGGGTTAAACACCAATCCAATTGTATGGATTTGGAACGTAAGCCTTATTGCCATTTTATGGATAGGGATAGGAACAAAAAAACCGCAGTACAATTTTAAATTTTGGTTCAAAACCCAACGGATTACTTGGATAGCACTTGCGGCATTTACGGTATTGCCGGTACTTAATTATTTTAATTGGTACAACAAAAGCGTAGCCTTTGAGATATACAGCGGCACAAACTACGTCGCCAACCTAAAAATGCCGCTAAAAAGCATTGGATCCATAAACCCCACCATTGAACCTTACAGCTATAAATTCAGAGATTCTTTATTTATCCGTACCTACGATTTGTACAATGAGGAGTACAATTTACCTCCAAATCCCGATCCGAAAGTGATGGCTAAACTGGAACGCAGAATACAAGAAAAAATGCAATAACTAAGCAAAAACGAACCAACAATACAAAGCGAAGGCTAGCAGTAAACCCAGTATGATTCCCAATCCTAGGCCGCGCCAAAATCGGTGTTGCTTTTCTACCTGAGAAAAATGAATGCGTTTCAGTTCCTTAGTTTCCATATTGAGCAGTAGAATTGGAACGCTAGGTTCGATAAAATGATATTCCAAAAGCTGCCTTCGAGTATCTTTATTTTCGATACGAGGAGCTACTTGGCCAGACTTGACCTCGATGTATTGTTCTTGTCCGTTTTTTACAACTTTGAAGTCTGGTGAAACAGTAATTCGCTTTTCTGTCCGGTCCTCCCGAATGGTATACGATAAACTGCATTGATAATCCAAAATTTTATAGCCGTTGCGCTTCAACCACACTGCCGCTTCTTTTTCTTTGTCCACACCTCTTTTGAGCTTTTTGCGCACTTTATTCGCTTTGATCTTCTTATAAAACTTTATAGAAATGAAAGCAATCGCAGCCGTTGCAGCAATAACTCCAAGCGCTAGAAACAAAACGTACAATTGATGGTCTGACATGAGAACAAATGTTATTAAAATTTAGCACCAAAGGCTCCAAAGTGAATGCATACTTTTGCAGCCGTTAAACGATTAGGTATGTTAAACACAATAGAAGAAGCTGTAGAAGATATAAAGCAGGGTAAAATTGTTATTGTAGTGGATGATGAAGACCGCGAAAATGAAGGCGATTTTATTGCTGCAGCGGAGCACATAACTCCTGAAATAATAAACTTTATGGCAACTCACGGAAGGGGGCTCATCTGTTGCGCACTGCCCGAGTCGCGTTGTAACGAATTGGGCCTTGAACTGATGGTTACGGATAACACAGCTTTACACGCAACGCCTTTTACCGTATCTGTAGATCTAAATGGCCACGGCTGCACGACAGGTATTTCTGCCTCAGATCGTGCGCTAACTGTTCAGGCATTGATTGATCCAAAAACAAACCCGAATGATTTGGGTAAACCGGGGCATATATTTCCTCTAAGAGCTAAGGAAGGAGGCGTATTAAGAAGAACGGGACATACAGAAGCTACTATAGATTTGGCTCGAATGGCCGGCCTAACTCCAGGCGGTGTATTGGTAGAAATAATGAATGAGGATGGCACCATGGCAAGACTTCCGCAATTGAAGGAAATTGCCGAGCGCTTTGACATGAAAGTCATTTCTATCGAAGATTTAGTAGCGCACAGAATAAAAGAAGAAACGCTGGTAACCAGAGAGGTAGAGGTAAAAGTAGATACTGAATACGGAGAAGTTTCACTTATTGGTTACCGTCAGAAGACTACCGGTGATGAGCATCTTGCCGTTACTCTTGGAGAATGGTCAGAACAAGATAATGTGCTGGTGCGTGTAAATTCAAGCAGTAGTTTGGGAGCTATTTTTAGTGCCTTTAAACACGACGAACCTTCTATACTCAGTAAAGCTTTTGAAGCCATACACAAACAAGGCAGCGGTGCTGTAGTTTACATGCAACAAGGTATTCGAGGCTTGGGGCTCATCAACAAACTGGAGACTTATAAACTGCAACGTGAAAAAAATCCAGATCAGAAAATAGACTTGGGCCTTCAAATGGACGATAAAGATTATGGTGTAGGCGCTCAAATCATTCGAGATTTAGGTATAAGAAAAATGCGATTGATTACAAACAATGCAAAAGCGCGAACTGGTCTTGTCGGTTACGGTTTAGAAATCGTTGAAAATGTGCCTGTAGGTTAGTGCACTGTTTTGCCAAAGCATTGTATTCGGCTAATCGCTCTCTTCTAACTTACCCTTATCGTTTGCTTTTTGTTTTTTATCACGCTTTCGGTTCTTGTTCTTTTTAGAGCTGCCAAACATATTTTTCCATAGTTCACCCAAGGAGTTGAAATCCTCCCTGAGTACAATTCCAATTCCTTGCGTTTGGGCGTTTGCTCCATTTTGCATTTCAATACTGGA
>CBFIBQ010000011.1:0-94926 GCA_965660875.1 Salibacteraceae bacterium | reverse complement strand
GGGTTTACAACACAAGATTTGTAACGATTTTGGTTCACTGTACTCAACTCAGTACGCAATATGCAATGGTCAAATACAACTTCATATTGAGCGGTTTTTGCGCTGTCGAATTCCAGTTCTTCATCATTAGAACCATAAACGATAGTGTTTCCAAATCGAAGGTTTAAATCCACTGCCTCTTCAGAATCTTCGCCAGTGCTGTAACGGTTACTAATAAAGCACATAGGGTCTTCACGATTGCTGCCGCTCCAATAATTAGCTAGGGTAGAGTTTAAAACACTAATGTTCCCTCCACCCGTAACGGCAAAGTTGTAGGTGCCCATGTTGTAAATCAAAGAATTTTCGATAGCTACATTTGCATTTCGAATGAATACGCCGATACCAGCCATATTGGATATTGTCGTTTTTTGTACGCTAACGATATCCTCTACTACATCTTGTTGTTCATCAAAAGGCAAGGGTTCCACTTGTATGCCCACAAATCCATTTTTTATCTGTGCGTAATTAATATTCGATGCTGCACCCGTATTTATCCATATTCGATCCCATTGCCCCGTTTTGTCCTCAAAATCGGCTTCCAATCGATCCCCTTGAAATACCACTTCATTATCTAATGTACCGTTTACATTTAAGCTAGCCCCTCGGTACACCCACAAACCTGCACCTTCGTGAAAGTGAATTTGTGTGCCGGCTTCTATGTTTAAATTTAATAGACTATCCACTAACAAATAGCCATATATAACGTGCGGCTTATCGTTCTTCCAGTTCACGTCCAATGAAGTTAATGGGGTATGTAAATAGCTGGATAGTGAAGAAAAAGGAGGTAACCCCTCGATGGATCTATTTGGTCGATAATAGTATGCATTCTGTCCATAGGAGGTGAGTTTTACTTTTTGTTCTACACCATTGGTTACAAAAACAATATGATCTTCAACAAAAAATGGATTATTGATATCATTCGCATCAATGGTTACTTCAGCAAACAAGTACAATGAATCTTGGGCTGGAATGATGACGTCTTTTTGATCTCCCGGAAAACCATCTAAAGTAAACCGATACGATTTTCCAGCAATTCCCTCGAGCGAAACCGAGGAAATTGAGATGTCTCTGTTGTGCGGGTTATACACTTTAATAAACTCAGTGGCGGATCCAATTCCTGTAAAAACAGTGTCAAAAACGATGCTCTTTGATGAGAAGCTAAGCGCACCTTCCTCTTGTAAGCCTAAATTTCGTTTTTTACACGAATAAATGGCTATCAGAACCAATATGACTGCTAATATTCGACTCACGTGGCAAAAGTATCCTTTTTAAAAACCCTCATCTCAGTTGAAATACGAGTTTCTATGAATTTTATTGTTTATTCGATTTTTTAGATTTAAAAATTCCTATTTTTGCAGCCCGAATTACTAAGATCAAAGAAAAATGAAAAAAGATATTCACCCAGAAAGCTATCGTCCAGTTGTATTTAAAGACATGTCTAATGACCACATGTTTATCGGAAGGTCAACAGCTGAGTCTAGTGATACCATAACCTGGGAAGATGGAATAGAGTATCCATTAATAAAATGTGAAATTACCTCTGAATCGCATCCGTTTTATACCGGTAAAATGCAATTCGTTGATACAGCGGGTAGAGTGGACAAATTCAAAACACGTTACGCTAAGTTCAAGAAATAACAAAACGTTAAGTTTTAAATATATTTTAAGCCCCGATTGTTTCGGGGTTTTTTTTTGCCCTAATTTCGAAGCAAAGTATTTCAAATGAACATTATTTTTTTCGACAACCAAAGTCACCAATCACTTCTACCTTTAACGTATACTAGGCCTGCTGCGGATTTACGCGTGGGTACATTAAAAATATCAGAAAAATGGGAATTACAAACCGATTGGGCTGTCGTAGGGTACCTTACAACTAACCACTTAAAAGGTAAATACCCAATAAATGATAAGCAGCATATTTTTATTGCCGCTAATTTAATTCCAAATGCCAATCTCATACAAGAAATTGTAGGTTTGAAGGAAGGAGAGGTGCTAGAATCCTATGGTGAGTGTTTAGCCTTTAAAACCACAAAACCCATTACACAGAACGAGGAGATGCAAGCGGCTATCAAGGCTGCGGTTGCAGTTAATTCCAAAAGCAACTCCATCTCAATTCAGAACTTTATAGATATTTTTAAACACAATGGTGAGCAGATAGCAGCTGACATTGAATCTATGCGATTAGAACCCATAACTAATTTCGGACAATACAACACCTTAATTGGAAATGATTTTTTTATCCATCCTACAGTGAAAATGGAGGGCGTTACACTCAATTCAACAGGAGGTCCTATTTACTTGGCAGAAGGAGTAGAAGTAATGGAGGGTTCTGTTATTCGAGGGCCATTTGCAGCACTGGAACATGCGACTATAAAAATGTCGGCTAAAATTTATGGAGACACTACGGTTGGTCCACACTGCAAAGTTGGTGGAGAAGTTAGTAACTCGGTTTTTTACGGGTATTCTAATAAAGGTCATGACGGTTTTGTTGGTAACTCGGTAATTGGTGAGTGGTGTAACTTGGGAGCAGACACCAACACTAGTAACCTTAAGAATAATTATTCTCACGTTTCGGTTTGGGATTATGTCTCTAAAACGTTTGAGAACTCTGGTGAAACTTTTTGTGGCTTAATTATGGGCGATCACAGTAAAACGGCTATCAACACTATGCTTAATACAGGGACTGTTGTTGGCGTGTCAGCAAACGTATTCGGAGGAGGGTTTCCTCCTAAGTTTATCCCTTCTTTTTCCTGGGGTGGTGCTGATGGTTTCGAAACCTTTAAGCTGGAAAAAGCCAAAGTAGTTGCCCAAAGGATGATGGAGCGCAGAGACCTAACTTTAACACCTGTAGAGTCTGAAATCCTAGATGCTGTGTTTGAAGCTGACAAAATTTACCGAGACTAAGTCAATGGCATAAAGCTTGACCAATAGATTCTAAATTGGTATTTGGGCATTTACTGCCTTTTTGACTTAAAACAAATAAATGAACAACAACTTCGATTTTTACAACCTAATGGACGGTATGGACGACTCTGGTGACTTTATACCCTTGCTCTCCCAAGAAGATGAAGACTCAATGAACAAGGAAAATCTTCCTGAGAGTCTGCCAATTTTACCGCTAAGAAATACAGTACTTTTTCCTGGAGTAGTAATTCCGATTACTGTAGGAAGAGATAAATCTATTAAACTCGTTAAAGATGCGCACAGCGGCGATAAGACCATTGGTGTTATTGCGCAAAAAGATCAAGGAGAGGAGGATCCAGCTTTTGAGCAATTGAACAAAATTGGAACCGTAGCTCGAATATTAAAAATGCTGCGTATGCCTGATGGCAATACCACCATTATAATTCAGGGTAAGCAGAAATTCGAGTTGTTGGATATGGTTCAGTCTGAGCCTTATTTGAAGGCTACGGTAAAACCTGTCGAGCAAATTTTTCCCTCAGTGAAGGACGATAACTTTCAGGGTTTGGTAAACTCTGTAAAAGACCTTGCGCTGGAAATTATTGAGAAGTCTCCCGATATTCCAACCGAGGCCAACATAGCCATTAAAAACATTGAAAGCCCCAACTTTCTATTGAACTTTATTTCTTCAAATATGAATGCCAATGTTGAAGAAAAGCAAAACATTCTGAACGAAGGGGACTTTACGGAACGGGCGAATAGAGTAATGCGCTACATGACAAAAGAGCTGCAAATGTTGGATATTAAAAACGACATTCAAAGCAAGGTTCGTGTAGATATCGATAAGCAGCAACGCGAATTTTTCTTGCAACAACAAATGAAGACCATTCAAGAAGAGTTGGGTGGTAATCCGGTTACAGAGGAAATTAATGAACTATCCAAGCGTGCGGACAAGAAAAAGTGGAGCAAAGAAATTGCCGGCAGATTTAAAAAAGAATTGGATAAATTGGAACGAATAAACCCTCAAAGCATGGAGTATTCGGTTCAGTTAAATTACGTAGAGCTTTTGCTGGACTTGCCTTGGAATGAGTTCTCTAAAGATCATTTTGATTTAAATCGAGCGCGTAAAATCTTGGATAGGGATCATTACGGTCTTGAAAAAATTAAGGATAGAATCATTGAACACATTGCGGTCTTGAAGCTAAAGGGAGATATGAAGTCGCCCATTCTTTGTTTTGCAGGACCTCCGGGAGTGGGGAAAACCTCTCTTGGAAAATCCATTGCTGAAGCTATTGGCAGGCAATATGTGCGCATATCGCTCGGAGGCTTAAGAGATGAGGCCGAATTAAGGGGACACCGTAAAACTTATATCGGTGCTATGCCTGGCCGAATTATTCAGAACCTAAAAAAGGCTGAAAAATCAAATCCAGTCTTTATTCTCGACGAAATTGATAAAGTAGGAACGGGACACCAAGGTGACCCTTCTTCGGCATTGCTAGAGATTCTGGACCCAGAACAAAACAACTCCTTCTACGATAATTATGTGGAAATGGATTATGATTTATCCAATGTAATGTTCATTGCTACCGCTAATGATTTGAGTAGAATTCAGCCTGCTTTGCGCGATCGAATGGAAATCATTAACCTAACGGGATACACGGTAGAAGAAAAAGTCGAAATTGCGAACAAACACCTCTTGCCAAAGCAATTGAAAGAGCACGGCATGAAAAAGAGTGACGTTAAACTGCCCAAAAAGGTGCTTGAAGCGCTAATTGAAGGATACACCAGAGAATCTGGAGTGCGAACCTTGGAGAAAAAAGTAGCACAAGTAGTTCGTAAAGTCGCTACCAAATTGGCGATGGAGGAAAATTACGAGCCTGGTATAACTGCCGACCAACTGAATGATTTATTAGGTCCCGGAATAGCCAAAGAGAAATATGAAAATAACGACATTGCTGGTGTAGTGACGGGATTGGCATGGACTTCTGTTGGTGGAGATATATTATTTATTGAGTCTTCAATAACTCCGGGTAAAGGCAAGCTGACCTTGACCGGTAATTTGGGCGATGTTATGAAGGAAAGTGCTGTAATTGCTCTTGAATTTTTAAAATCACACGCTCACTTGTTGGGATTAAAGCCTGATCTTTTTGATCGATACAACGTGCACATTCATGTGCCAGAAGGAGCAACCCCTAAGGATGGACCTTCTGCAGGTATTACCATGCTTACTTCATTAGCTTCTTTATTTACTCAACGTAAAGTAAAGTCCAAGTTAGCCATGACAGGAGAAATTACTTTAAGAGGTCGAGTACTGCCTGTTGGGGGAATTAAAGAGAAAATTTTAGCGGCTAAAAGGGCTAACATCAAAGAGATTATCTTGTGTAAAGAAAACGAGAAGGACATTAAAGAAATTAATGAAAAGTACCTAAAAGGGCTTACGTTTCATTACGTTTCGACTATGCAAGAAGTGTTAAATAAGGCTTTACTGTCGACAAAAGTATCGGACGCTCTCGAAGTTCAGTAGTTCTTGAAACACCACTTCTAGGTCGTGGCACTCGAACTCACCACGATTGTATTCGTTTAGTCATTTCGAGTGATTTTCATGGTATGAGAAAATTGTATTGAGAAGTGAATAATACTTATAAACCCATGTAACGCTTCTTTTATCCTCTATCAATTAGTAGGATATTACTAAAAGAGTATGGACCAGTCCTGCTCATTAATGCAGTGTTTACTTTACTTTGTAACCGAATAAAAAATAAGCAATGGAACAACGCATTTTAATCAAAAACATAAAACAACTCGCATTTATTCAAGACGAAAACGATAAGCGTGAGCGTTTATCGGGAGTTGAATTGAAGGAATGTAAAACCATTGAGAATGCTTGGCTTGCCATAGAAGGCGATCGTATTGCAGGGTTTGGTTCTATGGAGGATTGGGAAGGTATAACGGACTGGACCAACTTAAAAATTATTGACGCCAGAGACAAAATTGTTTTACCAACGTTTTGTGATGCCCATTCGCACATTGTTTATGCTGGAAATAGAGAAGGGGAGTGGGTAGACCGATTGAACGGCTTGAGCTATGAAGAAATTGCTAACAACGGAGGTGGGATTATAAATTCTGCTTTGAAATTGCGCAATACAAGCGAAGATGAGTTGTACGAGCAAGCTCTGACGCGAGCTAAAGAAGTAATTTCGACAGGTACTGGAGCGTTAGAAATAAAAAGTGGTTACGGTTTAAGTTTGGAAAGTGAGTTAAAAATGCTCCGTGTAATTCAGCGAATAAAAGATAATACGGACCTTACTATAAAAGCAACATTATTAGCTGCGCATGCTGTGCCGCCAGAGTTTAAGGGCAATAAGTCGGGATACATTGATTTGATAATTAATGAAATTATACCACAAGTGGCTAAAGAAGGTCTGGCAGATTATATTGACGTTTTCTGTGAAAAAGGATATTTCGATAACAACGATACGCGAAGAATTTTACAAGCAGGTGTTGCTCACGGATTGGTACCAAAATTCCATGTCAATCAGTTTACCATTTCAAGTGGTATTCAAGTTGGAATAGAGGAGAAGGCGCTTTCTGTAGATCATCTAGAAGTGTTGGCAGACGAAGAAATTAATCAGCTGAACGGCACTCGGACGATTGCAACACTATTACCCTCTTGCTCATTCTTTTTAGAAATTCCTTATTCACCCGCACGTAAAATGATTGATGAAGGTTTACCCGTGGCATTAGCTACGGATTATAACCCAGGTTCAACACCGTCTGGAAATATGCCCTTTGTAATGTCATTAGCTTGTATCAAAATGAAAATGCATCCCAATGAAGCCTTTAATGCGTCATATCGCAACGGTGCTTATGCAATGGGTTTATCGGAAACACACGGAAGTATATCGGTGGGTAAAAAAGCCAATTTGATCATTACAAAAGAGATTCCATCGTATTCCTATATTCCATATAGCTTCGGGTCCAATCACATTGATTCCGTGCTGTTGAACGGGAAAATTCAGTTTTAGATTCAACGGATAGTTTTTTATCCTCTGGCGAGCCTGTTAATCATACCTTTAAAGATAAAACCATGAAAAGGGAATACGGCCCACCAGTACAATCGACCTAAGACTCCTAATGGGCGAAAGGTAGCTGTCTGCTTTATTTTATCGTCTTCCACTTTAAACTCTAGCCAAGCATCGCCAGGAAGTTTCATTTCAGCATACAATAGCAAACGACCTTCGGTTTTGTTGGCATAAAGTACGCGCCAAAAATCTAAGACATCGCCGGCATTTATGTGATTGGTGTTTGTTCGGCCCCGTCTTAATCCCACTCCACCAGAAAGCTTATCTATATACCCACGAATTTTCCATAACCAACTTGCGTAATACCATCCGGTTTCACCACCGATTTTCCACACTCGATCAATACAGGCCTCACGTTGAGCAACGTCCTGCTCTTGGTGATCTACAAAACAGCCAAACTTCGGAACTTGGATAAAGTCTGATAGAATTGGGTTGAACCCACTACTCACGTTGGCGTCTTTCCAGCTGGAAACAATGGAGTTTTTCTCAATTTTTAAAAAGGCTTTTTCGAGTGCTTCTTTATAGCTGATGGGCTTAATATCAAGAATCCTATTGAGTTCATTGTCCCTGCAAACCACTTCAATTTTCATACTATCCACTAAATTCATAGCCAATCTAAAAGAAATGGACGTGACGAAGTAAAGCCAGTAAGAAGACAACTTTGGAGTCATTACAGGCACTGTAAAAATACTTCTTTTCAAACCGCGCACTGCGGCAAAGCCCAACAGCATTTCTTTATAGGATAGAATGTCTGAACTGCCAATGTCGTAGTTGTTGTTGTAGGTCTCTTTTTTAAACAGTGTTTTGGACAGAAACTGGGTAACATCGGTAATTCCAATAGGCTGACACTTGGTTTTTAGCCATTTTGGAGCAATCATGATGGGTAGCTTTTCTACCAAATCTCGGATAATTTCAAAAGATGCACTGCCCGAGCCTATGATGATTCCAGCTCTAAGCGTTGTACAGTTATAGCGCCCCTTGTGGAGCTCTTCTTCAACATTTTTTCTTGAGGATAAATGCTTGGATAGTGCCTCTTCGTTCACAATTCCGCTGAGGTAAATGACATGTTTTACTTCAGTTTTTTCTAGTGCTGATCTAAAGTTGATGGCTGTTTTCTGTTCGATATCCGAGTAGTTATCACTTGACGACATACTGTGCACCAAATAATAAGCGCCGTCAATATCGTTTGGAATAGTATTGAGGGTATCTGGTATAAGCAAATCCACCTGAATCACATCGATGTGCTTTTTTATTGATTTTGGTGGGGTAAAACGTTCTGGATCACGCACACAGCAAACTACGTGGTGTCCTAATTCTATGAGCACAGGCAGCAGTCTCTTTCCTATATATCCTGTTGCACCTGTTAAAAGTATTTTCATTACGTATTCATATTACATACAGGACGGTGATTCGGTTTGAATAAATAAGTTCACTTTCGATTTGATTAAAAAAAAGGGCATTACAACAGTAATACCCTCATTTTCCTTTAATTGTGTTACTGACTACTTCAACTCTGTAGCTTCACAGGTGTTTGCAGCAAATGTAACCGAACCTTTATAGTATTCATGGTCTGTTTGATCCTTAATGGAATAGGTAGCTGTTTGAGACTTTTCGGAACCTAAGTCTCTCGTTACGGTTATGGATCCGTTTTGACCGCAGGCTGGCTCTGCGGTATCAAATACAGTTGCTGCAGTGGAACCAACTATTGCATTATCAACGTAATAGGTTAGGGTTTGAGCTCCGTCTCCGACTAAAAATTCTGAAGTTGCTTTTCCATACCAGAAAATAACCTCACCCTCATACTTGCAGGTGCCATCGTCTTCATCTGCTTCCTCACTAAAATTGGTTGCGTCACCATCTGTGCAACCTTCTTTTTTACAACCTGTAAAGAGGATACCTGCGATTAAAAAAATCCCAAAAGGAATGAAACTAATTTTTTTCATAAAAGTTATGTTTAAATGACCTACTCGTAAGGCTTTTCGGATCCGCCAGCAATCGTTTAAAACCAGTGCCAACCAAATTTAAATAAAATTAACTTACTGTATCTTTTCACGTAATCCTCCAGTTGATCATGAAGTATTGTAGTGTTTCCATAAGTGTTTGATAATAGATACTGAGGTATGCTATCCCTTTTGAATGTTCTTTAAAATCTGGTTTGTTTTTATAAGATGAGGCATGAAAAAACACTTTCAAAAAATCAATTTTATGGCTGTTGTTGAAGATGACCTTGACTTCGGTTGCTGCAGCAATATTTTTAGATTTGCAGTCATAAGAATTCAACGCAATGTAGCGGTTTAATGTGGTTTAGATTAGAGTGTCAAATGGATTTTGGCAGTTTAATAATATTAGCTGTTTAGATTTTTATTTCTATGCGTAGAATTACTGAATTAAACTGAATCATTTTGTAATATCACCAAATACATTAGAACATGGAAGAGCAATTAATAGAATGTGTACCCAATATTTCTGAGGGTAGAGACAGCGCAAAAATCAAAGCCATAACCGATGTTGTAGAAACGGTTGATGGAGTGAAACTTTTGGATGTTGATCCCGGTAAAGCGACCAACAGAACCGTAATCACATTTGTTGGAGAACCTGAAAAGGCCATTGAGGCAGCCTTTCTATTAATTAAAAAAGCATCGGAGCTTATCGATATGAGTAAGCATTTTGGCGAGCACCCGCGTTTTGGCGCTACTGACGTTTGTCCTTTGGTACCCATCGCTAATATTTCGATGGAAGAAACTGCCCAATACGCCCACAAACTTGGGGAACGTGTTGGTCGTGAATTGGGCATACCCGGTTACTTCTATGAGAACGCAGCCAAAGAAGAAAAAAGAAAAAACTTGGCCAGTTGCCGAGAAGGGCAGTACGAAGGACTTTCGAAGAAACTAACCGATCCAAACTGGAAGCCCGATTTTGGCCCTGCAGAGTTTACTGCAAATGTCGCTAAATCGGGTTGTACTGCTATTTCTGCACGAGATTTTTTAGTGGCATACAACATTAACTTAAACACGACCTCTACAAGAAGAGCCAACGCTATTGCCTTTGACATAAGAGAAGCTGGAAGAATTAAAACTGAAGGTGGTAAACTAACGGGTAAAAAGATTTTGGACGCTAATGGTGAGCCGGTGCGTGAACCTGGGAAATTGAAATGCGTTAAAGGAATTGGCTGGTACATTGAGGAATACGGCATTGCACAAATCTCCTACAACCTCACCAATATCAGCGTTACCTCAATACATGAGGCTTTTGACGCAACACAAGAATCTGCCATTGCAAGGGGGTTGCGAATAACGGGCTCTGAGTTGATTGGTCTAGTTCCCTTGAATGCCATGCTTGATGCGGGTCGGTATTTTTTGAGAAAACAGCAGCGTTCTACCGGTGTTTCTGAATCGGAGTTGATAAAAATTGCAGTGAAATCTTTGGGGTTAGATGACTTAGCACCGTTTGACCCGAGTGAGAAGATCATAGAGTACAAGCTTAAAAAAGCGGGAGAAAAAAAATTAATAGATTTAGACTTAGCAGCTTTTGCTGATGAAACTGCTAGTGAATCTCCTGCGCCAGGCGGTGGATCTATTTCGGCATACGTTGGTGCTCTCGGTGTTAGTTTAGCCACCATGGTTGCCAATTTGTCTTCGCATAAAAGAGGTTGGGACGATAGATGGGAAGAGTTTTCAGATTGGGCAGAAAAAGGGCAAACGATTAAAAATAAATTGATGCGATTGGTAGATGAAGACACCAATGCGTTCAATAAAATTATGGATGCTTACGGTTTACCAAAAGATTCTGACTCAGAAAAGGCGGCTCGTTCTCAAGCAATACAAGACGCTACCAAATACGCTATAGAAATTCCTTTTCAGGTAATGCAAACGGTTTACGATTCTTTTGAAATAATTGAAGGCATGGTTGAGGTTGGAAACCCGAATTCAATTACAGACGCTGGAGTAGGAGCCTTGTGTGCACGCTCGGCTATCATGGGCGCGTTTATGAACGTAAAAATCAATACAGGCGACCTCAAAGACAAAGATTATGTAGAGGATATTTTAAAAAGAGGCCAAGAAATTCAGGAAAAGGCCATTGCTAAAGAAGTGGAATTGGTGGACAAGGTCAATTCCGCAATAGGATAGTCCAAGTTTACAATTGGCTCTTTCTGTAGCCATTCTTTACCAAATAATAACTGGTTCTGTACTAAACTTGAGGCATTGCGAATACAAGAAAATTGACCACTTAGGTCTAAGGGTTGGATCGAGTGGTGTGCTCCAACCGAACCAAATAAAAAGCGTTATAAAAATGTAGAGTAGGGCGCAATTTTTTTAGTGTTTAAAAAAAGAAGAGTGTGTACCCTTAACCAAAAAATGGGATGGAAAAAAAACTGCACATATTAAGATCTTGGGTTCAGCGTGTGCTTTTCTTTTTCCCCATACAATTGGTACTTGCGCACTTTAAACGCAGCCATATCCTCGTGGTGTATTGGTTGATACTTTTTGGTTTAATATCCGGCCAAATTGCTGCAAAATATGGGATTCCGCATTTATTGCTTTATCCAGAGTATTTAGGTACTTCTAATTTTCTGAGCCACACATTATTGGGTTTGTCTTATGGTTCTTTCGTAATGGCATTTCAGCTCAGCAGCTACATCATTTTTGGTTACCGCTTTCCATTCATCGCCACCCTTCACAAGCCGTTTCTTAAATACTCTTTGAATAATGCGTTAATTCCACTTTCTTGTACAGTTTTTTACATATATCATATTATTGATTTTCAGAGGAATAGTGAATTGATTACCCCATTTCAGGTAAGCTATAATATCATGGGCTTTTTACTTGGAATAGCAGTTTTTTTAAATGTAGGGTATGCGTATTTCTTGTCGACGAATAAGAGTATATTTTCATTTATAGCTCCACAAGCAAGCAATCCAAAAAAGCAATACAAACCCATAAACCGCTTGTTTGATCGGTCGGTAAAATGGTATCACTTTCTGAAACGTTCGAGTGAATGGAAAATCGAAACCTATTTATCCGGTAGTTTTAAGATAAGAATTGCAAGAAGCAGCGAGCACTACAATCGCGCAACTTTAAAAAAAGTATTTCAGCAAAATCATTTGAATGCCTCTTTGTTTGAGTTAGGAGCCATAGCAAGTTTGCTGATGTTGGGCGTTTTTATGGAATCGCCTGTTTTTGCAATTCCAGCAGGAGCTAGTATTTTACTGTTATTCACCATGACCTTAATGCTTTCCGGTGCCTTGCACAATTGGTTGAAAAGTTGGAGTATTCTCGGTTTCGTGCTCTTGTTTTTTTTGGTGAATGAGTTATCGAAACAACCCGATTTTAGAAAAGAAAATAAAGCCTATGGATTATCCTATACGGCAACTCCAGCAGTCTATACTAACAAATCATTAAACAGTGTTTTGCTTAATAAAATAACTGTAAATGAGAGTTTTGAGCAGGAGGTTTTCGCTTTAAATCAATGGAAGTTAGCGGACTCTAAAAAGACTTTGTTCATTATAAATACAAGTGGTGGAGGTTTGCGATCGGCTCTTTGGACCTACTACGGTTTAGCAAAATTGGACTCCATTGTAGGCTATAAGTTGTTTGATCATACGCGTTTTATATCTGGTGCTTCTGGTGGCATGATTGGAGCTGCATTTTACAGAGAACTGCACCTGAGAGAACACAGTATAGATAGTTTCGATTTGGCCATTGATAAGTATGCCAACATGCTTTCAAATGATTTATTGAACTCTCTTTCGTTTTCCTGGGTGGTGAACGATATTTTTAGAATACGGAAGTTTGAAGTTAACGGAGAAACTTTTTTTAAGGATAGGGCTTATTTTTTTGAAAATCAATTGAATAAGAATACTCAAAATATGCTGAATAAACCAATAAGTTATTATAGAGACTTTACCAAAAATGGAAAGCTGCCCTTTTTATTACTCTCTCCGACCATTATAAATGATGGAAGGCGCTTAATGGTATCCAGCATTTCGTTAAGTTTTATGCATAAGTCTCTATTGGCTGGCAATTCAAACGTGAATAACTTGGATTTTGTAGACTTTCAAACTTTTTTTAAAAACCAAAATGCAGATAGCTTGAGGTTTACCACCGCCTTGCGCATGAATTCAACCTTTCCGTTTGTACTTCCTAATATTTATCTTCCTACGGCCCCAAAAATTCAAGTTATGGATGCTGGCTTACGAGATAATTATGGTTTTTTATCCACCAGTCAGTACTTGCATTCAATGCAATCTTGGTTGGATACTGCAGTTGATAAAATTGTAGTGCTTCGATTCTTTGATCGTCCAAAATCAGTTGAAATTCGAATGGACCCCTACGAATCTTTAATGCACTCAATTACAGCCCCTGTGGATCATGTGTATAAGAATATGTTTAATACTCAGCGATTAAGGGAGGATGACTTAATCAATGATTTGCCTGAAGCCTTGAAGCAGAAATTAGAAATAGTGGATTTTCCATTGGAGGTTAGCTCTGAGCGTTCCATTCCTCTGAGTTGGCAGCTTACCCAATTGGACAAAAATTTGATTAAAACAGCTTTTCACCACTCCAAACATAAAGCGTCTATAAAACGGGTGAAATACCACATTACAAAGTAGTACAGATAAAAGAAATTTTTAATTTTATACCGATATTCGCACTATGATAAAAAGGGATAGAATTAAGCTTATTGAAGAGATGCTTTCGACGAACTCGAAGGATCCTTTTTTGAACTATGCAGCTGCATTGGAGTACAATAAGTACGGCGACAAACCAAAGGCAATTGGTTTATTGGAGGATATTGTAGAGTTTGACGCTTCTTATTTAGGTACCTACTACTTATTGGGTAAACTCTACGAAGAAACCAATCAAATTCAGAAAGCCATTACCATATACCGCAAAGGCAGAAAAATAGCAAACGAACAAAACAACAATAAAACCTTGGGCGAACTCAACGAAGCTCTCATGCTTATTGACGAAGAGTTTGACGAATCATGGGAGGATTAATACGATAGTATTGATTTCTAATCCACTTTTTTATTGGTAATTATTGAGATTTTAGCTTAATACTCTATTTTAAAAGTAGTTCCCTCTATAGCTAAATCCGTATGCTCAAACACTTTTTGAGCTTCTTGTTGAATGGGCTCAAGTTGAGTATACCGTGTACTGAAATGACCCAATAGTAACCGCTTGCAATTGGTGTTTTTCGCAATTTCTGCAGCTTGTAAATTAGTAGTGTGAAAAGTATCTGAAGCGCGCTGAACAGCGTCTCCCATAAATGTAGATTCGTGATAAAGCAGATCACTATTTTCTATGGCCGATAAATAGCTTTTGTTGGGTTTTGTGTCTGTAATAAAAGAATATTTACGCAGAGGAGCGGGCGGTTCACAAACATCGCTGGAAGTGATGGTTTCATTGGGCCTAAGAACTGGTTTCCCTTGCTTTATTAGCTTTATTTCTTCTACTCCCAACTGGTACTGTTGAATCTTTTGTTTGTTCAAGTTCGGTTTTCGAGGCGATTCTTTAAATATAAATCCAAAACAGGGTATTCTATGGTCTACAGGTGTTGCCAATACTTCTACATTATCGTCTTTTAAAATAATTGACTCGGTATCATCCATCAAAAAGTTATAGTGGATTCCAAATTTTAGTTTGGTGTTGGCCACAGACAGTTGGATATTGATAATCTCTCGCAGCATTCGATTGGCGTGAATGGTCAGCGGTTTTTCACGTCCCAATAAATGCATGGTATTCAGTAAGCCAATTAACCCAAAATAGTGATCGCCATGCAAGTGTGATATAAAGATATGCTCTATGCGCTGGAACTTGATACCAAATCGGCGCATTTGAATTTGAGCTCCTTCCCCGCAATCTATCAAATAATAATGGTGATTGATATTAATGAGTTGACTCGTTGGATGTCTAGACGGTGTTGGTACAGCAGAGTTTGACCCTAGAATAGTTATTTCAAATGGCGTCATTAATGTTCTACTGTTACCTTGCTGTAATGCACCCTGTGGTCACCATATAATCTTAACAAGTAGAGGCCATTATTCAAGTTTTCTAAAGGTAACTTAATGACTCGGTCATTTGCTTTTACGGGTAAATGTGCCACCACTTTACTGCTCATATCCACAAGTTGCACCGTATGAAATGCACTGGAGTTTTTGGGCAGAGAAATGTTCAATACCGAACTTGCCGGATTGGGAAACACACTCAATTTTTGTTCTAGGTTTTCAGGTGTAGACAGCGAAGCGGAATCCAATAAGTTAAACTCTATGGCCAAAATCGTGTCAAAAGTTACTATATCTGTTACCACATTTAAATCCAAATCAATGGTTCCTTGATTTACTTGATTTTCGTCCGTTGCTTTGCCTGTTATTTTAATACAACCGTTTGAACCCCCATTGTAAATACAGTTGCTTGGATTGCATTGGTAGCTTAAACCATTATACAATCTGGGTGCACCGTTCAGTGTTACTTTAGTAATTGTAAACCCCTGTATTTTTTCAGGTACTACAATGGTAACGGTCTCATCAAAGGCAGAGTCTAGCCATGCCGCCGGGAGTTTATTTTTTCCTGCACTGCTGTATGCTCCAAATTCCGTTTCACTATTATCAGGAGTACATTGCGCCTGAATTTCAGTAGAATATAAAAATACGATCGAACAGGCTAATACCTTAGTCAGAAATTTTCTCATTAGTCAAATCCTTTTTCAATTTCGTGCATCATTACTAAGTCTAACGCTTCAGGAAGGGTAGGGGTTAGGCTCAAAATACTATCTAGCTTGGATAACTTGATCAGTTTCATAACCATTTCAGTTGCTCCACTTACAACAAGTACTCCCTTATTGTTTTTTGTAGCCCTGTGCCCAACTAGTATAGCGCTCAATCCACTAGAATCGCAATAGGAGCAACTAGACATATCAAGGATAAGGTTACTTGATATGCCTGATTCAAGTGCGTCGGTAAATATTTTTTTCAACTCAGGAGATATGGCGGCATTTAGCTTTTCGGCTTGTATGTGAACTGCCGTGCAATGCTCCAATTGTTCTACTTTAAAATCCATAATAACTTCACGTTAGTTTGTATGGTTTCAAAAATAAGAAAAGGGTGTAATACTCTTGAGTTTATTGTCGATCAACTTTTTGAGCGAGTAAATACAAAATAGCCATACGCACCGCAACACCATTTTCCACTTGATTGAGTATTATTGCTTGTTCAGAATCTGCTATTGCACTTGAAATCTCCACACCTCTATTAATCGGGCCCGGGTGCATGATAGTAATGGGCTTATCCAGTTGATTTAATATATTCTGATTTAATCCAAATTGCATGGTATATTCCCTTAGGCTTGGAAAATAACTGATGTCTAAGCGCTCCATTTGTATGCGCAGCATATTTGCTACATCACACCATTTTAGCGCCTTTACCAAATCGTGCTCTACTTTTACGCCCAGCTCGCGCACATATTTAGGCATTAAAGTAGTTGGACCACAAAGCATAACTTCTGCACCCAACTTTTGTAGACAAAAAATATTGCTCATAGCTACTCTAGAGTGCAAAATATCACCAACAATCGCTATTTTTTTTCCAGAAACATCTCCCAAACGCTCTCTAATCGAGTAGGCATCTAGTAGGGCTTGAGTTGGATGTTCGTGGGCGCCATCACCTGCATTGATAATTTTACTTTTTACCCGTTTGCTAAGAAAAACACTTGCTCCAGGGTTGGGGTGGCGCATTACCACCATATCCACTTTCATCGCCAATATGTTGTTCACAGTGTCTACCAAGGTTTCTCCTTTGCTAACCGATGAGGAACTTGATGCAAAATTTACAACGTCTGCTGAAAGTCTTTTTTCCGCTAGTTCGAAGGATAGTTTTGTTCGGGTAGAATTTTCAAAAAATAGATTGGCAATGGTAATGTCTCTAAGAGTTGGAACTTTTTTGATCGGTCGGTTTATGACCTGTTTAAAATTGTCTGCAGTTTCAAATATGAGTTGAATATCAGCTTCGGAAAGTGATTTAATCCCAATTAAATGCTCTACACTTAATTCACTCATTGTTCTTCAATAGTATATAGTTGCACTTCGTCTTTACCTTCTTTTTGTCCCCAGTTTACTATGACTCGCTCCGAATTTAAACTATCCACACGGCTACCAATATACTCAGGCTGTATGGGTAAGTGACGTTTAAATCTACGGTCAATAAAAACCAACAACTCTACTTGAATGGGCCTTCCAAAATCCAACAGCGCATCCAATGCTGACCGCACACTTCTGCCTGTATAGAGCACATCGTCTACCAAAACAATTCGGCGACCTTCTATACTTTGATTCATATTAGTTTTACTTGCAACTAGGGGTGTACCCCCACGTCTGAAGTCATCGCGATAAAAAGTAATGTCTAGTGAACCTGTTTTGGGATTGATTTCAGGGTTAATTTCTTTAAGTTTTTCTATTATCCTTTCGAGTAATAGCACGCCGCGAGGCTGCAAGGCAATCAAAATGGTGTTTTCAAAATCGTGGTGATTTTCAATGAGCTGGAAACAGAGACGCGTTATGGTTAGGTTGACTCCTTTTGTATCTATTATCGTCCTGCGCTGCATTTCAAGAGGCAAATATAGCGTATTCGTTGATTTAGCGCATCAATGAAAAAAGTATGACTTTACAGTTAGCCGCGAAAAACATAACCAGCTTTTTCAACCTGCTCTTTGATTGCTTCAGCTGTTACTTCTCCTTCGACAACTACTGCACCTTGTTCTAGCGACACTTCAACTGAATGAACTCCTTCAATACCTCGAATGGCTTTGTCCACATTAGCTTTGCAATGGTTACAAGTCATTCCTTCAACTTGATAGCTGCCTTTTTTGTTTGTTGCGTCCTCCATAAATTTGTGTTTAAATTTTGTGTACTCTACATTAATTATTGCAAGCAAAAGTAAGGCCGTAGCAGCGTATTGTAACCAACTGGGTAGCATTTGCTCGTGATTATGCGTTCCATGAAGGTTTGGTGCAATTTCAAACCAATCAAGCGGTAAAAAGCTGTTCATAATCCAGCCAAATACTAAGGCAAAAAAGCTTATTACCGCAATGTAAAGTACGGTGTTTTTCTTACCTAGGGCATTCCATAAAACAGTAATTGTTGCCGCATTGGTTGCTGGTCCAGCCATTAAAAACACCAATACAGCTCCTGGAGATAACCCTTTTGCTAGCAGCGCTGCTCCTATCGGGACAGAACCGGTGGCGCAGACGTATAAAGGTACAGACGCAATAAGAATTATGAACATGTTTAGGTTTGGGTGTGTAAGGTATTCTGAAAAAATAGAGTCAGGAATAAAAACCGTTATGCCACCAGCGATCAAAATTCCAGCCATTAGGGGTCTACTTATATCCGATAAAAAAGAAACAAATGCATAATTGTAAAACCTGCTGAAACTTCTTGCTTCAACTGTTTCATTTATGGAGGGCGATTGCTTTGTAGTTTCTGTATTGTCTTTTGTTTTATTCGCCCAGCCCAGCCAGCCTCCAATAACTCCGCTAAATAGTGCAACTAAGGGCCTAAATATAGCCCATGGACCATTCATCATAGAGTAAGTAACTAAGATAGAGTCAATGCCAGTTTGTGGTGTAGAAATTAAAAAACTCACTGTAGCTCCCTCTGACGCACCGTGATTTTTAAATGAAATTCCAGTGGGTATCACACCACAAGAGCAGAGCGGAAGAGGAATTCCAATTAGTGCGGCTTTGAGCGTGGCGGAGAAGCTGTTGCTGCCTAAATGTTTTTCTATGAAAGCGCGTTTTATGAATAAGTCAAGCAGACCTGCTATTATCAGACCCAGTAACAAATAGGGTGATAACTCAAGTACAATCCTCCAGACTTCTTGTAAATAACGCACTAATAGATTCACTTTTCAAAAGTAAAGGAATCGCAACAGCCTAGCTTTCCGCAACTTTTTTTAATGCTTTATTCATGTTAACGAAACCAGCTTTGGTATCCGTTTTTATGGACTGAAAAATTAGTTCAGAAAGGATTCCCGAAAACTGCTCGTAATGTACCAACTTGGTTTGATAATTATTGATTTGGTGCAATTCGAATGCATGAAAACCATCAAAAATACCAGGTAGGAATAGGCTCCCTTTCCAAGCAAATTTTTTATTCAGTTGCAAATTGGTAACTACAGGGCGAAAAATGATTTCTTTTTTGCCGTTCTTTACGGTGTTGTTTATCCGTTTATTGAGTGCTATTTTCCCTTCTGATTTCACAATAAATGGATTCCATATTTCGTAGTTTTCATTTTCCATTAAAACCGTCCAAACCTTTGCTGTAGATGCGTTTATGATGATTTCTGTGCGTATTTCTTTGCGTGCCATTCCTTTTATTTTAATATTTAAACTGATTTGATAAACGTATTATTTCTGGTTTCAAAAGTCTGGTAATCAACATTCTATTGTTATTCATTTTATGCCATTTATTTACCACATTACGCCACTCAATATATTTTAGCGGCATGGCATTTAATGGGAGATTTTTACACAATATCATAGAGCAGGCTTCATCTAGAGGAGCATCAAAAACGGTATTATTAGGCATTTCGGGAAGACCGGAGGAAGAGCTAAAAAATAATGACTGTACGGTGGACTATCGCGCGTTCAACAAGACTTTTGAAACCGCTTTGAAGGAGATAAAAGATCCTTTATTAGGTATTCATATGACGCAGTCAATGAGTTTAACTGCGGCTGGATTGATGTTGCAGATTGCTCAAAATTGCAGAACATTCAAAGATGCCATTGTACTGGCATGTAATTATGCCATGCTGGGTTGCGACTCTTTACCCATGCGATTAGAAGAAACCGAATATTCTTACGAGCTGATATTCAATTTTGACCGAGTTTGGCGCTCCAATTCGGAAGATACGTTTCAGCACACCTTAGAGGGATCATTGTTTTTTTTGCTCAAAGAATATGAAGCCCTAACAGGGAAGCGTTTCGCTCCAGTGAAGATAACACTCGATTACACTCCTCGTGTGAGTTTTAAGGAGTTAGAGAAATATTTTAAGGCACCTGTATTCATCAGAGACAATAGGAATACGGTTGTATTTAGAAAAAAGGACTTGGACTCTCCAGTTTCTTCTGCAGATCATGATTTATTGCAACACCTAATACGCTTTGCGGAAGAAAGAATAAACCAGTTGGCCAAAAGAGATACTGTAGTTGAAAAGGTTGGTAGAATCGTTATGCGAAACCTACCAGATAGAGCTTCTGCTGAATCCGTAGCGTTAGAGTTAAACATGTCTGTGCGTACAATGCAACGCCATCTTAAATACGAAGACACTTCGTTTCGGGAAATTTTAGAGAAGCATTTGATGGAGTTTGCTAGAAATGAAATTAAAAAAGGAAAGCATACCTTGAGCGAAATAGCTTATCAACTAAACTACTCAGATCTTAGCGCATTTAGTAGAGCATTCAAGAACCACTATGGAATTGCCGCTACTAAAATGGCGAATGCGGCATAAGTGTTTTTTCTTGTGCTGAATTGAATCTTCAAATTAGTTTGTTTCCTGTCTTATGTCCATTATTTTTGAGAGCATAAATCTCAAGATATGGAATCACCTTGGTATAGAGTAACATCATTCAATCACTACAAAGAATTATACAAGCAGAGCACAGAAAACCCCGATGATTTTTGGGATAAGGTCGCAAAATGTTTTCGCTGGAGAAAACCATGGGATAAGGTTTGTGAATGGAACTTTGAGGAGCCTAATGTAAAATGGTTTGTGAATGGCGAACTGAATATTACCGAAAACTGCCTGGACCGTCATTTAGATAAGCGTGGAAATAAACTGGCGCTTATCTGGGAACCAAACGACCCAAAGGAAAAATTTATTCGTTGGACTTATCGCGAATTGCATGAAAAAGTGTGTCGTTTTGCGAATGTTTTAAAAGAAAATGGTTGTAAAAAAGGTGATCGAGTGGCGATTTATATGCCCATGATTCCTGAACTTACAGTTGCCACATTAGCTTGCGCCAGAATTGGTGCAATTCACTCCGTTGTTTTTGCTGGGTTTTCGGCACAGGCCCTTGCGGATAGGGTTAATGATGCAGAAGCAAAAATTGTATTGACCTCTGACGGACTGTATCGCGGTACTAAAGAGATCCCAGTAAAGCGCGTGGTTGATGAAGCGTTACAAATGAATCAATCTGTTCAGAAAGTCATTGTAGTAGAACGTACGAATTGGGCTATTAATATGCAGGATGGCCGCGATTGTTGGTATCACGAAGAAATGGATAAGGTCGATGCAGATTGTCCCGCAGAAGTAATGAATAGTGAAGACCCTCTATTTATTTTATATACATCGGGTTCGACTGGAAAACCCAAGGGAGTGGTACATACTTGCGGGGGATACATGGTGTATGCAGATTTTAGTTTTCGAAATGTTTTTCAATACGATGAGTCGGATGTGTACTGGTGTACGGCTGATATTGGCTGGATAACGGGACATTCTTACATTGTTTATGGCCCGCTGCTATCCGGTGCAACAACTTTAATGTTCGAAGGAATACCTACTTACCCTGATCCGGGTAGATTTTGGCAAATAGTCGATAAATTTGGCGTAAATCAGTTGTATACTGCTCCAACCGCCATTCGAGCACTGATGGCTTTTGGTGAAGATCACGTACTTTCTTATAGTCTCGATTCGTTAAAAGTAATAGGCACAGTAGGAGAACCCATCAACGAAGAGGCTTGGTATTGGTACCATGTGCATGTAGGAAAAGAGCGTTGCCCCGTGGTAGATACTTGGTGGCAAACAGAAACAGGTGGAATAATGATTTCTGCTTTAGGTGATCACGGGCATCATAAACCTACCTATGCTGGTTACCCGTTGCCTGGAGTACAACCCGTTTTGTTGGATTCCGAAGGAGCTGAAATTAAGGAAGCACATACCGAGGGATATTTGGCTGTAAAGCATCCTTGGCCCTCTATTCTAAGGACTACATATGGGGATCACGAAAGGTGTAAGAATACCTATTTTGCCTCCTATAAAGGCTATTATTTTACCGGAGATGGTGCAAAACGTGACGAAAATGGTATGTACCGAATTATTGGCCGAGTTGATGATGTTATAAATGTTTCTGGTCACCGTTTTGGAACGGCTGAAATTGAAAACGCCATTAACAAAAATCCTCAGGTTGCAGAAAGTGCCGTGGTGGGCTATCCGCACGATATAAAAGGTCAAGGAATTTATGCATACGTGGTACTAAGAGATAGAATTGAATCCGATGATGTTTTGAGGGCAGAAATTGTAGAAACGGTGGTGGAGGAAATCGGTAAAATTGCTAAACCCGATAAAATTCAAATTACTCGCGGACTACCAAAAACTAGATCGGGTAAAATAATGAGGAGAATTTTAAGAAAAGTAGCCGAAGGAGATACGTCCAGTTTAGGCGACACCAGTACATTGTTGGATCCTGATGTGGTTACAGAAATTATTCAAGGGGCGTTGTAGCAAATTGCAACTTTGTGGTACATTGGAGTTGAATGATCAACTCCCGAAATATTGAATATCATTAAAATACATTAATCATGAACAGTAACAAGCCATTTAAAGCGTATAGAATTTTTGAAACCGAAAACGGAGATTTTGAAAGAAAAATTGTGGAGCGCAACACTGCCGATTTACCAGATGGGGAAGTACTTATTCAAGTAAAATATGCCGGTTTAAATTTTAAGGATGCGCTTTCGAGTAGTGGACATAAAGGCATTACTCGCAAGTTCCCTCATACTCCAGGAGTTGATGCCAGTGGAATTGTAGTAGAATCAAATGCACCCAGTTTCAAAGAAGGAGACCCTGTTCTGGTAACCGGTTATGATTTGGGAATGAACACTGACGGCGGTTTTGGTGAGTATATCCGGGTTCCCAAAGGTTGGGTTGTGCCACTTCCGGCAACATTTGACCTGCGCAGTGCTATGATATTAGGTACCGCTGGTTTTACAGCTGCTTTAGCGTTATATAAAATGGAAAAAGCTGGTCAGTCTCCTGAAATGGGGCCACTGGTAGTAACTGGGGCTACGGGTGGAGTAGGCAGTATGGCTGTTTCAATATTTTCTAAAGCTGGTTATGAAGTAATCGCTTCCTCAGGAAAAACGTCTTCATACGAGTACTTAAAAAAATTGGGTGCATGTCGCTGCGAGCCAAGGGAGTTTTGTAATGATGTTGAAAAAAGACCCGTATCGAGAATGAAGTGGGCAGGAGGATTAGATACAGTAGGAGGTAATACCTTGGCTACTTTAATGGCAGCTTGCGGAAAAAACGGATCTATTGGAGTTTGTGGATTGGTGGGTTCTCCCAAGTTAGAAACTACAGTTTACCCCTTTCTACTCAATGGTGTCAATTTAATTGGAGTAGAGTCTGCAGAAACCCTAATGGAAACTCGGTTGGAGTTATGGAACAAACTCTCAAGCATTTGGAAACCGGATCAAATTGATGACATTGTAACCGATATAACCTTGGATCAGTTGGATGACTTTATTGTAAAAATATTGGATGGAAATACTCAAGGAAGGGTAGTAGTGGAGCACGCACACTAATTAGATACATGGCATCAGTCTTCTATTTTGTGCATTTTGATAGATTCCGTTGTATTGTCCTGGCCCTTTAGTCGAACTTCCAAAAAGTGAGTACCGCTTCTATGGTATTCTATTGTAGTTGGAAAATTATTTTTTTCGTTTTCAAAACGGGCCGTTTTTATGTTTTTCTTGGTAAGCGTGTAAAAGATTCTTTTGTCGTTATTGAATCCAAAAATTACCGCGGATAAAATGACTTTTCCATCCCTACTTTCCAGCCATAAATGCTCCTTAAGTAAAGTATCAGCTGCACTGTTTACACTATAATTAAAGCCTTCATACAGTGTGTCTGTTAATGGTTTCCAAACTTCGTAAATCTTTTTTCCATCCTTTTGAACTTCCCATTCTCCCAAAAACCAATTGTAATTATTCAACGAGGGTTTGTGCTTGCAGGAGCTTATACCTAGAAATGCTATACAAGCAACTATAACTCTTAAAGTTAGGGAGTTAATCACTAGATAGCGGGATAATTAACAGGGTTAGATTCTGTCATGATTTTATAAGACGTTTCTACTATATCTTCAATACTTGGTTTGGAAAAGTAATCACCGTCAGAGCCATATGCTGGACGGTGCGCCTTTGCCGTTAGTGTAGTAGGTTGTCCATCAAGATATTTATAGCCGCCTTGATTTTCAATAACTTGCTGCATCATGAAAGCTGAAGCTCCTCCGGGAACATCTTCATCAATAAACAGAATACGATTGGTCTTTTTTAGGGATTCCACAATACTTTCGTCAATATCGAAAGGCAATAGTGTTTGTACATCGATTACTTCTGCTTGTATACCCAGTTCTACAAGTTCTTTTGCAGCATTTTCGACCATACGTACCATGGATCCATAGGTAACCAAGGTAATATCTTTGCCCTCTCGCACAATTTCTGGAATACCAAGAGGTGTTTTGTACTCACCTAAATTAGTTGGAAGTTTTTCCTTTAAACGGTAACCATTTAAGCTTTCAACAACTATTGCCGGTTCTTCTGCAGATAATAAGGTATTGTACATTCCCGCGGCTTGAGTCATATTTCTCGGTACACAAACATGTACTCCTCTAACTGCGCCTAATATCATTCCCATTGGAGATCCTGAGTGCCATACACCTTCCAACCGGTGACCTCTAGTTCTAATGATTACAGGTGCTCTTTGACCGCCTTTAGTCCGGTATTGGACGGTAGCCAAATCATCACTAATCAATTGTATGGCATAATGCAGATAGTCTAAATATTGAATTTCTGCAATAGGACGCAAGCCCCGCATGGAAAGCCCTATGGCTTGACCAATGATGGTGCACTCTCGAATTCCCGTATCGAATACACGATGCACACCGTATTTATCTTGAAGTCCTTCTAAACCTTGATTTACACCACCAATTCTACCTGCATCCTCTCCAAAGATGAGTAGTTCGGGGGTCTTTTTGAGTAATTCGTCAAAGTTATCGCGAAGAATTTCCCTTCCGTCTACAACCGTATCTCCAGAATAACTGGGTTCGATAGGTAACACTTCAAGTGCACTGCCGGAGTTGTCGCTGTGAAGAAAAGAATCGTAACGATCCTTATTTTTATTCAGTTCTTGTTGGTACCAATTGAACAATTTTGTTTTAGCTGTATTTTGATCATTTCTGACGTAGCGCAAAGCTTTTCTAATGGCCACAAAAATGTCGCGTCGTTCGGGTTCCGTATTTGCTTTTAAATCATTTGCGAGTTTCAGCACAAATGTTTTGTTTTCACTTTCTTGACCTGCGCTTTCAATGAACTCAACAGCAGTGTTTTGTTCTTTTTTAATATCGTTTAAAAACGCAACCCATGCTGCTTTTTTAGCGTCTCGTACTTCCTTTTTACAATCCTTTACAATGCCGTCCAAATCCTCAACGGATGCCGCTCCAATTTCGATTAGCCAATTTTTGTATTGTGCAATACAATCGTATTCTGTTTCCCAAGCCAAGCGCTCTTTTGATTTGTAGCGCTCGTGAGAGCCCGAAGTGGAGTGGCCTTGCGGTTGGGTAACTTCTTCCACATGAATCAATACTGGAATATGCTCGTCTCGAGCAACCTGAACTGCCTCGTCATATGTCAAGCATAGGTTGCGGTAATCCCAACCTTTCACTTTGAATATTTTAAATCCGTTGGTTCCTTCTTGTCGCTGAAAACCTGACAATGCTTCAGAAATACTTGCTTTTGTTGTTTGATATTCTTTGGGTACAGAAATTCCGTGGCCATCATCCCATACCGACATTACTAAAGGTACGCTCAAAACCCCAGCTGCATTGAGTGCTTCCCAAAACATTCCTTCAGAAGTGCTCGCGTCTCCAATAGTCCCGAAGGCTACTTCATTTCCTTTATTCGAAAATTTCTTTTTGTCTTTTAATTCTGGTGAGTTTCTGTAAAATTTTGAAGCGTAAGACAAGCCTAATAGTCGCGGCATTTGCGAGGCCGTAGGAGAAACATCTGCAGAGGAGTTCTTCATTTCAGATTGAGGGAGCCATTTACCTTCATTGTCAATAAAGCGAGTAGCATAGTGCCCGTTCATCTGGCGTCCAGCTGAAGAGGGTTCAGCCTCAACTGAAGGATGGGCGTATAGCTGTGCGAAAAATTCTTGAACGGTCAATAGTCCAGCAGCCATCATCATGGTTTGGTCTCGATAGTAACCGCTTCTCCAATCTCCTTTTTTCCATTGTTTGGCTAATGCAATTTGAGCAATTTCTTTACCGTCGCCAAAGATTCCAAATTTAGCCTTTCCTGTAAGTACTTCTCTTCGGCCAAGTAAGCTTGTTTCGCGACTTAAAACAGCCAGTCTGTAGTCTTCAAGTAGTTCTTTTCTAGCTTCTTCTGGAATAGTATTTTCAGCTACAACCGCATTTTTTTCCTCTGCCATAATCATCAACTTTTTCTTGCTAACACTCTAACGAAATAAGGGGGTTAAAGTCCGTGCAAAAGTAAGTATAAAAGAGGCATTTTAAAAAGCGTTTAATGCTTTGGTATTCAGTTCTGTTGGAACTTGCTCCTTAGAAATTTGGGATTAACCAACAAAATAGAAGGGACTTGGAAATTTTATGGAGTTAACCTGCTCCATATTAGAGGTAACTAACGAGTCAATTAGTTTCGAGGAGTCCTTAGGCATAATAATGGGTTTGGAGGCTGGTGTATTTCGAGCCTTATTGACTTTACCCCGATTGTTTCTAACTGTTGTGTTCTTTGTAAAATACGAAGACTCCAATCCTTCTTCCGTCATTCGCCAGAATTTACCCAACATATTTTTATCACGTGTATTGGTCACGTTATCGATATCGTATATTACCCAGCCGCTCGAACGATCAAGAAATACAGTTTTACCCGCAGGTACAAACACTTTAATTCTTACTTTTTGATTTCTGAATAAATCTTCTTTTCTGATAATAAGATACGGATCAAAACTTATTTCATTTCCAGAAACAGCGTAGGAGTACTCTATATTCTCTGCACGCTTTAAGGCATCTTTAAAAGTACCGCCTCTGGATTCTTGTATTATTTTTATGGTTATACTGTCGTTTGTATTTTGCTGGATATCCAACTCGACATCTGATAAGTACAATTCATCTTCGTAACTTTTTAGAACGAAAAACTGGTTATTTTTTTTTCTCGGTTGCGCATCTAAAGGAAAGAGTTCGCCGTTGGCTGATAGATAAAAAGTGTCCGCAACAGATGGCGGAATACTGTATTGAGAAACCATCTTATCTGTTTTTGAAAACTCACCTATTATTTGAAATCCGGAAATTAGTAATATCAGCACACCAACAAACCAAGCTAATGTAATGCCGGCATTTACGTTTCTTCCCAGACTCTTTAAGTTAAACAGTATTCTAAAACCACCATAAAGCATAGCCAGTATAGGAATACCAACCACTAAGGCTAGTCCGCTATTGATTCCTATTTGAATTAAATCTCCAGCGAATAAAAACTCGTAAACTTCCTTGAACGAGAATATGGAGGTGCCGTTTACGCTAAATATTCCACTGAAATTATTGATTCCAAAAATTGAAGCGACAAAAGACACTAGAAACAATGCCCCGAAGATAATGAGCAGAATGCCAAGAAATTTACCTATGAAAGTGAGTATTAAACCGAAAATACTGACAATAAAGCCAACTAGAGTTGATAAAAAACCTTCAACTTTTCCCTTAGGAACACTGTTTCCAAAATTATTGGCCTTTTCTCCTAAATGACTGAACTTTTTTTTTAAATGTTCGGCTTCTTGACCCACAGAGTTTCTAATACTGTCTATATCCACTTTTTGGCCTTTCATTTGAAGCTTTTCTGAGGTGGTTTTAGCTTCAGGTGTAATTACCCATAAAATTATATATAAAAGAACACCAGAACCTCCAAAGAAGACAATAGCTATAAAGAGGATCCGTATAATGACCGGGTCAATACCGAAGTAATGGGCAATACCGCTAGAAACACCTCCAAGTATTTTGCTGTCAGGGTCTCTAAAAAAGCGCTTTGGTCCTTTTTTAATCGGTTCTTCAGCGGTGTGGAATTCAGTTTCGCTACTTTGGTCGTTATCTTCAAACTGTTCCGGTTGACCCATTATAGCAATAACTTCATCTACGTCGTATTGAGCAATAACTTGTTTTCTATCGCCCATATTTTCGGTAAACATTTCGGCTATTCTGGCTTCAATATCAGATAGGATTTCCTCCCCGCCTTGGGTTTTTCCAAATTTTTTCTTGATGGACTCTAAATAGGTTTTAAGCTTTTCGTATGCACCCTCGTCAATATTAAATATGATGCCGCTTATGTTTATGGTAACTGTCTTATTCATGGTAATTGTATCTATGGATGTTTTTTATTTTTTTGATCTAATTTTTTGCACCGCTTTTTGCAAATCTTGCCAGCTGTTATCTAGCTCGCTGCAAAAGGATTTTCCTAGCTCTGTAAGTTGAAAGTACTTTCTTGGAGGTCCTGAACTTGATTCCTCCCAACGATAAGTCAGCAACCCATCGTTTTTTAATCTTGTAAGCAGAGGATATAGCGTCCCTTCCACCACAATCAATTTTGAATCTTTCAATTCATTCAAAATATCGGAAGGGTAGGCCTCGTTTTTCTTTAAAATGGATAGAATGCACAATTCTAATATCCCTTTACGCATTTGTGCTTTTGTGTTTTCTAAGTTCATACCAATCGGTTTGCTTTATCGTAATGTTCTTTTAAGTCAGCGAGTGCGAATTTTTATTTTAGTTAAATATTTTCTCTAAACGCATTAATTTTCATTGCTCTTCCTTATTCTGTAAAGCAAAGATATATATAAAAGAAGGTACTATGCAAAACAAAGTACTATATAATTTATAAATGGTTATTTACAGTGTTTAATGGATGAATTTAGGTTTGCAGCTGTTGAAGCAAGGTTTATTGGCAGCAAGTATTAGTAACTATTACTCAAGCTGTAACTTTATATTCAACCCATTCAAATTTTGATATTGAATGTATGGAATCACATGAAATAGAAGTAAATAGGTATAGTAAAGAAGAGGAGGAGTTATGATGAATTGGCCGGTAATAACGCGCTTTAGTGTTTGATAAACCTGGTATGGTTTGTTCCACTCTGTAAGAAATAGATACCCGTTTTTAATTTGCTGCAATTTATTCTAATCATTCGCTCTAATATTGCTTGAAGAGATATTTTATTCGTTACGTCACGACTCAGGTGGTCAAAAACTTTCATGTCATTTAAATTAAGATTCCTGCTTTCAAAAGTGAAATGGCCTTCACTGAGTTACGCTTGCTTACTTACTAACTTTCCACACTATCGTGTAAAATTCGCTTGAATTAATAACTCTTCGGAGTTAATTAGAGGTCTAAAACAAATACGCATAATGAACCCGAGGGCAAGGAAATTCGAGTTAAATTCAGGCAGTTCAGTGAAAATGGCAGTTGGTTCTGCAATTATTTGGCTTTTGCAAGTGCCGACATTTTTAAGGCAGATATAGCCGCTTCGTCTCCTTTATTGCCAAAAGCTCCGCCCGATCGGGCTCTACTTTGTTCTATGTTGTTATCGGTGAGTACACAGAAAATAACGGGTGTGTTGTATTTTAAACCAACATCTTTAATGCCTTGCGCTGCTGCTTCACAAACAAACGTAAAGTGCTCTGTTTCTCCACGAATGACGCTACCCACACAAATGACGGCATCATACCTTTGTTTTTCTAGACAGAATTGGGATCCCAAGGGCAATTCATAGGTTCCAGGTACATGCACAATATCTATATTACTGTCACTTACTTTGTGCTTCAAGAGGGTATTCACAGCGCCCTGTGCTAAAGCTGAGGTGATTTCTTCGTTCCATTCAGCTACCACGATCGCTACCTTTAAAGCTTCTCCGCTTGGTACCGAAGTAAAATCATACTCGGATAAGTTTTTGTGTTTTGTTGCCATTTTAGGTATCAAAAAAAAGTCCCAACATCAGAAGAGGTTGAGACTAGATTAAATTTAGTGTTAAAGCATTTTATTAGCTGTTTTCCGCTAAAGTTTTTGCTTTGAAATAATATTTTTCTACCGTTCTACCTTCAGATGTGTTTGGGTAGTTGTCCATCACACTTTTGTACGCGTCACGCGCATTGCCGTATTCAGTAATGGCTTCGTATGCTTTGCCCGCCTTCATTAAGTATATTGGAGTACTGAATTCGTTTTTGTTCAAGTTAGCTGCCTTCATGTATGCACTGGCTGCGGCATCAAAATCTCCTAATTCTGCATTAGCATCGCCAATTACCCCTTGAGCAATAGAAGAAACTACTAAATCACTGCTAGAAAAAGCGTTTAAACTTTCAATAGCACCTTCAAAGTCTCCCTGCTTGTAAGAGATTAGGCCTATGTAGTAATCTGCTAAAGCACCGGCATTAGTAGCTCCGTATTGATCTTTAATATCAACAAATCCTAGATAATTACCGTCACCATAAAGTGCCTTATCTAATGAATCCATTTCAAAATACTGCTGGGCTTTCCAAGTTTCTAAACTGGCTTCTTCTTCTAGAGGGGCTAGGTACAGTTTGTTGTATCCAAAAAATAATGCAACAATTGCAACTATTCCTATAATAAGAAACGACAGCGGTTTTTTGTTGTCTTCAATAAACTGCTCAGTCTTATTGATGCTGCCACCAATGTCTACAATTACTTCCTCTTGCTCTTCGTGCTTTGACTTAGCCATAATCCTTAAAAAATTGTGCGGCAAATATACTTTTTTTCGACGTTCAAATTCAGGCAAGAAGACATGTGTGAAGCATTCTGTAAACAAAGCGCTGTTGAATCTGTTTTTTGCTTGTATTCCGCTACTTTTGATTCAAAGATTTTTTTGTGACTTTAAAGGAAATTTCCCTCGTAAATTTTAAAAATTACAATGAAGCCTCTATTGATATATGCAATAAAGTGAACTGCTTTGTGGGGAATAATGGCGAGGGTAAAACAAACATCCTGGATGCCATTTACTATTTGGCGTTTTGTAAAAGTTATTTTAATCCAATTGACAGCCAAAACATCAAACACGATGGGGACTTTTTTGTAGTTCAGGGTACGTTTTTTAGAAACGAGAAAGTTGAAAATATTTTTTGTGGTTTAAAAAAAGGACAGAAAAAACAATTCAAGAGAAACAAGAAGGAATACACTAAACTCTCTGAACACATCGGTTTGATTCCTTTAGTAATGGTTTCTCCGTCTGACAGTGAACTGATTTTGGGTGGGTCTGAAATACGAAGGAAGTTTATTGACGGAGTGATTGCACAGTTTAATCCAGTTTACCTTGATAACTTACTCAATTATCAAAAGTCGCTTACTCAACGAAATGCATTGCTTAAGTCTTTTGCCGAGAATCGGTATTTTGATGAGGAGTCACTGGTTATTTGGGATTACAAGTTAGTTGAGTATGGAGAACCCGTTTACCGCGAGCGAAAGAGTTTTTTGGAAGCATTTATTCCAATATTTCAGGAGTACTATGCATTAATTGCACCAGAGAAGGAGTTGGTAAGTTTAAATTATCTGTCAAAGCTTCACGAAGGTTCATTGTTGGATTTGCTTAGCGACGCTAGAAAGAAGGACGCTGCCCTGCGTTATACCAGCACCGGAATTCACAAAGACGACTTGGTATTCGAATTAGATGGTCACCCAATGAAACGATTTGGCTCACAAGGACAGCAAAAAAGTTATTTACTAGCCCTGAAACTGGCTCAGTTTGAATACATCAAACGCAAGAAAACGACCAAGCCAATGATTTTATTGGACGATGTTTTTGATAAGTTGGATCACAATAGAGTGGAGGCCCTAATAAAATTGGTAAGCGACCCTGAATTTGGGCAAATATTCATTACCGATACCAGTCAAACCAGGATAGAACCCATTTTGAAAAAGATAGGCAAAGAATACAAGCTATACCATGTGAATGAAGGTCAAATTGCAAAGCTATGAGTGAAAAAAATCAGCACAACATAAAAGATTTGCTCAATGAAATGCTGGATAAGTATAAACTGACGAATAAATTAGAGCAGGTAGATTTAGAGTCACATTGGGAGGAGCTTATGGGAACCATGATTAGCAAGCATACCTCACAGTTAACGATACAGAATAAAAAACTGTACATAAAATTGGACTCCCCTGTAATCCGCCAAGAATTGATTTACGGAAAGTCTTTAATCATTCAAAAGGTGAATGACTTTGCAAAGAAGGAACTCATCACTGATGTGGTTTTTAGATAGTAGCACTGCTAGAAAGCGGAATCAAACAATCAATGATTTAATCTAATAAAGCCAGAATTTTATGTCTGTCTGCTTTTAAGCTCTCTTTCTTTTTGCTGTTTAGCTTAGATACCTCGACAGTCTGCTGCCAAGATTGAACATATTCGTGATAGTTTATGGTGTAATAGGCCAACAGGAATTGCACAATGGGAGCAAACAAAGCAAACTCCCAACCCAATGTAAACCCTACTGCAACTATTAAAACAAGACCCACAATGAGATTGGTCGCCATTAAAAAGCCAAATCGAATTGAGTTTTTGAAAATTACTTGTTTAATTTTTTTCTCTGCAAATTGGTTGGCAAAGTTGAATTGAAATAGGTTGAGTATTATGCCTAATGCATAAACGGGAAACCCCAAAACTGTCAATAAACCACCTAAAATTAGGTTTGGAGTCTTACCGTTAATGGCTCGATCTGATAGTTGCTGTTTTTGTACCTCTTCAAAATAGGTCGCTGTTTTTTCTATTAAATCAATATGTGCAGCAGAGTCCATGGCCATTTCATTTAATGTATTGGCGAGGTTTTTTTCCATGTCAAAACGCTCAGTATTTTTTTGTAACCAGGGAAACCCACGTTTTTTTATGTTGTTCCGTTTCAGGATTACTAACTGCTCAAATAGGTTATCGTTCTTTTCATTATCAATATGAATGTATTCCCGCTTCATATTGTCGTAGATATCAGCAGTTAATTTATTTAGTGCCTTGTTCTCATCTTCTAAATACAGCGCCTTGTAATCATTTAAAGAAATCGTTTCACCTATGTTTACCATTACTTCGGTCCTGAACTGGCGTGGATAAGTATAATTATTGAGTAACGGGAGTATCTTCAAATCTAAATCCCAACCGTGCTTTTCCACTGCCCCAAAAGCCATTCGAGCGGTTCCTTTCTTTAATTTTCTCAAACGCTTTTTTTGAACACAGTCACCTTCGGGAAATATTTCTATGTTCTCTTTTCGAGCCAGTAAGTCAAAACACTGCTCAAAACTGCCCTCATTTTTTTTTACGTTATCTACACCGTCTCGAATTCGAAACATAGGGATTTGACCTAAATTCCAAAGTAGCCAGCGATTTAATGGCGTATTAAAAATATCACCGCGAACAATGAAATAGATGCGCTGAAGAATTAGAGCTGGATAGATAATTGGGTCAATAAAAGCGTTATTGTGATTACTCACAATAATGGTTGGTTTGGATAAATCAACTGGGCGATTTTTTAAATAAAAATGCCGAAAAAAGATGCGATATAAGATAACGCAGAATAACCAAACAGGACGATAAAGCATAATGAATCAGGTGAAATGTAAACAAATGTAAAATTTTTGATTTCTGTTTAATATTAACGGTAAGTGATTTCTATACTTTTGCACTCCGTGGAAAAAATTTCGATAGAGCTGATGGGGTTGGTTTTGTTTGAACCCATAACCTACATTTCCAATATTCTGTTGGCAGGTTTTAGCCTATTCTGGTATTACCGACTAAAAGTTCTAGGAGATGACTCTGAAATGAGCCGTTCATTTTCGAGGTACTTTCTTTTTATGGGATTAGCTCCATTTATTTCTGGGCAAGCACATTTATTCGATTATTACATTCATCACAATTATTTGCATGTGGTGGGGTGGAGCTTTATCGCGCTGGGTACCTACTACTTCCAGAGGGGCAGTGCTGCAGACTATTCAACGAAACTGAAAAAAAGATTAAACCTTGCATTTATAATCTTGTTGATAACCAGTATAGTGACTTATTTTGGTTACCAGGCACTTTTCGTATTAGATACTGAAAAAATTACCGTTGGCGTACCCGGCTTTTTTGCGGTTAGTATTAGTTCGGCAATTGGTTATGTGTTGTTTTTAGTTCCTATGAACTATGTAAAATACCGATATCAAAAAAATGCCGGCTCTGGAGTTATTTTGCTTGGAATTGTGCTTTCAGCTTTTACCCTAGTGTTGCACTCAAAAAAGTTTACGATTGGTCCCCATATAAATCACAACGTATTGTCGCATGTGGTATTAATATTTTGCTATTACCTTTATTTTTTGGGTATGAAAAAAAAGATAATAGGTTTTGAAGCAGTTGTGTAATTCATTCATCAAAGGGTACGAGGACTTTAAAGCTACAGGAATAGATTCCCGGTATTTGAGATATACTCAATTTTGGGAACACTATAAAAAGTTCGATACCTCTCCTTTTTTCCAGAAAGCAGCAATTGGAAAATCAGTGGAGGGAAGACCAATACAGGGAATAACATTTGGAACTGGTCCAAAAAAGCTACTTATTTGGACACAAATGCATGGCAACGAAGCTACCGCCACGCGCGCATTGCTTGATATTTTTGAAGGGTTAAGCTCTAATAAAAACGAAGCGTTTAGAGATTACCTTTACCAAAACCTTCAAATACAGTTTGTACCAATTTTGAATCCCGACGGATCTGAGTATTGTAAACGCCGAAACGCTTTGGATATCGACCCAAATAGAGATGCAAAACACCAATCGACGCCTGAAATTAAGGCTTTGTTCAAGGTTTTGAAATCATTTGACCCAGATTGGTGTTTTAATATGCACGATCAGAGGAATTTGTTTAACGTTTCTGGAACCAGCAAACCTGCAACAATTTCTTTTTTATCACCTGCAGCTAATGCAGAGCGGAAAAAAACTGTGAATCAATTCGATGCAATGCGTTTAATTTCCTGTGTTAGCGAACAGTTAAGTCAGTTAAATGACTGCGGCATAGCACGGTTTTCTGATGAGTTTTATCCAACTGCAACAGGTGACATTATCCAATCTATGGGATACAGAACTATTCTCATAGAGTCGGGTGGTTTCTTGAATGATTCCAATCGAAACGTGTCTAGAAAAACCGTCTTTGAAGCGCTCATTATTTCCTTGTGCTCAATTTGCTCTGAAGAATGGGAAAACTCCTCTACTTCTGTTTATGAGGGCTTACCTATGAACGATACAAAATTGTTTGATGTGTTGATACGCGGAGTTTGTTTAGATGAAAAAACTGCTGTTTACGCTGATGTTGGAATTGAACCTCTTGAAACATTTAATGCCGAAGGTGAGTTGGTGAAAGAAGCAAAAATTAAAGATATTGGAGACCTCTCCAATTACTTCGGATACAAGGAGTACAACGCGGAAAATGGGCGATTGAATAGAAGCATAGCCATTGGAGACGTTGCTACATTTAGTATCATAAAGTCAAATAAAACAACCATTTCGTTTGAAAATGGTCTTAGGTGTGATGAGTAAGAACGAAAAATTTCAGAATCCTATTGACGAGGATAATATCACTGAAAACCCGAGTGGGATTCAATACCCACATCATAGAGGAAGTGCACTAGTAAAGCCAGAGGATAAGGGTAAGATTAAAGGTAGGGCGCTAGCGGCAATGGAGCAGCAGACCAACCGACAAATGGACCAAATACAGGAGCAAATTGAATTGCTAGCAAAGCAGGCAAAAAAGTTACAGAGTAGGGTAGAAATCAGCGAAACCATTTACACAGCAAAAATGAGTTTTGAGCCCTTAGTTGGTCACGATTATTACTTGTATGAAACTGATGAGCACAATTACTTGCTCTCTCTTTTGTCACCTCAAGAGTGGGGTAGAAGCTTACCGCATACTTACAAAGCAAAGGTTTCATTATTGGCGGATCATACCTGGGACTTACTAGAATTGAAAGAGGAGTAGACTTTTATGTTCTGCCATTAATCTAAGTAAGATCGTTATACCCGACTTAATTTGGAGTCTATTAATTGTGTACAATTCTCGATTCCCAAGCAATTAATCCTATCCAACACTGCTCATCTTGCGACGCACCACCCAAAAAACGACAAACAAGCGACATAAACCGACAATGATGAGACAGATTCTGTCCAGTACATTTGAATGAATCTCCTAACCTTTGAAGCAATTAATTATTGGGCTAGCTGAAAACCTCAAACAGAGTAGGCATTATTAAATTCAAATTTTATGAAAAAGAAAATTATTGGTGTTGGATTACTATCTTTAGCAATTGGGTTTTACGCATGTAAAAAAGAAGCACTACAAAATCCGTCTCAAGCACAAGGTGATGTAATGACCAATATGAACAAAGAGAAGAAAATAGCAGGAACTTTTGACCCAAATAGTTGGAATGGCCAGGAGGTAGAAGACGAGGTATTAGACTTTGTTACGGATATGGAAAATGCACAATTAGCGAACCTGACTACTGACCAAGCCATTTGGTATGTGCAAGCTGCTATAAACTATGAGAACGGGAATTATAAACAATTCACTGAATCAAAAACTGAAACGTATACATATTCGGTGGCAGTATCGAATGGTTTGATAAATGGGAATGATGTTACACTATTGTACAATGACCTTCAAACTGATATAAATACTATGTTATCGGGATTACCAACTGAGTTCCAAAATGTGTTGTTTATTGACGTAGAGGCAAATACTGCAGTAAGTACAGGAAGTATGGAGTTGTCGGCCAGTGTTGTAGTTTCACACTCAAATGTACAAAGTGTTGACTTGCCGGAAGCAGCTGTAACTAATTTTGATCATTGGTATGTTGGTCCATCAAGAATTTCCTGGTATTTACCTTTTGTAAATGGTTCTTTGCTTAATCCAGCTTGTGGAAGTACTTACAAAGCGCATGGTTCGAGATATTTTATGCATACAAGAGCAAATGGGATGATAAGCGCTAATAACTATGGAGGTATCACAGGAGGAACTGGCGGTTCTGGAGCAAATGCATGGGTTACTGCGCCCATATGCAATGGCAATACTGGCCAAATTACATGGATTGTTGATCCAAGTGGATACGATTTAGAGGGAAGTACAAATTTTATTGCTAATAGAGATCCTCTGATGGCAGGTACATACCCATATGAAGTAATGACGAGAAATTCTGCAGGAATAACTAGTAATTTTAATCTAACAAACGGTTGCGTAGGTTTTCCTGAAATCAGATATTATGCTGACAAATCTATCCACAGAGCAAAATCTAGCGCAGTTTATACTTGGCACAATATTAATACCAATAAAAGAGTTGTTAAAATGGAATATAAAAGAACCAATTACCAAGGGCCTGGTAAGGTGTGGCATGTTCCTCATGCGACTTATGGTCGTTGTGAGATTAAATCTGATCCAGATTAATACTAATTAAATGAGAGGACTTATATTATTTTCCTTAATACTTGTGTGCTTTTCATCAATAAGCCAAACTTCCGATGTATACATACAACATAGCAAAGCATTAGCAATGCGAACTTATCCTGAGGGTGGGTTCGATAGCAAAGGAAATTTAATAGTATGCGCGGACGATGAAAACCGTAAGCGCATACTAGTTTTTAAGTACGATACGAGTAGGACGTTAATAGACACTACTTCGTTTCCTTGTTTGAATGGCGGCTGCTACATGAATGATGCTGTTGTAAGTGGTAACAACACTTTTATGTTTATACAAGAACGAATTTCGTGGGAAAATAGAATAATGCGTATGCTGGTTTTGGATGAGCAATTGAGCGTAATAAAAGACTCCATACTTGTGGACTCATCCTATTATAACAGCTATTCTCAGTGTGCTATCAGCACCGGCATAAATAATGTTTTACTTAATATTACCTTGGTTGATTCAATTCCAGATTCTTCTGGCACGCAATTGTTTCTTTTTTCAGAAAAAGGGAGGTTATTAAAATCTAGATTTTATAATTTACATTTTGGGGAGCAAATTGCGAACTATAAGACCAACCAATATTTGTTAGCACTTAACAGATATACTGATTCAAATAGGCGTATTCATCAAAACAAGGCAGCAATATTAAATACAAACCTAGAGATTCAACAATACTTTAGAACAGACAGTTCTGCGAAACATTTTTTAGATAGGAGAAAGAAAATACAGGTAAATTACTACCCTACATCTATATATTCTTTTCCAAATATATTTTCAACTACGCAAAACACTTTCACAATAGTTTCAACATTTGAAATAGATACGTTTGATATGACAAACCCTACGACAAACTTTATGGATAATTATGTAATGCGCGTAGCGCAAACCACTACTTCAGATTCCATAATAAATGAACACTATTTTATTTCAGATTCTTCATGGATTTCTGCGGCCTATAGAAATTCTGTTCTATTACCAGACAGTTCGTTTTTAGTACTCGGTGTTCGCAATGTTTCAAAGTATTATGAACCAATTTCACCTATTCGTTCCTCATACATTTTAGCAAAGTTTGATAAACATGCAAACTTGATTTGGACTAAAAATTTTTCTCAAAAGAATTATTACTACCACGCAACACAAATTGTTTATTCATCTAAAGGTGGAATCGCTATTTTAGGTACAGCCTTCGATTACTCAAAAACAGGATTAAACCATGTAAATATTCTTTTTTTGAATGAAAATGGAGAAATAAAAACCGAAGTAGGAATCAAATCAATCAATAATGATCTCGAGGAAAGTTCTAAAGTTTATCCTAACCCCGCTAACCGCTTTGTGTATTTCAATGTCAAAGAAAAGTGTTTGTTGGAATTAACCTCAACTTCAGGGCAGCTAATGAGTTCTACTAATTTCAATGAAGGATTAAATAACCTAGATATTAGTATCTTGGAAAACGGCATTTACCTTTACCGTATTCTCTCAACCAATCAAGAGGTTATAAAGAAAGGTAAGCTGGTTAAGCATTAGAGGATTAGTTGCCATACTAGGTAAATAGTTTTTTCAAATCCAAGTCCAAAACTTGTTCAACAGTTACTTCCAAAACTGTTGCAATTTCTTTTAATCGAGTTACACTCAAACTAGTTTCGCCACATTCTATTCTGGATTAGCTCTTCGTGCTAATGGAAAGTTCTTTTGCTAAAAACTCTTAGCTGTAACCCTTTAGTTCTCTTATTTTTCTATTGTTGGTTCTAGTTGAAGGGTCTAGCATATCGTTAATTTAAAAATACTTTTCAAACATCCCCCCCCCATTTACTATAAACAATATATTTTAACGCATACTTTATACTTTATTAGAGGAGTTTAATAAAACAAATACGCATATTAAGAGGGCTTTCGCAGGCGCAAATTGCCGATAAACTAAATATTACGCAAGCCAGTTACGCAAGAATAGAGCAGGGGCAAACCAAAATTTCTTAGAGCGCATAGAGCAGTTTTCCAAAATATTTGATATAAGTCAGGTGTATTTTTTAAATAAAAGTGTTGAGCTAAATCTAGAAGATATAGAAAGTGGCATTACTAACGAATACATAAGGAAACTTGTAGAGATTAACCACGGCTTAAAGAGCAAATCCAGACGCAAACCAATGAGCGTATTCTTTATTTAGAAGAACAGGACAAGCAGTTGTTGGAGTTGGTTAAATCTGCGAATATTTAAGTAAAAACTGTCAAATAAGACTATTGTAGATTTCTGCTTCAGACTGGTATTGGGAAAAGGATCTTTCCTAGAATTAATTTACCAATTTAAAAACCAATAATTAACAAAAACCAATCTCTTATAACTTTAAATTCGTAGCAATGCGATTAATAATTACTGCTCTTATTGGATTACTCATTGGTATTTCCGGGATTGCCCAAAATCATTACATGTACGCAACAGAAGAAGTTGCTGAGGCAGAGATGAAAGCGTTTAATCGCTCCTATAAATCGAGCACGATAAATCGAAGCAATAGAGGGTATTTTGACGTTACAAAACAAATCCTCGAGCTTGAGGTCAGTCCAGGAATTCACTATATAGAGGGGTTAGTTGAAACTCAATTTTCCATGTTGTTAGATGGATATGATTATATAGAACTGAATTGCAGTGACTCCTTAATTGTGAATGAAGTCACTTTGGATAATGTACCAGTGAGTTTTAGTCATGAAAATAATTTTTTACTGGTTCGTAATTCAACTGCCTTTAAAAAGAATACCAACCATATCCTTAAAATTAAATATGAGGGAAAGCCTCAAAAAACAAGAGCGTTTGTAGCAGATACGAATATCTATGGAGATAGCGTGCTTTGGACCTTATCGGAGCCATATGGTGCAAAAGATTGGTGGCCTTGCAAACAAGATTTAGAGGATAAAATTGACGAATTAGAGATTTCGATTACGGTACCAAAGAAATACACTGCTGCATCTAATGGTGTTTTGCAAACCATTTTGCCTGTTGGACCTGATAGTTTGAAGTACACTTTTAAGCACAATTTCCCCATCGTCACTTATTTGGTTGCTTTTGCTGTTGCAGAATATTCGATTACCAAAGAAACCTTGAGTTTACAAGAAGGAAATTTAGACTTTGTGAATTACATATACCCTCAAGACACGGCAGAAGCTAGGGAGGACATGAAAGAGTTTAAAAAGACAATGGATTTATTTGAGACCTTGTTTGGTCCTTATCCCTTTAAAGATGAACTCTATGGTCATGCTCAATTTGGTTGGGGTGGTGGTATGGAGCATCAAACTATGAGTTTTATGGTGCATTTTAAACACGGTTTGGTAGCACATGAGTTGGCGCATCAGTGGTTTGGAAATTTAGTGACATGCGGTTCATGGAAAGATTTATGGCTTAATGAAAGTTTTGCAACCTATGCAGAAGGTTTGACCTACGAATACCTTTTTGATGAAAATGTGTGGGAGGATTGGAAGTCAACCTCTATCGCTGCTAGCACTGAAGAAACGGGTGGTAGTGTTTATATTCCAGATACTAGTAATGTCAGCAGAATGTTTTCTTCACGATTGACTTATAGGAAAGGCTCGTATTTACTTCATATGCTGCGTTATAAATTAGGAGACGAGCAGTTCTTTCAAGCTTTACGTGATTATTTATATGCAGAAAATACAACTTTTGGGTTTGGACGAACACAAGATTTAATTTGGCATTTAAAAGCTAATGGAGGCGAAGATATTGACGAGTTTTTTAACGATTGGTTTTATGCCCAAGGTCATCCGCTTTATGAGCTGGAATGGCACCAAACAGAAAATGAAAAGTTACATCTTGTTTTGAGTCAAGAACAGAGTTATATTTGGGAAGGAACCTTCTTTGATATGGACGTTCCTGTTAGAATTGTGCATGATTTTGGAGATACAACGCTTTACCTAAAACACAGACAAAACGTGCAAGAGTGGATAATTGACTGGCCGAAAGAGCTCGAAATTCGGACGGTTGAATTGGATCCCGATCGTTGGATTTTAAAAGGAGAAAGTACGGTAAACCCATCGAATTTCTCAAATGAATGGATTGCCTATAAGATTGTTCCAAATCCGGTTCAAAACGACCTTAGCCTAGTTTTTTCTGGTGCCACCTTGCCGGATGTGCGTTTGGATATTTTTGATATTATGGGCAATAGAGTGTACTCCAATACAATAGAAACGGGCATTGCTCAAAAGGTTATCCATTTAGATGTCTCTTTTTTGAGTAATGGAGCTTACACGCTTCGTGTAAAAGATAATTGGAGCCAACGCAGTCTAAAATTTATCAAAGCTAATCGATTGTAATCCAGCTATTTGGTTGCTCTTAAAAGCCTATCGTTCATCGATCTACCTAAACCATCATCCGGCAATCGTTCCGCTACAATCACATCAAGATTTAACTTGTCCAGTTTATGTAAAGCAAAGTATAAATTTGACATCGCCTCTCCTAAGTCACAAGTCTTGGATAAAATGATTTGATGATGAATACTTGTGGTATTTAACTTTCTGCAAAATGTAATACAACCCACTTTTTCTCCTGCTTTAACGGTATAATCCTCTATTCTGTCGACTAGCAGTGTTTTTGTATTTGGTGCATAATGGCGCGAGAGCATACCCGGAGCACTTGGGGCTTTTTCTGCGTGTTGGTTATTGATTGTAATAGTGCCAACCAGTTGCTCAATAGTTTCATTTGCAATGGCCCCCAATCTATATATAATTGGTTTTCCTTGTTCAAAACCAACGATTGTAGACTCGATTCCTTGGGTGCACTTTCCGCCATCCAATGTCATGGAAAGACCGTTAGGAAAATATTCCGCAACATGTTCAGGACGCGTTGGACTAATGCTTCCAAATGGGTTTGCACTAGGTGCCGCAATTGGAAAGTCAAGCTTATTAAGCAACGATAAGGTTGTTTGATGATTTGGGACTCGGAGGGCTACCGTATTTTTACCTGCGGTAATGCTGTCAGGTACGCGCTTGCTTTTTGGTAGTATCAGCGTTAATGGTCCAGGCCAAAACGATTCAGCCAATTTAAGCGCTGCCGGTGGTATTTCCGTCACCAAATCCTGCATAGATTCTATATCCTTAATGTGAACAATCAGCGGATTGAATAAGGGTCTTTTCTTCAATTCGAAAATACGGCGAATACTTTGGTCGTTAAAAATATTACCAGCCAAACCATAAACAGTTTCGGTAGGTATAGCCACCAATTCTCCTGAATTTAGGAATTCAGCAGCTTTATCGATATTTTTAGAAATTAAATCCAATGCAGCGCAAAAGTCGTTGAAATCCGCCTCTTTTTTCAATTAGTAGTTAAGAATTTGTTGACGGCTTCCAAATATCCCAACTCTTTTCGGCTTGCAGCTGTAACATGTTTAAGCCATTGCTGATGGCAGCACCTTGGGCTTCACATTGTTGTAAAAAAAGTGTTTTTTCTGGGTTGTAGATTAAATCGAAAGCAACATGTTTTGAGGTAATAGCTGAATATGGAATATCGGGGCAGGAAATAGTATCTGGAAAGGTGCCAAGTGGAGTAGTGTTGATGATAAGGTTGAACTTCTGCATGTGTTGCTCAGTAAGTTCTGAATATAGGTAATCCCCATTCGACCTGCTTACTATTGAGTAGGGAATGGATAGCTGGGTCAATGCATAGGCAACAGCTTTTGACGCTCCGCCCGTTCCTAAGATTAGCGCTTTGTGCTCAGCAGTTAGGTCGATAAGCGGTTTTAAAGCATATGTAAATCCAAAATAATCTGTGTTGTGTCCAATAAGTTTTACATTTCCATCACCGCGCAGTATCTCGATACAGTTTATAGCTTGGATTTTTTCTGCTTCTTTAGAACGCGCGTCCATCAGGGGAGCAATCAGTTCTTTGTATGGAATGGTCACGTTTAAACCTCGAATATCTCGTCTTTTAGATAGTAAAGTGAATAGTTCATCAGGTGAGTCCAGCTCAAAATTCTCGTATTGCAGGTCATTGAATTGAAGACGATTGAATTTATCTTGAAAGTAATCTTTGGAAAAAGAATGACCAAGAGATTTTCCTATTAAGCCATAGGTATTCAACTATGCAGCTTCTTTTGGAGCGAATCGGTCCATTACCACAATAAGTGCAAAACCCACTACCATCATAATAATTGCACCCACCAGTAGCGGTTCTGAATCTGAATAATTGGCGGGTAAAACGCTCATTTGTGTAACTGGAACTGTTTCGCCGTGGGAGTTAATTCGAGTAGTTAAGGTTTCTTTCCATGGCCACACTTTGTTTAACGAACCAATCATAAAACCAGTAAGTAGGGCAATGGTCATATTGTGAAAGCGTTTGAACATGTAACTCAATACGTGGGAAAAAGAAACTAATCCGATGACGCAACCAACCATAAAGGTGGCTATTACCACAAAATTGAGTTCACTTAATGCGCCAACAATGAATGCATACTTACCCAACAGCAGTAAGATAAACGCTCCAGAAATACCTGGTAGAATCATAGCACAAATGGCCAGTGTGCCGCAAAGAAAGATAAACCATAAATCTGTTGGTGTTTGTGCTGGTGTGGCTATGGTTATGTAATAAGCAATTGCGCTACCAATTAATATTCCCGCTATGGACTTTACATTCCATGCAGTTATACTCTTTGAAACCACGTAAGCGGAGGCAATGATTAATCCAAAAAAGAAGCTCCAAACCAAAATGGGATGCTCGGCAAGTAAAAACTTTATAACCTTGGAAAGCGATAAAACAGAAATCCCAATACCAACAAAAAGCGCTACTAAAAAATTGCCGTTTACTTTTTCCCAAGTTCGTCCAATCCCTTCGGTAAACAATAATTTGATGGTTTGTGGCTCAATGGACTTTAGTGAGTTAATGAGTTCTTCATAAATACCGGTAATGAACGCGATTGTGCCTCCAGAAACCCCTGGAACCACATCAGCAGCTCCCATGCCCATTCCTTTTGCTGTAATTAGCAAATATTCTTTAATAGATCTTTTCATAGTTTAGCATGGAGCTACCGAGGCATCGATATCCTCAGACCAAGCAAGTATTCCACCAGCTAGGTTGTACAGATTATTGAACTTAAAATGAACTTCTAGGTAATCAATCATTGCTTCAGCTCGTTTGCCCGTTCTGCAGTGCATTACAACGTTTCCTTCTTTAGAGATTTTATTTACATTGCTTAAAACAGAGGACATAGGCATAGAAAGAGCATCTTGTATGTGAGAATAATCGTACTCGTATGCTTCTCGAATGTCAATAATTTGAACTAGAGTGTCACTATCTAGCCAACTTTTAAGTTCAATCGGATTTACCTGTTTCATTGCTACTCTTGATTGTTATCCACTATAGATTCTGGTAAGAAGTGCATAAAGGTGTCGCCACGCAAACCAACGCGCAACGTTTCTAGTGGAATTACTTCTTCAGGGCCTATATTTCCGAGATTTACATTGTGTCCAAATTGATCAATAAACCAAACTTGCTGTGGTTTTTTTGGAGCTTCCCACAAAATATTATCTACGTTTATGTTGGCGATGATTTTATTCACTAACATGGTATGCGCCGTTCCATTAGGTCGATATATACCGACATTTCCAGATTCTCGTGCTTCTGCAATTACTTTAAAACTTCCTGCTTCAAGTTCATCGCGCATCATATTAATCCACATATTCGGACTAATGAAAATGCCTTCTTCTTTACTTCCAACCTCGCTCAGTACTTCAACTTCTTTGGATAAATCTCTAATCAGTTCACATTTTTTACCGTGATCTAGATAAATCGAACCATCAGAGATTTCTGCACACCCTAATTTTAATTTGCTCAGTAGTTTTTTGTAATCATCGTATTTGTCACGAATAAGAAATGCTTCAAACAAAGTACCACCTAAATAAACTTTGATATCGGCTTCGTGGTACAATTTAATTTTTTCTTCTATTCTTTTGGTTACAAAAGAAGTTCCAAAACCGAGCTTAACGTAATCTGTTAAATCACCAGATTGCTCAATAAAATCCTCTACTTGTCGAACACTAAGCCCTTTGTCCATCATCATGGTCAATCCAGTATTTCTGGGTTTAGTAGTTCTTTCAGGAATAAACGGTAGTGAGTAATTCATCATCTATGAAAAGAAATCCTTTATATCTAGGTCTGCTGCTAATTGAGGGCAGTATTCGAAGATAGTTTGTTTTTTATTATCGTTAATTATTGTGGCATTAGACCATTGTTCAAAAGCGTTTTGCTTTTGACCCAAAAGAAAATAGTAGGTTCCGAGACGGTATAGTAAGTCGCTATTATCTTGAAACAATTCAACCCCTGCTACTATTAGTTCCACTGCTGCTTCTTTTTCTTCAGTGCAAAACAGTAGGTCTGAAAAATCAAGATAGACTTCTTGATTTGAAGCATCCAATTCAATTACTTTTTCGTAACCTCTTTGTGCTGCTGCTGTAAAGCCTAGTGCTTTGCATACATCGGCGTATAGGTATTGAACCAAGCTGTTTTCAGCGTCGAGTTTAATTGTTTTTTCACAATAATTTAATGCCTCCTCGGCATCACCCAATTCCAAGTAGCAATTCGCAGCACCTACCCAAGCATCTATGTGATTTTCATCCAGTTTAATGGCTTCTTGAAAGGATTTTTTTGCTTTGTCGTACTTTCCGATATTTTCATAACAATCGCCAATGTAGAAGTAAGTTTGAGCAGCAGGCCCCTCAAGGTCCAGTGTTTTTTCAAAAGCTTCGATAGCTTCTTCGTAGCGTTGCATCCTGCCCAGAATATTTCCTTTGTTGTACCAACCCGAGGAAAACTCATCGAAGGAAATTACGGAGTAGTCGAAAGCGTTTAATGCTTCCGTATATTTTTCCAAACTGGTATATAAATTACCCAGATTGAACCAAGCATGGTGGTTGTATGGGTGCGTTTGAAGGAATTCTATATAAAATTTAGTTCCTTTTTCTTGGTCGCCATTAATTTCGTAGCAAAAAGCCAACTCATACAAGCCTTCCACACTTTCGGGAAACTCAGACATCATGACTTTTAGCCAATATATGGATTGGGCAGGTTTGTCTAGCGACTGGAACTCGGCTGCCAGTTGAATATAGATTTCGTCTTTGTTATCTTCCACCAAATCTAGTGCCGACTTATACTGCAGTGTCGCCAAGTAATGCTCAGATTTTCTGCTGTATGCCTCACCTAACGATATGTAAATATCTGGGTTGAAAGGAAATGTTGATTCAAGTTTCTTTAATAAAGCTATCGAACCATCAAAATCGTTTTGCTCCAAAAGAAGTTCGGCTTTTTTTAGGTTTAATTCAGCTGAGTGGGGGTGTTGGTATTGTGCAAAATCCAAAGCTTTTACAGCTTTTTCTAAACGCAACGTATTGAGGTAGTGGTCAATAATGCCTTCCCATTCATTTACATCAAAATAGTAGTATGCTGTATCGGAGAACATGTCTTCCAACTTCACCAATCTATCTTGGTTTTTGTTGTTGCTAAACGAAGGGTCGAAGTCTTCTTTCATAGGTTGTAAAACCGACTATGTAAACAAATGTAGCCATTAAAAAACACCCCGTTTTTTCGGGGCTGCAAAGTTGTCAAAAAGAAATTAACAGCAAAGAACTTGTTTGGAAACTTCAGATTTAACCTTGACTAAAAATTTATATTTGCCGCTCTACAAAACAAGAAAAATAACAGATCAAATGACATTAATCAAATCAATATCCGGCATCAGAGGAACAATTGGTGGTAAACCAGGTAATGGATTAACACCGCTAGATGTGGTGAAGTTTTCATCGGCTTTTGGGGCTTGGGTACTCAAAAGAAATGATAACGCAAAGTCCAAAATTGTTATCGGTAGAGATGCGCGAATTTCTGGACCGGTTGTGTCTAACCTTGTATCTTCTTCTTTACAATCATTGGGTATTGATGTCGTTGACCTCGGATTAACGACAACTCCAACTGTTGAAGTAGCTGTAACCCATGAAAATGCTCAAGCTGGAATCATTTTAACAGCTAGTCATAATCCCATTCAATGGAACGCTTTAAAGTTGTTGAACGAGCGTGGAGAGTTTATCTCTGGCAGTGAAGGGGCAGAAGTGTTGGAAATTGCAGAGCGTGGAGATTTTGAATTTGCCGAGGTTAAAAAACTCGGTAAGTATTTACAAAATGAAACGTACTTGCACCGCCATATTGATATGATTTTAGCGTTGGATTTGGTGAACGTTAAAGCGATACAACAAAAACAATTTAAAGTAGTTGTAGATGGTGTAAATTCTACTGGGGGTATTTATGTACCTGCATTGCTGAAAGCGTTGGGAGTAGAAGTCATAGAGCTCAATTGCTTGCCAACAGGACATTTTGCGCACAACCCAGAACCGTTGCCTGAGCATTTGACAGAAATCTCTGGGATGGTCAAGAAACACAATGCAAACATGGGTATTGTAGTGGATCCAGATGTTGACCGACTGGCCTTTGTTTGTGAAGATGGTGAAATGTTCGGAGAGGAATATACGTTAGTTGCAATAGCCGATTATGTCCTGCAACACACGCCTGGAAATACGGTTTCGAATATGAGTTCTACAAGGGCTCTCAAAGATATTACAGAGAAGCACGGACAATCGTACGCTGCATCAGCCGTAGGGGAAGTAAATGTAGTGACGCTTATGAAAGAAACATCTGCTGTCATTGGTGGTGAAGGAAATGGTGGAATTATTTATCCAGAGCTACATTATGGAAGAGATGCTTTAGTTGGTATTGCGCTGTTTTTATCGCACCTTGCAAAAGAAAACAAAACACTTTCTATTCTAAAGGCCACTTATCCAAACTATTACATTTCTAAGAATAAAATTGAACTTACACCCGAAATTGATGTGGATCAGGTGTTGAGTTCCATACATAAGAAATATGCCAATTACCCGGTAAGCACGGTTGATGGTGTCAAAATTGATTTTGATGAGGAATGGGTGCATTTACGAAAATCCAATACGGAGCCCATTATAAGGATTTACACAGAAAGTGCAAGTTCAAATACAGCAAACAATTTGGCAAATAAAATCATTACGGATATTAAAGAGATAATTAAAGGTTAATGGAAAGAAGGCAAGTATACCTAGACAACGCCGCCACCAGTCCAATAGCTCCTGAAGTAGTGGAAGCAATGGTGCCAATCATGAAGGATTTTTACGGAAACCCTTCCTCGAGTCATGCATTTGGTCGCTCAGTTAGAGCTAAAATCGAATATTCAAGACGCTCAATTGCAAGTTTTTTGAACGTTTCTCCAAACGAAATCGTATTTACCTCTGGTGGTACTGAAGCCGATAATATGGCGGTTCGATGCTCTCTTAAGCACATGGGACTGAAGCATGCCATTACAACTGATATTGAACATCATGCGGTATTGGACACGCTAGAAGAGGTTTGTAAAGATTTGGACGTTAAGTTGAGTAAAGTGAGCCTTACCTCAAAAGGTTATGTGGATCTCAATCATTTAGAAACGTTACTGGAAAAAAACGAGCGCTCATTTGTTTCGCTAATGCATGCGAATAATGAAATAGGTAATTTACTTGATTTAGAAGCAGTAAGCGCATTGTGCGAGAAGTACAATGCAGTATTTCATACGGATACGGTTCAAACAATGGGTCATTATACCTTTGATTTTTCAAAGGTACAGGTGCATTTTGCTACTTGCGCAGCACACAAATTTCATGGCCCAAAAGGGGTTGGCTTTTTATACATCAATAAGGCCTTAAAAATTCCGTCCTTCATTACTGGTGGTGGCCAAGAAAGGGGACTGAGGGCTGGAACAGAAAATGTATACGGTATTGTGGGGTTAGCAAAAGCTTTGGAATTGGCCTACGACGATATTAAGGGACATGAGTCTCATGTGAAGGCGCTAAAATTCCACATGATTGAACGTTTGGAAAAAGAGTTACCCGGCGTATGTTTTAATGGAGACCCTAAAGGAGATTCCCTATACACGGTGTTAAACGTAGGTATGCCTCCAACAGAAAAAGCGGGGATGCTGCTTTTTAACTTAGATATCAATGGCGTAGCTGCGTCAGGCGGAAGTGCATGTAGTAGCGGAGCGGCATTAGCTTCTCACGTGTTAACAGGGATTAAGGCTGACCCGAATTGCCCTGCAGTGAGGTTTTCATTTAGTAGATATACTACACAGGAGGAAGTGGATTATGCTGTTGATTGTGTGCTAGAATTTTACAACGCTTAGTGTTAGAAAAAGTAAAAGACCTCTGGGAACATAAGCCTTTGGCTGTAATTCTAGTTGGAGCTTTTGCAGTGCGCTTAATAGCTGTTTTATTTAGTAAAGGTTACGGTATGCACGATGATCATTTCTTGGTTATCGAGGCTGCCCAAAGTTGGGTTGATGGAAACGATTACAACCGCTGGTTGCCCGAAAATAGGACAAACAAAACACCTACCGGCCATTCGTGGTTTTACGTGGGTTTGCACTACTATTTCCTGAAATTTCTGGAGTGGATAGGTATATATGGTGCGCAAACCAAAATGTACTTTGTTCGGTTCATCCATGCTTTATGGTATTTAGTGGGTGTTTATTTTACCTTTAAAATAACGGAACGTTTAGATAGGACCAGCACAGCAAAATCAGCTGCGCTTCTTGTTTCTTTTCTATGGTTTATGCCTATACTAAGTGTTCGAAACTTGGTAGAGGTGGTGTGTATACCTTTTGTACTCGGTGCCACTTACTTTCTAGTAAAAAGTCAAAAGTTAAGCTATAAACATGTAATTTTTGCTGGAATATTAATGGGTTTATCCGTAGCCGTGCGTTTTCAAACTGTGCTCTTTTTAGGTGGTATGGGTATCGTTTTGTTATCAAAAAATATTGTGAAAGCGGCACTGCTAGGCATTGTGTTTACCGCTTCGTTATTTATTACTCAAATAGGTGATTTGTTTTTGTGGGGTAAACCATTCGCTGAGTTTGGTGAGTATATCGCGTACAACTTTGCCAATAAAACTTCTTACTTTTCTAGGCCTTGGTACATGTATTTTGGAACGATAAGTGGATTGGTGTTGCCACCGCTTAGTATATTTCTATGGATAGGCTGGAGTAAAGTATTTCGAAAGAAATACCTATTACTGTTGCTTCCTTCTTTAGTGTTTTTTATTTTCCATAGTTACTTCCCAAACAAACAAGAGCGATTTATTTTACCCTTTGTGCCTTTCTTTATTATTCTGGGTCTAATTGGATGGAATAAAATCTTGCAAGGGGCAACGGAACGAATCAAGAAGATAAACCACTACGGCATGACATTTTTTTGGGGTCTTAATGCAATATTGCTGCTCGCAGTAACTCCTGCATTTACCAAAAAGAGCAGAGTAGAATTAATGGAGTATCTTGGTACACAAAAGAATTACCATAGCGTTTTTGTAGAGCAATCTACCGAACACGGTGTGCCGCTTTTACCGCGATACTATGCACAGGATTGGTCAAAGCAATACGATTTGAAAAAGATGGATAAATTAGATGAAAGGATACAATTGTGGACCAGTTTAGGTCCGGATATTGTTCCTCATCACATTGTGTTTTTTGAGCCAGATAAACTGGATGAAAGAATTCAATTGTTCCGTGATAATTGCAATTGTGAGCTGAAAAAATTGGTTGAAATTGAGCCGAGCTACGTAGATAAATTTGTGCATTGGTTAAATCCTGTAAACGATAATGAGAAAGCATTTGTATATGAAATCAAATACCTAGACAAATGAAATTGACTTTTCTCGGAACAGGAACATCACAAGGAGTGCCAGTAATTGGAAGTAAACACCCCGTGTGCCTTTCAGATAACCCAAAAGACAAAAGGTTGCGCACTTCAGCCTACCTAGAAGTAGATGGCCGTGCGTTGGTGTTTGATACTGGTCCTGATTTTAGGCAGCAAATGTTGACCAACAACATATCAAAACTTGATGCAGTGTTATTTACTCACGAACATCGGGATCATACAGCTGGATTTGACGATATAAGGCCGTTTAATTTTATGCAAAAGCGCGATATGCCGGTATATTGCTCCGATAGAGTAGCGGAAGCCTTGAAAAGGGATTATGCGTATGTGTTCGAAGCGAATAAATACCCCGGTGCTCCCGGAGCAGTTATTCATGAGATAGAGAATCAATCGTTTGATGTTAACGGTGTACAAGTATTACCCATAGAGGTTATGCATATGAAATTGTCGGTATTTGGTTTCAGGGTAAAAGACCTTGTTTACATCACTGATGCGAAAACCATTTCAGTTAAAGAAAAAAATAAAGCTAAAAATGCTAAAGTCTTAGTTTTAAACTGTTTAAGAATTGAAGAGCATTACTCCCATTTTAATTTAGAAGAGGCATTGGCACTGGTAGAAGAATTGAAACCAGAGCGTGCTTATTTTACACACATATCTCATCTGTTGGGTTTTCATGATGAGGTTACAAAACTTTTGCCCAATAATGTACACCTTGCTTATGATGGACTACAAATTGAGATTTAGCATACTAGCCTTACTGGTTATACCTGGCCTGAGCTTTGGCCAAACTGATGTTGATTTTGGATCGGTAAACGAAAAATCGTCAACGTTCGAAAATGTGACTTACAACTCATCTACTTTCTACAAAGGTTCTGGAGACTCTGTTTACGCTTATTTTACCTTAATGGGAGGGCAGTGGTTCAATGAAGCCGTATCTTCTGTATCAAAAATTGGAGCACCTTCGGGGCTTACTGGACAAGTTCAAGTAAATTTTGAGCCGAAGCAAAACATCATACATAAGGGGATATTGCTTGTGGAGAGTGAATATTCTGTTGAAGCCATCGTATCCCTTGAGGGACAAGGAACCTTTTCTAATACCTATTACTCCTCTACCCGCAATAAGTCTGAGGAAGCGCTTAAAACGGCCTTAACTACGCTTTTAAACAACGGAACTACAAGTTTGGGCTATAATAGAGCTAGAGATAATATGTACGCTACCATAGACAATGTTAACGGAGAAGTAGAATGTGTTTACACTGGAAAGAAGGCTCGATTTAACACGAGGTCCGGTGCGAATAATGCGAATTTTAATTGTGAACACACCTATCCTCAAGGTTTTTTTAGTAGAACAGACCCGGAAAAATCCGATATTCATCATTTATTTCCTACCACAACTACCTCAAATAGCAGAAGAGGTAATGACCCGTTTGGTATTGTATCGAATGCCAGTTGGCAAGACGGTGGATCAAAGTCTGGAGGCGGCAAGTTTGAACCCCGAGACGCCCATAAGGGGGCTGTGGCGAGATCCATGTTGTATTTTGTTTTGCGTCATGGTGATTTTAACGACGGTGGAACTCCATTTTTGACTAAACAAGAAACCGTGCTTAGGTCATGGCACAGTCAGTTTCCTGTGTCGCAAAAAGAACAAGATAGAAATGATGCGATTTTTACTTTGCAGAAAAACAGGAGTCCATTTGTAGATTACCCGCAACTGTTGGAGCGCATTACGAAAGTTTCTGGAACATCCAATGCACCTGCAATTAAAAAGCTTTTATTGAGTAGAAACTTACGAGATTTAACGGTTGGTGATATTGATACCGCAACTTTACAAGCCGTGCTTTACAATGGAGGCAATCGGGATATTTCTATTAAGTCTGTAAGTTTTGAGAAATCAGAGATGGAATTGGTAGGAAAAGAAATTCAGTTTCCACTGACCATTGAACCGGGTAAGTATCTTTCCTTCAGGTTCGGCAGCGCGTTAGCTGATAGAGCTGCATTTGATGATAATTTAATTATTGAAACCGATGCGCCAGGAAGTGAGCAGTTGAAATTTAATTACAAAGGTTTGGGAGTTGGTAGTGGCGTAGCCCAAGTAAACTCCAATCAATTATTTCTTTATCCAAATCCAGCTACCGATGCAATTCAAATTGCAACTGAACTTGTAAACCGTGAGAAATGTGTAGTTGAAATTTTCTCATTCACAGGAGAAAAGTTAATTACTGATGTTTTGGAAGATGAGTTTATTGATGTCCATTCACTAAAACCTAGTGTCTACTCAATTGTTATACGTAGTGAAGGTGAACCAATATATACGGGAAAATTTACCAAGCAATAGTGCTGTAACAAAACCATTAAAACTACTTATATGAACTGGAATGATGTAATGCATTACGCAACCGATGGCAACTTAAAGCCGGATACAAAAGTTGAGAAGACCGAAAGTGAATGGAAAGCGCAACTTACGGATGAAGAATTTCGGGTGACTCGATTGAAAGGTACTGAACGCGCTTTTAGTTCTGACAGTTGTAGTGTTTTTGAGCCTGGAATTTACGCTTGCACTTGTTGTGGGTCTGAGTTATTTGATGCGAATCAAAAATTTGACAGTGGCACCGGTTGGCCTTCTTTTACTGAACCCATCAAAGAAAATGCAATTGCACACAATAGAGACAATACACTTGGAATGACTCGAATAGAAACCACATGCAACGTTTGTGAAGCGCATTTAGGACATGTATTTCCTGATGGCCCACCACCAAGCGGACTGCGGTTTTGCATGAACGCAGTGGCGCTAAAAAAGGTAAATTAAAAGGGTTGTTAAATTTAGCAGCATTAGTTCAATTGGACACAAAGAACTCTTTATGAGCTTGGTTTTCTGCCAATAAATCGTAGCACCTTTCCGATTCCATTGTGATACAAGCCTTCGTGCAATTCAATTTCAACCTCGTTGAGTAAAAGCGGTTCAAAACCAACGAAGTCTTTTTTTACCTGATCTACTGATAATAGCATAGATTCATCTCCTGGGCCACCAACCGCTGGATTTTCCAATCGGTAAGGCAAATGTCCTTTACTAAACCCTTCCAAGATGATTACGCCCCCCGGCTTTGTCAGTTCGGCAACTTTTTTGTAATAAGTCGATAGTAAGTGAGGCGGGAAATGCGCATAAATTAAAGCTGCCGCATCGTAGGTTTGTTTAACGACCTCCAATTCCAAAAACTCTCCTACTTCATAGTTAATATGGACATCATTTTCAGCGGCTAATGAAATTGCCTTTTTTTTACCTTCGATACTCATATCAAAGGCAAACACATCCCAGTTTTGCTGAGCGGCATAAACTGCGTTTCGACCTTCACCTTCAGCAGGAAGCAACATTTTTCCAGTGAGATTTAAACCACCTAAGGCTTCTTTAAAAAAATGATTTGGTTCTTTTCCATAGGCATAAGCCTTTTCACCGTATCTACTATCCCACATACTTTTATTACTGATTTACCTTTCTTCAAATTTAAACCAATATCGAGATTTAGGTTGATTCAGTCGTTCCGAATATCAATTACAAAACTGTTTCTTTGCACTTATAACGCTTGATATGCATAAAGACTTTGAAACTTATTTTTTAAAACGCACAGGAGCGTCCGGTTATTCCGAAAAGGAGCTCATTCAAAAGTTGTGGAGTGACTATGGGGATATTTCACGGTATAAACTGACCAATAACGAAGGCTTTCAAAGCGTTGTAATTAAATCCATTGACTTAAGCAAGGTAAAAAACCACCCTAGAGGCTGGAATACTAACTTTTCTCATCAGCGCAAAGTTGAATCGTATAGGGTAGAAAGTCATTGGTATGAGCACTGGAGCACAAGATGTGGCAATCTATGTAAAGTGCCAGAATTTTTAGGATCCTACGCAGCAGATGATCAACAGTGGATTATAATGGAAGATCTGCAATCAAACTTTCCAGTGCAAAAGGAATCCGTGGATTTCTCCAGTATTGAATTGTGCTTAAAATGGTTGGCAAATTTCCACAGCACATTTCTTCATCAGGAGGCTAAAGGGCTATGGGAGGTTGGAACCTATTGGAACTTAGCTACTAGACCCGACGAATTCGAGCAATTGGAACACCCCGAGCTTAGGTCAAAGGCTCAAATTATAGATAATCTATTAAATGACTCTAAGTATAAAACCATAGTACATGGTGATGCTAAACTTGCTAATTTTTGCTTCTCGGAGCAGAGCAGAAAAGTAGCAGCGGTTGATTTTCAGTATGTAGGTGGCGGTTGCGGCATTAAAGATGTTGCTTATTTTTTGAGTAGTTGCCTTTCTGGTGACGAACTTCAAAATTTCGTTCCGCACTTTTTAGATGTTTATTTTTTGGAACTAAGAAAAAGATTGTTAGAAACCGAGCAACATGCCCTATATGAAATCGATGCGCTGGAAGAGGAGTGGCGGTCCCTTTACGCTGTTGCATATGCAGATTTTGTGAGGTTCTTGCTGGGTTGGATGCCAAAGCATAGTAAAATAAATGCATACAGTCTATCTCTGCTGAATAATGTATTGGCTCAACTATAGTGAAATAAGTAAGCTAGGTGAGCGAAGCTGAACCTATCGAATGAGGGTTACGTGACCTTGGTAGCTTTTTTCTTTTACATCCAGTCGGTAAAAATAAACGCCCTCGTCGCAAATGTTTCCAGAATACGTTCTGCCGTCCCAAATCGGATATCCATTGATAGATTCAAATACCAAAGCACCCCAGCGATTATAAACGTAAACCGTGCTGCAGTCGGCAAAGTTACTGCCCATCGAAAAGTCTATCAAATCGTTAATACCGTCTCCATTTGGTGTAAAAACATTGGCAATACTATCGGAATTAAACGATAAGTCAGTCTCGTTAATATTCAAAATCTGTATTGAGGTATCGATACAGTTTTCTATGGTTTGCACAACCAACTGCAAGTTGTAATCTACACTTTGGGTGGCATCAAATGAAACAGCCCGTTGTTCACCAATTTCAACGCCGTCTAATATCCAGGTATAATTCAATGCGCTAGAGTCTATTGCAAATGAGGTTATGATACCGTCTTCACAACCTGATTTGGCTGTGTTATAAAACGACGCGTTTGCTGCTTCGCTTACATTTACAATTACCGCAGCAGAATCTTTACAGCCCAATGAATCACTAACAACAACAGTAAATTGAGTATTAGAGTCTGGAAATGCAAATGGTGCAGCAGCAGAATCTTGACTTAAGAAACGTTCGGGGGACCATTTATAACTAAATGGAGCTGACCCAATTACATCATACACACTAATTTTGGCAGTATCGCCTCCACATTTTATTTCATCTGTGGCTACTTTGATACTGAATGTACTCACTTTAACCGAGTCTACTGACTGGCAACCACTCGTATCTGCTGCTAATAAATAGTACGTTCTTTCAAACGGATCTTTTGTAACAGGGTTTGCGCTGTTTGCATTCACCAGTTTATTTGCAGGTCCCCAAACATAGCTAGATGAAGAAGGTCCCGTAGGCGACCCACCTAGTTGTAAATTAGCAGCAGTATCCGAACAAATTACAATGTCATCACCCGCCTCAATTATTGGATTACTTTTTACAACGATATCCACAGTGTCTGATAAGTTACAATTTCCAGATACCACAGAAACAACATAACTCAGTGCACCTGCAGAAGAGGGAATAAGCACAGGATTTCCAGAAGTGGAGCTGTCTAAGTCAACCGCAGGAGACCAAACAAAGTTTAGTGCATTTGTGCCATTTATGGCACCTCCCAAGGTGTAAGGTGTAAATTGACAAATCGAGGTATCCTCGCCTGCGTCAATTAAGTTATTGGTTAAAATATTGACGTTAATCGTATCCGACCCAGAACCGCAAAAGTTTGAAACTTGTACCCAATAGTTTCCAGAATTAAATATTCTCAAGTCTTTATCTGTGGAACCAGTATTCCATAGCGCATCAAAAATCTTTGTATTCACACTAACTACCAAGGTGTCTCCCTGACATAGGGTGGTGTCGGGTCCAAGGTCGGCTATAGGAGCCGGTGGTACCTCTACGGTATCTTTTATCGAAACTTGTCCACAGCTGTAGGTAGTGGTTAAACTCACTACGTATGTTCCGTTTTGACTGTATGCGTGCACGGGATCTTTTAAGGTGTCTGTGGTTCCATCTCCAAAGTCCCACTGAAAGGACAAGGGGCGTTCAAGTGAAACACTTTTGAATTGAATACTATCCCCTAAACAAATGGTATCGCTGCCGTTAATGGCGTTGCTAAATTGAATGGTGTTGCTCAAGTCTACTAAAGAAACTCCAGCAGCATAACCGTAGGATATAACTGAACCGTATCCCATACTGTAAGCAATAAAACCGCAGCCTTTAGTTTCAAGCCGATGATAGCCCGCAGAAATCTTCGTTGTTTTATAGGAAAAGTCAGTGTTTTGAGGGAATGTTGTCCAGCCGATCATTTGCACACTATCCAAATACATAAGTCCGGTATCGCTTGTTCTTGTGAGTGCATGCACATAATGGTTTTGGATGAGGTTAGTATCTACAGCAAAAAACGAAATGGAGTCTAAGAACATTTGCTCGGTAGCATTTAACATAATCATGGAAGGGTCGGTGCCGGTTTGAGAACAACCATTTTGACCAGTTACCATAAACTGCCCTAAGGCAATAGAATTATTGCTTGTGTAATGGTGAATAGCAGTGATGGTATCATCGAAGAATTCTCCTGCATTTATTTGAGCTACTAAGGCTCCATCTTTAAAAATATCAGTAGAATCTTGGTCTGCAGTAATTTTAACGTAATCTAGATTGATAACTGGAGTTGGAATAGCAAAGTAGTCTGTTCCCCAAGTATTGGTAGGCATCATGGCCTCATACAATGGATCTAAAGTACCGGGGCTACAAACTACTGAGGACCATACATTTCCAGCATAAACAAAAAAGCTATTTCCATTAACGGACTCTATAAGTGTACCTGTCAAATCATCTTGGACCGAATCCGCTTGTGCTTGATAAACGTGATTGGGCAATATAGTATCTCTGTACGTGACATTTGCTGCACGCCCCCCAGCAATATTTGCCGTTGGGGTAATGTCTACGATAACCGTATCACCGCCACTCACCACATTAAACTCGGATTCGTATAATGTATTGCTTCTCGTTTCTGATATATGAGAGGTGACCCGATAGCGTTTTGGTCCGGGTAAATTTGGAAGTATTAAAGAAGCTTCGTGTCTAGCATTCGCCAGAGTTACTGCAAACACTACAATTTCTCTAGTGGATGTAACGTTTATGGCTCGATCAACGTGTATGTCTGAACCCACTATGTTGGCATCTGCGGATGGGATAGGTATTTTTACTACCTGACCGGGCGATACCGTAAAGTTTTGTGAAAAGCCTGTACCTGGGATTTCAACTGTGCCCGTGCTACTTTCGTTGGAGGTAATGTTTACCCAGTATTCTGCATTTGCCCTGTCTCGAGTTTCTGTGAACGCAAACCAAAAATCAGTGCCAGCGTTTGTAAACAACTGTCCAAAACCATTTAGCGTTAGCAATAAGCAAGTTATTATAAATGGGTAAGCACGAAAAAAACTGCGCATGGGTCAAATATAATTTTTATTGTCGTTGTAAACAGATATCTAGTACCCTAGCAAGGGTTATTCTGATGCAGGTAATCCTAATTAGTTTTCGCCTAAATGAGTTAAAACGACCATTTTAATCGAAGAAACACAGAGGAACCCAAGTTTTTGAATACTTGGTTTTGCTCGCCTGCATAAATTTGACCCAACAAATTAATGTCCCATGAATTGGATACCGAGTAGGAGAGACTGGGCATAAGGAACAAAATGTTTACTCCTTGTAAATACATAACAGTGCCCGACCAACCCAATAAAGGAGTGAAGTTTCCAGAAACCTGCCCTATATAACTGAATTGACTCGGAGAGAGATTTTTTGCACTAATTCCTTGGGCAAAAATTTCAGATTGGGCTATAGCATCCGGAGAGTCTAGTCCAGCGCTATTGAAAAGAGTTCCAAAGTTTATATAAATCCCTTTTCTAAAGGTATAGTCAAAGCTAAGAGCAGTGCCAAGCACACCAGCAGCAGAGTCTAAATGATCATAAGGATGAAAGTAAGTAGCCTCTCCTTTAAAACCAACATTTTTCAAGCTTCCCGCCCAACCCAAACCAGCTGCTGCATCTTTTTCGGCTTTTGCAGCAAACAGTTGAAAATCGTATGTCCATTTATTGAAACCATATTTCAAAGCGTAAATATCGGTGTCATAGTTCCCCGTGAATTTGTAAACGGCTTCTATATTATTCATGCCTTTTAAAAAACGCTGAATTTTTATGGCATCACTGCCTGGACGCTCTTCGTAATCAAAATCGGTAAAATCGTAAGCATTAAAAATATCGTTTGGGTTCCAAGCTAGATTAATGCCCCAATTTATCCGCTGGCGCCCAATTCGAATGTTCCAATTGTCGTCCATATAATCCACCCAGCCTCGGTCTATTGTACTGTTTAGCAAAAAGGATTTGGAACTATATAAATTGAATGAAAGATCTACCAGTCCTAAATCATATCCGATAATGTCTTTGTAAATTGGGTTTGCTTCTAATGCTTCTCCATAGAAAAAGCGATTTCGAAACTCTAAGCCGGCAGTTATTTTCTTGTTGGCGTAATATCTAAAATTCAGTCGATTGTGAATGAAGTTGTCCTGAATGGTGGAGTCTTTGTCGAAGATATTTAAGATATGCATATCCTTTACATAGCCATTCATATTGAACTTGTCTTTGAATTTGGTTTGGGCATGAAGGTTTGAATTACTGAAGGCACCGAATACGAAAGTTACGATAATACATTGAAGTAGTGTACCCTTTATTCCTCGCATCATTCCCGACTGCTCCGAAATGACGTCAAAACTGATTGAGGGGATGCTATACATTTTGAGTTTTATCCGAAATAATCTTACCGTCTTCTAATGTAATAATTCGGCGAGCACGGTCGATTACCCGTTGATCGTGTGTTGAGAAAATAAAAGTAGTGTCTTCCTCTTGATTCAGTTTTAGCATAATGTCTAACAAGTTAGCGGTAGACTTTGAGTCGAGATTAGCCGTAGGTTCGTCAGCCAAAATAAATTGTGGCTTTGAAGCTAAAGCTCTTGCAACTGCTACGCGCTGCTGCTGTCCGCCTGAGAGTTCTGTTGGGCGATTGTTTATACGGTCTTTCAATCCTACTTCGGTAAGTAGCGCTTCAACTCGTGCATCGCGTTCTTTTTTTGGAATGTCTTGCAACAGCATAATGAACTCCGTATTTTCCTTAGCCGTTAATACCGGTATTAAATTATACGACTGAAATACAAAGCCAATGTTTTTTAAACGAAAGTCAATCAATTCATTAGCGCTTAGGTCTTCAATTTCAATAGCCCCAATTTTAACACTTCCAGAGGAAGCTTTATCCAGTCCGCCAATGATGTTGAGTAGGGTAGTTTTGCCAGACCCAGAGGGGCCTACAATAGCAGTAAACTCACCTTTTTTTATTTCTAAATCAACACCATTTACGGCGTAAACAGGCACAGGTCCTTCGTCGTATACTTTTGAGAGTTTAGAGGTAGTTATTACATTCATAACTTAAATTTTTCGAATTGCTGTTGCGGGATTCAATCGTAGTGCTTTTAAAGCGGGGTAAATGGCTGCTAAAATGGCCATAACGAGCACCATTCCAGTCACTTCTAAATAACTTTGATTTTCTAAATAGGGATATATAATACTAGAAAACCCAGCATCTTCATAAGCCGCACCAGAAAGGTCAATGCCATGTTTTCCAAAGTATTCAATCATTCCATAAGAGATTATAAATCCAATTGGCGCCCCGAGCATACACATGAATACAGTTTCAATCATAATCATGCTAAACACTTTTGTTTTGTTCATTCCTACTGCCATCAACATTCCCAATTCTTTGATTCTTTCCAAAACAGCCATAAGCATGGTATTTACTATACTAAACAGCAAAGCGAGCAGCACTATACCCACGATAATGTAAAGGTAGAGTCCTATTATTTCAGACATTAAACGCATACCTGGAGCAAGGTCAAGCCAAGGTAAAATTTCTAAATTGGGATATTTGCTTTGGAAGTTACCGGCAACTTCTTCTGCCAAATCTTGGTGAGTAAGTATTGCTGCAATTTCGTGGTAATCGTTATCGATTTTAGTCAGTTTACGCAGGTCCTTGTTTCGGACAAATACATTTAGGTTGTCGTACATATTGTTGTCGGTTTTGTATAACCCTACAACTCTAAACGCTCCAGCAGTAATTTCTCCGTCCTTATCTTGAAGGGTTAATACAAGCTTCGAACGCAATTTTAGTTTGTATTTTTCTGCTAATCGCTCACTAATCAATACAGGGTTCCTCTTTATCCCTTCGAAATATGCTCCTTCTGTCAAGCGTTCATGAAGTACACTGGTTTCGGTTTCTTTTTCAGGGTCTACACCAACCACTCGAACCGAACCATTTTTATTGGCTGAGCCAATCATTGCCATTGAAATCAGGCGTCCTGAGGCTGCTTCAACTTTAGGGTCGTTTTTTAACGCTTCTAGTTTTTCCTTAGAGTTTGGAATAATAGCACTGGTCTTTAAATCGTCTCTAAACCCCTGTGCGTGAAATTGCATGTGCGAAACTTCAACTTCAATTATGGATTGAATTTTAGCCACCATCATCCCTTGCACAAAAGCAGTAACAAAAACACCAGCCCAGAGCCCTAAACCAATTGCAGTAATGACCACGAAACTGCGCACCTTATTGCGCCAAATGTTTCTCCAAGCTATTTTAATCAGTAGTTTCATATTTAACTTCTCATTTGTTCAATGGCATCCACAGATAATAGTTTGAACAAGGGGTAAAGAGCTATGGTTGCTGCCAAACAAAACACAATAATTCCTTGCGTGATAAATATTTCTGGAGCAATAGAAGCTTGTAGTACCGCTTCCAACCCATATTCTTCGGTCATTTCCTTCATGCCTTCGCCTAATTCGATAGGGGAGAAGTAGAAATACAAGCAAACCGGAAGTGCACCAATTACGCCTACAATTGCACCAAGTATCGAAATACTAATAACCTCTAACCACACCAACACAGCCAATTGAAAACGCTTCATGCCTATAGCTACCAAAACACCAAATTCGTGCTTTCGCTCTGCTAGCATCATAAGTATAGTCCCAAATATTCCGAATGAAATTACTAGGTACAAGATAAACATGAAGACATAACCTTCTGTGCGGTCAGTTTCAATCATTTTTACCAAACTCGGATTTAGCTCTTGCCAATCGTAGGTTGCCAAACCTTCAGGAATTTCATTTTTGAGTTGTTTGGCTACTTTAATACCTGCATTCGAATTGGGAACTTGAAGCACAAGGTTCGTAATTAAACCCTCTGCGCCATACAAGGTTTGTGCTGTTTTTAAGGGAAGAAAAACTACTTGTTTGCTAATTTCAGGAGAGCCGAATTTCACAATACCTTTTATTCGATATTTTCCGGCAGCGCTCACGCCTCTATAACCTTGACTTAGCAGCACAATGGTATCGCCAACTTTTGCTTTTAAGTACTCGGATAAACCATTACCAATGAGCACTTGGTTGTCGTTTTTTGTAAAATACGACCCTTCGATAACGCGCTGGTGCAGTTGAGTCCCAAGTTGCTCTTTTTCTGGGTCAACGCCTACTACTAAAGCACCTTTACTGACCTGTTCAAAGGAGGAGAGGGCAAAACTTTCAAGCCTCGGCAATCCTTGCTGAACTTTAGCATTCGATTGAACGGCTTTTTTTAAAGCTTCTGAGTATTCAAAAGCAAAATCAAGTGTCTTTTCTTCTAAATACCCTTTTTGCTGAATTTGAGCATATCCATAAAAATCTCCAGCGGAATTTTTAATCATATTCACATAAACTCCCTCTTTGAGACTCGACATAAGCGTAGAGAGGATTACAGCAAAAAAGATAGATGCAAGTGTGATTGCTGTCCGGCGTTTGTTACGCCAAATATTTCGCCAAGCTAATTTTAGAAACATGTTTTAAAAATTGAACAATCATCATTAAAATTAAGCATTCGCTATCGAATGCGTCTCATATTTTGAGTAGTAAAAAAATCTTTGCTAATCTCAATATCGAACTCCAAATCATTGTAAATCAGTACTGTTGAATTTCCTGGTTTCTCTACCGGTAGCATTTCCATTTCGGTTACAAATGTTCTTCCGTCGAAGGCACCAATCTTTTTTGCGCTCATCACATTAATCAAGTAACCCTCTTCATCGTACATTTCACTTTTAAGTTGGAGAAAATTTTCAGTGTCTATCCAAATGTTGATTTTACCCCAAACCACAGGCGCTCCTTCCTTTGGAATCAATTCTATTTTGGTACACGCTCTACCTAAAATACTGCTGTCGCCAACAATCTTGTGCGTATAATCCACCACAATACTGGATTGTTTTACCAAATCGTCATTGGTAAAATCGGTGCCCATCCACGATTGCATCATCATAGAGGGAGGCAGTTTTACGGTTCTTTCAATCGTTGGAATCCAATTCCATACCTCTTTATCAATCTTCAGCATAACGGTTCCTTTTTCCTTTGCGGGCTCCATAATGTAGGTCATAGCATAGTCGGTTCCCAAAGACCAAGACTTCATTCTAATTTCTCTTGACCACTTGGGACGATTGATTTGGATGGTAAGGTCGGCTTTGGAGGATTTTCCGCGAACCAGGTCTTCAGATTTCTGGATGATTTCCTTTGCCGTTTGCCCATTGAGTAGAGTAGAAGCGAATAGGGCCGCTAACGTGAGTAGTCTTTTCATGAGTAGAGGGATTTTATGTAATCTTTAAAATAGTGAACCGAATCTTTCACAGGGTAATTTTCTGGGTCTAGAATAATGTGCATTTGAATACCGTCCATCATTGCGGCCACGTGCCGTACCAGGCTCAACGGATTTTCAACGCCTTTAGCTTCGAAGAATGCTATCATACCGCCCATGAATTGTTGGATGGGTTCGGTAGCCAACTCCATAAAAATTGGAGTAACTTCTGGTTGAGTGGATAGTGTAAGGTAGAGGCGCGCTCTTTGTAAGTCTTTTAGGGTAACCTCAATGCTATAATCTACCCATTTCATAAGGTCTACTTCACTAAAATTATTCGCACCAGATTGAGGAAACCCTTCCATGATTTCACCCATAATTTTATGCATGAGCGCCTTTAATACGTCTTCTTTACTCTCGAAATAGTTGTAGAGTAGCCCCTTAGATATTCCTGCTTTATCGGCTATCCGACTAATGGAGGAAAGGTGGTAGCCGTCTTCAGCAAATAGCTCAAGGGCAGTTTCTAAGATTTGCTCTTTTCGACTTTCTCTAATTGCTTGAAATTGTTCTTCTGACCTTGGAGCCATTTTTTATAATTGAACGACTGGTCAAAAGTAAAGTATTTTTATAAATGACCAATAGGTCAATTAAAATTAATTAAGGGTATTATTTTTAGCTTAATCATTGCACTGTTCTCGATACATTTTTATTCCGCAAGCTCCATAAAAACACTCGAACTGACATTATTGTAACTGTTTTAGTGTCAGTTCGAGTATTGCACGATGTGCAACGTATCGAGAACAGAACGGGAGGGTTTCAAAAATATTAGTCAGAAACTTTGGGATAGTATTATTTACGGATTTACCCCTTTTCCTCCAATTTACCATTGACATACTTAGCAAACCGACCTTTTGATTTATCGTGAACCTGATCTCTTCTCGGCCATGGCCAACCACCAAATTGGGTTTGCTGATAATCGTTAAATGCCTCTGCAATTTCTTGTCTCGAGTTCATAACAAAAGGACCGTGTTGCACGACCGGTTCGTTAATGGGTTTTCCTTGTAATACCAAAACTTTTGCTCCAGTTGGTCCAGAGCGTAAGGTTAAATCAAAGGCCTCGTCTACTTCAGCAGCGTGGTATTCATTTATTGCAATACCGTTAATAGATAAACCTTTTCCTTCGTAATAATAAAGTGTTCTGTTGGTTCCTTTTTCTGTTCTGGGCATACGCCATTCTGCATTTGGCTCCATATGAATATTCCAAACTGCCACATTATTGTATGGGTCACTTGCCCATGAATTTGGAGGAGGAGCAGGGAGTGTTTCGTTCTCTAAGGCACCAGCAATAAGTTCAATTTCAATTTTCTTACCCCTGTCGTCTGCAATTGTTTTACGTGGTATTTCATCACCCCAAAACATGGTGAAGTTTGCATCGGCCATTTTACTTTTCTTCGGTAGGTTCAACCAAATTTGGAATAGTTCCATTGGGTTTTCTTTATCTTCTGACAGCAGCGGGAACATTTCGCTATGTTGTACGCCCTTGCCCGCGGTCATCCACTGAACATCACCATCTCCGTAACGACCAGCCGCACCAAGTGAGTCTGCATGATCGACCATGCCTTTTCTTACCACAGTAATCGTTTCAAAGCCTCGGTGTGGGTGACCTGGGAATCCGGGTACCGTTTCACCGTGGTACATTCTCCAACCGTCCTTTACAATAAAGTCTTGACCAATATGCCTGCCTTCCAAAGAAGCGTCGGGTCCGCAAACTGAATTGCCCCTGGGGTATTTGTCTTCATGATGCACGCAAAACAGGAAAGGATCTGCCGTTTCCCATTGAAAACCCAATGGTTTTATCGATTTTACTGCTGATCGTCCTTCACTTTCCATAATTGTTGTTTTGTTTGATGATTTCGTAAGTCCCAAAAAGGGGAGGGCAAAAATAGATGAGCCCAATAAGGAGAGTCGCTCCAAAAAGCCTCTTCTAGCGTATCTTTTAGACATAGTAACTTCTTTTTATTTATAAATACAATTGGTAGCATAAACTTACTAATATCTAAGGGGTTTTTTTGCGAAAAAATGCAAATGACCTAAATTGATTAGACAATCGGCTAGTTAGGTGGGAGATAAAATTAAAGGATTCAAGAATTATAAGTCACGGAGTTAATTGAATGAACAGCAAAGGTTTTGAGTAAAAAACTTAAAACGCTTTTACTTGGTAATTTAAGTCACTTAATTCAAGCTACAAAACCATTCTATTTGCACCATGGATTTAAAAGATTGGAAGACGTGGGCATTATTTTCGGTTACATTAGGATTGGCGCCTTTTTTTCCGGAACCACATATTTGGGGAAAGCTCAAGTGGATTGCTGGAGGTGCTAATGGTATGGGAGCAATGGATTGGTTTGATGTGATCATGCATGGAACACCGTGGGTTGGTTTGATTATAGTTTTGATTAAAACTTTTCTTCTAAAGAAATAGTCTCGACAAGTCCTAGACCTAAACTTTTGATTGAAGAACAGGTACTAGTGTAAAATATTCGTCAAAAAGAGCATAAAAAAACCTTGGCCGAAAAACGACCAAGGTTTTTTATTTAACCTGTTCTAATTTTAAAACATTTCTCTACCAGAGAAGTGGTAATTGCTTTCTATTTCAGCATTTTCGTCAGAGTCTGAACCGTGTACAGCATTTTTTGCTTTACTCTCAGCAAACTCGGCACGAATAGTTCCTTCTGCTGCTTCAGCTGGATCAGTTGCACCAATCAATGTTCTGAAATCAGCTACCGCATTGTCTTTTTCTAAAATCGCAGCAACGATTGGTCCTGAACTCATGTAAGCAACCAACTCTCCGTAAAAAGGACGCTCTGCATGTACTTCGTAAAACTTGCCTGCTTCTGCTATAGACAATTGCGTTTTTTTTAGGGCAACTATTCTGAATCCGCCTTCAGTTATTTTATTTAAAATCGCACCAGTTAAGCCTTTTTCTACAGCTTCTGGTTTTATCATGGTAAACGTTCTGTTCGTAGCCATATGTTTTATTTTTTCTGTTTGAGATTGCAAAAGTAAAGGTTCTTTTCTTACCCCTCTAACGGAAGCAGTTAATTCCTAATATTATTTGTAAGTAAGCACTAGGATTCCAGTATTTTTGCGGCGCATGGAAAAATTACAAAACATCAAAAAAATGTTGGAGCTGGTGCACCAGTCCGAAACCATCTTTATTTCTACCCATAAATCTCCAGATGGCGATGCAATAGGATCCTCTATGGCATTAAAAAAAGCCTTGGAGAAATTAGGAAAGACAGTGTCCGTAGTAGTGCCAGATGCATTTCCGGCATTTTTAAATTGGATGGATACTGAATCGGAAATCATCCAATACGATAAATCACCAAAGCAAGCACAAGAAAAACTGCAGCAGGCTGGATTGGTTTTTTCACTGGATTACAATACTTTGGGCAGAGTAGGCAAGGATCTTGAATCTGTATTACGTTCGGATGATACACCAAAATTGATTGTGGATCATCACAGAGAACCGGAAGCAGAGGCATTTGTAGCCGGATTGCACGATATTGAAGCAAGCAGTACAGCACAATTGATTTACGATTTAATTGTTGCTTTTGATGAACCTGACCTTATAGACGCACAAATCGCATCCTATTTGTACTCGGGTATTGTTACCGATACCGGTTCTTTTCGTTTCCGATCGACTACAGCCAAAACACATCGGGTTGTTGCCGACCTAATGGATAAAGGACTGGATGCATCCTTGGTTTATAATGAGATTTACGACACCAATTCCTTGGATAGAATTAAGTTGTTGGGCTATGTGCTGGACAAAAAACTAACGGTTTTTCCAGAGTTACAAATGGCGCACATATCCTTGTCTGAAGAAGAGCTGAAGCGCTTCAATTACAAGTCGGGCGATACTGAAGGTGTAGTCAACTACCCGTTGTCCATAAAAGGAATAAACATCAGCTGTATCATGAAAGAAAACGGTGGCATCATTCGCATGTCGTTTAGAAGCAAAGGAAAGATTGATGTAAACACCTTTGCTCGGAAATACTTTAATGGTGGTGGGCACTTGAATGCTGCCGGCGGTATGTCTGAAGATTCCCTAGAGGCTACTATAAACCGCTTTGAAAAAGCTGCAAAAGAATACTTTGCTTAAGCTTGGTTTATTTCTGCTGTTGTTCACTATTGGAGCAGTCGCCTGCAAGAATGAGAGCGATGAGGTTTTCAGACCGCAGAAGGGAGATATCCTTTTTCAGGATTTAGATTGTGGACCTTTTTGCGAGTCGATTGAAACTGTCACTCCTGGGTACAAAGGCGCTGAATTGAGTCATTGTGGAATTGTATTAGAGGAAGAAGGACAATTAAAGGTTATTGAAGCAGGAGGGAAGGGAGTAGTTATTACTCCGTTAGATTCTTTTTTAACCAGGGCTAGAGACCGAAAGTCGAAACCAAAAGTTCTTGTTGGGAGGCTTAAAAATTGGAACGCTTCTCAACTAAATGAAGCGATTAACAATGCGAAACAATATTTAGGAAAATCGTACGATGCAGTTTTTGATTTAGAAAACGATTCGCTGTATTGTTCAGAGTTGGTGTACTATTCGTTTTTAGAAAATGATAAGCCTATTTTTAGTACACAGCCCATGACATTTAAAGCCCCAAACACGGACTCAACTTTTGTAATGTGGTCGGATTATTTTAGAGATATGAGTGAAGAGATACCAGAAGGCAAGCAGGGGTTAAACCCGGGTAGTATATCACTTTCGGAGCGCGTGGAAATTGTTTATGCTTACGGAGTTCCTGAGCATTATAAGCCTGAGTAACTCTACTTACATTCTCCGTTAGGTAAGCAAACTCCAGTACCTTCCGGTTTTACTAAGGGTTGCATTGATTTTAACTCGGCTTTCAACGCTTTTTCAAAGACCTTATCCTCTTGAGCTCCAGAAATTGTGGTTTTGTTGTTGATTAAGAAAAACGGGACTCCTCGAACACCTACTTGTTGCGCTTGATAGATATCTTTTTGGACTGCCTCTGCAAACAAGTCAGTATCCAAAACCTTTTGAGCTTCCGCTTCATCCAATCCAACTGAAGCAACAACTGACAGTAAACTTTCTTTTTTGGACAGGTTTAAGCCTTCAGTAAAGTAGGCTTTCATAAAAGCTTCTTTTAATTCGTTCGACTTTTTAGATTTCCTTGACCAATGAATCAATCTATGGGCATCAAAAGTGTTGAATGTAAGTGCGTTATCGAAATGAAAATCTATGTTGTAGTTTTTTCCACTGTTTGCCAGGTTGTTGCTCATAGCACGTACTTGATCTATTGGGTAACCTTTTCGTTCAGCCAAATACTGTGTTGAAGGAAAGGCCTGGTCTTTCGGGAAGTTTGGGTCTAATTGAAAGCTTTTCCAAATCACTTCAACCTGCTGATTTGCCTCTAATTCATTAATCGCTTTTTCCAATTTCTTTTTTCCAACATAGCAAAAGGGACAAACGACATCACTCCAAACTTCTACGGTAATTTTGTTATTTATTTCTTCCATATCCTGTGATCTAGCTCCTATAAAGCTGAGCGTTGTAAATATTAAAAGGATTGCTTTCATACGAATTCAATTACAAAGATTGAATATTTAATGCAACCACTTTGATAATAAACATAAAAAAGCTATTTCTTATGTAATGAGGCGCATTTGAATTATTTGAAAAAATGAATTAGAGTCTTTCATAGTTGCACGTCGTAATTTTTTCGAAACTTCCCATATTCCAAAGTCAATTCGTTGGATTTAAATGAATTGTTTTCAGAATATACCGCTATGGATTTTGATTTAATTGCACGATTGGATTGCTAAAGTTTAAATAGGTGGAATGTTCATCAATCACACGAGAGCTGGAAAACTGGCTTGCATTAGAACAAAGCCCTGAACGTAAACATTGGAAAAAACGCCATGTGATAAAGTGTTTTGTATGTCCCGGTTTTTGGGTTAAACTCTTGTTGAAATACATTTTTTTGATTAGTCAAATTCTGAAGGTCTACTGCAAACTCGGTATACAGTTTTTTGTAGTTAATGCGATAAAAAATCTTTAGATCTGTTCTGAAGTAGCCAGGTAACCTCGGGTTAAATGCATCGGCTTCATTAAAGACGACCTCTCCAGAAGCTATTGAGGCTTTTTCGTCAACCGGTTCATATGGTTTTCTGCCAGCATAGGTCATCTTAAGATCTGCCCCAATTGCGAATTTTTGACTAATCCATTTTTCATATCCAGCCAAACCGTTTACGGTGTATTGCATATCAAATGCCGTATTCCTCCATTTTTTCTCCAAAGTTTGGTATTCAGACTTGAATAATGCGGAGTTGATCATAAAATAGTATCCATTGCTTAGAAATTTTTCTAACGTCAATTCAACTCCATAATTTCTGCCGATACCTTCATTTACCAAACTATCCACTTGAGGTATAAAAAATGCTGCTCCTGTATTTACCATTGAAAAGGAACTACCATTAGATTCGACGGGAATATCGAATAAATGCTGGTAATACGTTTCTCCCTTAAAATGCAAATTTTGATTGATGCTTTTGTCGTAAGCAAAGGTAAAATGGTGTGCTCCCGAAAAGCCTAAGTTTTTATTAGTTAACTCCGAACCTGAGGGAGTAATTGTTTCAATGAAATAGACATTGCGTGGTTGCATTTGGTGATGCTGACCATAAGATAAGGCAAATGCATTATTGTCCTTATAAAGATACCGCAGAGCAACACGAGGCTCAACAGCAAATGATTCGTTTAAAAGCAAATATTGAGAATGTAATCCCAATCTAAATCGAAACCTATCGGTTAATCTGTGTTCATTTTCTACATATAGTCGAGCTAAGTTGATATTGCTGTTTTCTTTATGAGTGGTTTTTGGCTGACCAAATTGATCTACAGAAATGCTATTAAAATCAACTACGTAAGTATCCCAGCGTGATCCAATACGCAATAGATTTCTGCGTGTTCTTCTATCAAACTGTAAAAATGCGGAGTATTTTGTTTCACCTGAATTATCTGTAAAAACACGATTGCTTGCATCGCTTGCGAAATTAAAAGTGTCTATTTCTGTCCCGATTCGATTATCGATAATGGAGATGTTGCTTTTTAAGCTCCACTTTTTATTGAATCTGTGTTTTAGATTTACTCCTCCAAGAGTCAGACTGGAGCCTGTTCGAATAAACTCACCGGGTGCGGTAGTATCGGCTTCTTCCACATCTCTATCATCCAGTTCAATATGACTAATACCCCATATTCCAATTAGGGACAGTGTGGTTTTTTTACTGAGGTTAAAATCAAACTTTCCAGTTAAATCTTGAAACTCTGGCAGCACGCCAAGATCTACTCCTAAATGCTGCATGATATCTAGAAAAGAGTATCGATAAGTAAGGGAATAAGTGCCAATTTCTTTTTTCTTGGAAAATGGCCCTTCAGTGCCTAATTCAAATCCATTCCAACCGCTTTGAAATCTATGTTGTCTTTTCTTGGGATTAATCGCTTTAGTTTTTAAATCAAATACACCTGCCAAGGCATTACCATACTCAGAGGGGAACGCTCCCATAAGAAAATCTGAATTTCCCAATAGGTTCATATTCAACAGCGTAGTTGTGTTGCCGGTAAGGCCTATTCCGCCATAATGATTGGGATTTGGAATTTCTATATCATCCAACTTCCATTGAATTCCTGTAGGTGAGTTTCCCCTAATTATTATATCATTTCTATCGTCACGAGTAGGCACTACCCCTGCATAGCTGCGCGCCATTCGAGCAGGGTCGCCCAAGGTGCCAGCATACCTATTTGCTTCTTGAATATTAAAACTACGACCACTCGCATAGGCCAACTCGTTTTGGGTTCTTGCTTTGTCTTTTTCAGCCTCTATTACTACTTCTTTAAGCGCGGATATGGAAGATTCTAGGTGAATGGGAATGTATTGCTCTTCACCAGATTTAATAAGTAGAGGAATTATTTGCATTTGGTAGCCAATAAAGGAAGCTACAAGATCAAGCCTGCCAAGCGGAACCTTGAGTACGAAATTTCCGTTTAGATCGGTAACGGTGCTATTTTTTATATTGCTTTTCTGGTAAATATTAGCACTGGGTAAAGTCGCTCCAGTCTCGTTGTCAATTACCTTCCCTCTAATTTGCTGATATATTCTTCCTTCTGAGTCTGCGTTGCTTACAGAGTTGGTAATCACACGGTAGCCATCTACTTTTTTAATCGCTAGGTTTGTTTTTGACTGCACTTCACTAAGTAACTCGTTCAGTTCATATACCTTCTTATTCATTAGTAATACAGACTTGGTGTCAATTTCATCTTCCGAATAAACAAAATGCTCGTTGCTCTGCGTTTCTATTGTTTTGAGTAATTCTCCAATTGTCAATTGATTTTTATTCAACTGTATTTGCTGTGCTATGCTGGTAATAGCTAAAAGAACGGCTATTGAAGTGAGTAAGAGATGTTTTAGTGTTTTCATGTTACGGTTTATAAGAAATCTGTTATTGGATGGGCTGCTTCTTTGATATAATAACCTTGTTAGATTCAGTGTTCTTAAACTCAAGAGATTTTACTGCACAGATCGTCGCCAGTAAGGTGTTTAGTTCTGGGTCTTTAAAAGTTCCGCTGATTTTGTATTGTTTTATTTCCGATTGCTTGAATTCAATGGAAACTCCATATTCTCGTTCTATTATATTCTTGACCTTATCGAATTCAGTGTTTTTAAATACAATGGTATTTTCTTTCCAGGCCGTTATTATGCTGGCATCAAATTCGGATTTAGAGATCGTTTGGTCGGATAGTTTAAATATAACTTGTTCGTTTGGAGATAATAGCATGTTGTTTTCTTCTTGTTCAATACGAACGGCTCCTTCTAAAAGACTTACGCAAACCAAAGAGTCATTAGGATAAGCGTTTACGTTAAACTCTGTTCCCAGCACGGTTGTCTTTAAAGCATTCGCAGCAACACTAAAAGGCTTGTTTGGGTTTTTAGTTACAGAAAATAACCCTTCACCTTCAATAGTAACGTGCCTAGATATATCGGAGAATTGGGCGGGGTAGGAGAGTGTACTTTTAGAATTAAGCAAAACCGTTGTACCATCTGGGAGGGTTATTGATTTTTGTTCACCAAAACCTGTATTAACGACGATCATTTCAGGGCCAAATAATTGGTTTTGAGTAGTGTAGTATCCAACAGCTAAGCCAAGGATTATAGTGACTGATGCTGCTATTTTGCCCCAGCTGAATCGACTTTTTTCTTTGGGAACTGAAATACGACTCTTTAGTTCCTTCTTAATTTTATGTTTCTCAATATCGGATTCAAAAACGTTTGCTTTGCTTGTGTTTAACAGGTTATCCGCTACTTTTTCTAGCTGGGTTAATTCCTGTTCGGTTGCCGTTCCTGAATTGAATTTTGAGAGTAGCTCAGCTATTTTTTGCTCTTCCATATTGTGACTCTTTATTGTTAAGTACCATTAATGGTGAAGCACACGTAAGTCAAGTCAAACTTTTTTTAGAAAAAATTAGATGCTTATTTTACGGAGCGCTGTTTATTGCAATCTCTCAAACAAAGAGGCTCATGAATACCGCTATTGCAGCATCTTTCGGGATGTTTTTTCGAAGGTGCTTTAAGGCGTTGGATATGTGTGTTTCAACGGTGCGTTGGCTAAGATTTAGTTTTTTGGCGATTTCTGCATTAGTTAAGTCCTGTTCTCTGCTGAGTAGAAATACTTCTTTACATCTTTCTGGGAGCATAGCAATTACAGCGTTTACTTTCGATTCAAATTCTTGATACTCCAAATCGTTGGTCACACTAACAAGGTGCAAATCGCTATTTATTTCTTCGGAATACTTAAAGTGATCGTTTCTAATAGCATTAAGAGCTGCAAACTTTACCGCTCGCGCCAAATAATGTTCAAGGTTTTCTATAGAGCTGCTCTCTCGTTTTTCCCATAAACTCATAAACACCTCTTGTACAATGTCTTTCGCAGGTTCTGACTCTACTAATAAGCGCTTTGCAATGCCGTACAGCCGTTCCCAGTGGGTTTCAAAAATCTCGAAATAGGCGTTTTGATCTCCATTCGCTAACTTTCTAATTAATTCAGCATCATTAGCGGATTCAATGTTCAATGGAGTACTCATTTATACAAAGGAAGTAAAATAGTTCCTCGGTATTTGTTTCGAGAGAAACGAAATAACTTCAAAAAAAAAGCCCCTTCGAAAACGAAGAGGCTTTTACATATGATTTTAGAAGTGGTTTATTTCTTCTTTTCTTCTTTTTCCATGCTTGCTTTCAATGCGCTTAAAGCATCTAAATCGCCCAAAGTTGATTTCTCAACGTTATCGGCCATTTTCTTTACGGCTTTGCGAGTTGCAGCACCTTTTGCTTTGCGCTCAGCACCTTTTGCAGCTCTTGTTCCTTCAGCAGCACTTTCGTGGATTCTAGAATGAGAAACAATGATTTTCTTAGCATCTTTACTGAATTCAAGCACTACGAAATCAATTTGCTCGTCCACTTTTACTTTTGAACCGTCTTCTTTTACCAAGTGACGTCCAGGAGCAAATCCTTCAACACCATAAGGCAATCCAACCAATCCACCTTTATCGGTTAACGATAATAGTGTTCCTTGGTGAATAGATCCTTCAGTGAAAACTGTTTCGAATACTTCCCATGGATTTTCTTCCAACTGCTTGTGACCTAGGCTCAATCTTCTATTGTCTTTATCGATTTCTAGAACAATTGCTTCGATCTCTTCACCTGCCTTGCAGAATTCGCTTGGGTGATTCACTTTTTTAGACCATGAAAGATCAGAAATGTGTATCAAACCGTCAACACCTTCTTCCAATTCTACAAATACACCAAAGTTGGAAAGATTAGTAACCTTACCTTTAACTTTACTGTCTACAGGGAATTTAGATTCGATGCCTTCCCATGGGTCTTGAGTCAATTGACGCGTAGATAAGGACATTTTGCGCTCTTCGCGGTCAAGTGTCATTATCACAGCTTCTACTTCATCACCAACTTTAAAGAAGTCTTGAGCAGTTCTTAGGTGTTGACTCCAGCTCATTTCTGAAACGTGAATCAAACCTTCTACACCCGGAGCAATTTCAACAAACGCACCGTAATCGGCAAGTACAACAACTTTACCTTTTACCGTATCGCCTACTTTCACAGTCTCAGCAAGTGAATCCCATGGATGCGGTTGCAATTGTTTAACACCTAAAGCAATTCGTTTTTTGTCGTCGTCGAAATCCAAGATAACCACATTGATTTTCTCATCTAATTCCAACATTTCTTCTGGGTGATTGATTCTTCCCCATGATAGGTCAGTAATGTGAACTAATCCGTCAACACCACCTAAATCAATAAATACACCGTATGAAGTAATATTTTTAACCACACCTTCTAATACTTGACCTTTTTCAAGTTTAGACATGATTACAACTTTTTGTTCTTCAAGTTCAGCTTCGATAAGTGCTTTGTGAGATACTACTACGTTTCTGAACTCTTGGTTAATCTTAACCACTCTAAAGTCCATTTCCTTACCTACATACTGATCGTAATCTCTGATAGGTTTTACATCAATTTGAGAACCGGGCAAGAATGCTTCAATTCCAAATACGTCAGCAATTAAACCACCTTTTGTTCTGCACTTGATAAATCCAGTAACCACTTCTTCGGTATCCAACGCACGGTTAACGTGTTCCCAAGCTCTTGTTGTTCTCGCTTTTTTATGTGAAAGTACGAGTTGACCAGTTTTGTCTTCTGTTTTTTCAACGTAAACTTCAACGGTATCTCCGAGTTTTAAATCGGGCTTGTATCTAAATTCGTTAGCTGTAATTACACCATCAGATTTGTAGCCGATGTTTACAACTACTTCTTTCTTAGTAATTGATGAAACTACTCCGTCCAATACTTCATTGTCTGATATGGACGTTAGTGTGTTTTTGTATTCTTCAGCTAAGTGTTCTTTTTCCTCTTTAGAATACAATTCGTCAGAGTCAGCATAAGAATCCCAATCGAATTCGTCTAATGGCTTAACTTTGCTGTAATCCACAGGTTCAGAAATCTTAGGCTCATGCTTTGGAGTCTCAGCTTCTTCCGCAGCAACCACTTCTTCAACTTCAACTTTTTCAGCTACAGGAGCTTCTTCAGTTTTTGTTTCTTCCTTTTTTGCTTTAGGAGCTTTCTCTTCTTTTACAGGAGCATCAGCTTTTTCAGCTTTAGGAGTTTCTTCTTCCTTAGCTTTCGGAGCAGCTTTTTTAGCAGGAGATTTTTTTGTTTCAGACTTTTTCTCAGCCTTTTCGGCTTTGGCTTTTTCGGTGGTTTTTTTAGCAGGAGCTTTTTTCTCAGCTGCTTTTTCTTCTACCTTATCTTCGGTAGCTTTTTTTTCTTCAGACATAAATTCTGATTTGTATCTCCAACTGCGGAACGAAGGAGAGTAATTAGAATGTCAGATTCCGCTTTCTGACGTTAAATTCGGGCGGCAAAAGTAAGGTTATTTTGTTGATTTTCAATAGACGTGGGTATGCTAATTTTACTTTTATGATTCTCTTACATTTGAAGCCTTATGTACGCTGCCTTTAAACGTAACAAAGAAGGACTTACTCGAGTGGTATTTCTGCTGTTTTGTGCTGTAATTGTTTCTATTACGGGAATTAACTCAATGGGGTACCATCATGCTGACGAGCATTATCAAATCATTGAATTCGCTAATTATTTTTTAGGTAATGTATCGGCTCTGGACTTGTCTTGGGAGTTTGATGCTCAAATTCGACCAAGTATACAACCCATTTTAGCTGCAAGTTTTATTAAATTATCCTATTTGATTGGAGTTTCAGACCCTTTTACGATTTTGTTAATGCTAAGAGTGTTGACGGGATTTTTTGCGGTTTGGGTTTATACTGGTTTGATAAAGCATATGTGTCGAGATAATTCAATTGATACCGTTTTTCAAGGAATTCTTGCAATTGCATTTGCTTGCCTCCTATGGTTTTTACCATATTTACTTGTGCGTTTCTCCAGCGAAAACTTTTCCTCGTTATTCTTTATACTTGGAATGTTACCAGTACTCAAGGAAAAAAATCAAAAGAAAGCTATAGTTGGTGCAGGTTTCTTATTGGGTTTGAGTATCTCATTTCGTTTTCAAATGGGGCTTTGCGTCTTTGGATTATTTCTTTGGTTGGTTTTTATTCGTAAGATGGCTAGGAGCAAGCTTTTATTTCTTACCATAGGAGGGCTTGGGGCTTTTTTTTTATTGATGATTTGTGATTTTTGGTTTTACGGGGAGTGGGTATGTACGCCTTTTAATTACCTCATGAAAAATGTAATTAGGGCAGATCATTCACAATTTGGAACCGCTCCTTGGTGGAGTTATTTATCAGATCTGTGGGTTTATCTCAACCCGGTCACGCTGTTATTTCTGCTCTTAGGAATTTTAAGTATGTTTAGTAAACATCGGAATCATGTTTTGTGGTGGATTGTTATCCCATTTATTACAGTGCATAGTCTCATAGATCATAAAGAGTTTCGATTTTTATTTCCTATTGTTTTTGTGGTTCCATGGATATTAATGGAGTGCGCTAGAAGGCTATTAGGTACAAAGCAACAATCTATAGCTTATTTAGTAATGTTTACATTCATATCAGCTAATTTGACTGGGGCAATTTTAATATCTAAAAAGTCTGCAGGAACTGGTTTGATAGGGTTATTACAGTCTGTTCATGTCAGTCATAATGAAGATGAAGCGGTTATTGTTCATTTTGGTTATTGTAATCCATATGAACCATGGAAGGGAGGAAATCATGCAAATTGGTATCATAATGCCAGAAGAAATATTAATACGAAAAGCATTGATCGTTTTTCTCAGATAGATTCGGTAACCTCAAGTAACTCCGGCTCACAGTACTTGTTTGTTCGGCAAATGGATTTCGATTATCATGGAATTAAACTGAATGACTTTGCAAACAAGTATCAACTCTTAAAATCTAGCCACGATTCAATTTTATTAAAAGTTGGAGTTTGGTTTGGTATGATTAATCCGCAAGAAGTATATTACTCGTTTAAACTGTGAACATTAAATAAAAAAGAGGGCTGAAAAGCCCTCTTTTTTTATAATCAATTAAATAAAAACTAAACCTAATCTCACTTATTGCAATGCAATTTTTTTGTCCAATTCGTCAATATAACCTCTAAAGGTCTTATCGGTTTCCATTAGGTTATTCACTGTTTTGCAAGCATGTAGAACCGTTGCGTGGTCTTTTCCGCCACAGTGTGCGCCAATGTTTGCCAAAGAGCTTTTTGTAAGTTTCTTAGAAAAGAACATAGCAATTTGACGCGCCTGTACAACTTCTCTTTTTCTCGTTTTACTCTTAAGTAACTCTATGTTTAAATCGAAATAATCACAGACAACTTTTTGAATGTAATCGATACTCACTTCACGAGCAGTATTCTTCACAAACTTGTCAATCATCTTCTTAGCCAATTCTAAGGTAATTGACTTTTTGTTCAATGAAGATTGAGCGATTAACGATATCAAAGCACCTTCAAGCTCACGCACGTTAGTAGTGATGCTGTAAGCTAAATATTCAATAACTTCTTTTGGCAATTCAATTCCCTCTTGGTACATCTTCATTTCTAGAATAGCAATTCTAGTTTCGATAGAAGGTACTTGAAGGTCAGCAGAAAGTCCCCACTTAAATCTCGATAGCAAGCGTTGCTCCATTCCTTGCATTTCTACTGGTGGCTTGTCTGAAGTAAGAATCAGTTGTTTGCCATTTTGGTGCAAGTGATTGAAAACGTGGAAAAAGACATCCTGTGTACGTTCTTTGCCTGAAAGGAATTGCACATCATCAATGATCAAAACGTCAATCATTTGATAAAAATGAATGAAGTCGTTCTGTGTGTTGTTTCTTACCGAGTCGATAAACTGCTGGGTAAACTTTTCAGAAGAAACATACAGTACTGTTTTGTTCGGATGATTTTTCTTTATTTCAATACCGATGGCATGAGATAAATGCGTTTTACCTAATCCAGTACCGCCATATATCAACAATGGGTTGAAAGCTGTACCGCCTGGCTTGTTTGCTACTGCAAAACCAGCAGATCGCGCCAGTCGGTTTGAATCTCCTTCAATGTATGTATCAAATGAGTAGTTTGGATTCAGTTGAGAATCGACAACTACTTTTTTGAGTCCTGGTATGATGAACGGGTTTCTTATTGTTTTTCCCGAGCCCACATCAAGCGGCATGGATACAGAAGGGTTTTTAGTTTCTTTTCGGTTACTGGTTGGTATTCTTACAGTATATGGTTTGGATGAATTGAAATTATTATCCATCACAATACTGTACTCCAATTTACCTTCTGTTCCTAATTCTTTTTTTACTGTCTTCTTCAACAGTGTAATGTAGTGTTCTTCCAGCCATTCGTAAAAGAATTGACTTGGCACTTGAATCGTTAATACTTGATCTTTAATCCGCAATGGCTTAATAGGCTCAAACCAGGTTTTGTAGCTTTGTAAGTTAACATTGTCTTTAATTATCGCTAAGCAACGATTCCAAATTTCTTCATGGTTCTTAGTACTCATTTTAACCCATCCAATTTCATTTGGTGTAACATATTATTTTTTGACCCTTAATGCTGTTTTCTAGAAAAAAAACTCAAATGTGACCGTCGTGTCACCTCCCTCGAATTCCCGACAAATGTTCTCAAAAAAAAGTAAATAAAAAAATGATTTTACTCTTGATTATTAAATTTATTTGACACCTAAACGAACCTTAACTTGACACAATTTCGCTATCTGATTGAAGTTCATTTTACTAAACGTTTTTAAGTTAATTTGGGCGTTAATTTTTTTTTATTTGAGGCAATTATTTTTTCAAAAAAATTAGAATCGAAATGTACAAAACAAAAACGAAACTGAGGGTACGTTATGCAGAAACCGACAGAATGAGTTACGTATACTATGGAAACTACGCCATGTACTTTGAAGTGGCTAGGGTAGATGCAATGAAGGGAATTGGTATGAGTTACAAGGAGTTGGAGGACAGCGGAATCATGATGCCGGTACTGGAATACAACATCAAATATTTTAAGCCTGCATTCTATGATGATGAGCTAACCATTGAAACCATTATTGACCAAGAACCGAGTGCACGAATTCGCTTCGATTATAAAACATATAATAGTCAAGGCCAGGAACTGAATAATGCATATACTACACTTGTTTTTGTTGATGTGAAAACCGGTCGGCCAGTAAAGGCACCTTCACATTTTTTGGAAAAACTTCGAGCGGCTATTTCAGCTTCATAATTTTTGGTCGGTAGGTATTGCTGGTTGTTTTTACTTCAAATATATAAAGTCCTTTTTTAAGCGTTCGAGGGTCTAAGGAGTATTCTGCTTCCGGATTATTAAATTCTTTGATTTTATCTCCTGTACTGGAATAAATACAAATGCGTTCTATCGCTTCAAAGGAGCTAAAACTAAGTGCTCCATTGTTATTGCTAAACGCTAGGGAATTAATGACTTTAAATGCATCGTTATTTGCGCTAAACTCTTGAGTGCTTACAGCACAACCGCCTATCATTCCCCTGTTTTTAAGTACCGTGCACAATGTTGGATTGTAAAGGCCGTTAAAAAGCTCTTGCTCCACGGTCAATAAAATTTCACCATATTGTGCTACGGTCATTTCGTTGTCTAAAAAATAAAAACTCTCTAAAACCAACTGATCGGTAGCCGCGCGACCAATTTCAAAATACAGTTCCATTAAAGCACTCGAAATAATTTCGCCGTTAGAGTGGGGCGTACTGACAAAATCTTCGGGGTAAATTTTGGGTGAATTGGATATACGACCCGACCAAAATTCATTGTGCCCATCCCATGGATAGACATATCCCCAGTTGTAATCTGAGATTGTTGCTTTATAACTTGCAGCTAGATAGTCGCAGAGACCTTCATCTAAAGCGCTGCGCTCAATTCCAATATTTGTTTTAGGAGCAGCATAATCGCTCAAGGCATGACCGTATTCGTGAATTATTGGCGTAGCATCTTCTCCGTCATCAACACCGCCAACGCCGAAAAAGATTCTAACGGGCTTTACATTCGAGGCGTAAAATGAGTTGTCGCTACTTGTACCGTGCGCATCAACCAACACTTGAGTCTTTCCCAATGTTTCATGTCCAATCGTTTGCATGTGCTCCCTCAGTTGCGTAAGATGGTAAAAAACATTTACGTCTTCAAATCCGGATTCGCTGCGGTTAAAAAAGAAGTTGCCGTCTCTACTCACAGCCACGGGAACGGTTGGACTTCCAATATCAACCATCTTAATGTATTCGTTCTCCAACCTAAACGTATCGTTTTCGTAGTGTGCACGAACTGACTTTATTGCTATTTCATTTTGAAGTGCAGGGCTATTTTGGTCGTTGTTGTCTGTATAATTACCACCGTAAACTGATTTTGCCGAGGTTACTGGGTCGGGGTAGAAGACGTGCACGTTGACCAAGCTGTCGGGTTCCTCAAAATACCGATTCATATTTTGCGTAAAGACAATTGCCCCATCAGCGTTAACAAATTGCCGTTCGTTGACCTCTAATTGTTCACTTTGGTTCAGTATCAATTGAGTTTGGATAAAACCAGAATCTGACCAAATAAGGTAATCTCCAAATGGTAATTTCGGGGCTTCAGATTTTTTAAAGCTGGGAATTACGCAATTGTTTGTTTCTAAAAAAATGTTCCCGTTTGCTCTGTAATGCACCTTCAGTCCTTTACCATAGACCGGAAAACCGTGAACATATTGTTGGTAATATTCGTGCGTTCCGGTTAGGCTTTTGCGTTCGTACTCTAATCGATAACCAACAGATTCAAGATGTGCGTAAGGAAAGTTGGGCCTGTTATTTGGATCTTCAGATAAAGCTTGTTTTAAGGTTAAGTTCTGCGCAGAAATCTCTGGTAGAAGAAATAAACTAAACAGAAGAACTACGAAGTGCTTTCCCATAAAAAATCAAGTTCAGCCTCAAATTTAGTTTTAATTTGCTTCAAACCGTCGGCAGTTGTCTGAACGGTAATTCGGTGCTCCCCCTCATAGGTTTGATCCACAATGTTAAAGTTTTCTTTGCTTAAAAAGCTGAGTGTTTCGCCCAGTTGCGCGTGGGTAGGTTTTAAGGTAACGGAGTAGCTTTGGGTGTATAGTTTTTTCTTGGAGGCAATGAGGGCCTGTTGCGCAGTGGTTTTGTAAGCGTTTATTAGGCCTGAAACCCCAAGCTTGGTTCCCCCAAAATACCGTACGACAATTACTAACACATTGAGTACTTCAGCGGACTTGATTTGCCCTAGGATTGGCGCACCAGCGCTGTTGTTGGGCTCCCCGTCGTCAGTACAGTACTCTATAATTTCATTGTTTGAGACAATTCGATAGGCATAACACACATGGTTTGCCTTAGAATGCTGCTTTCGCAATTCATCAACGAACTGTTTTGCATCAGCTGCTGAATTTACCGAAAATGAAAATCCTAAATGTTTGGAGCCTTTGTCTTTGAAAAGGCTTTCAGCATGTTGCGCTATGGTCCAGAATTGCTCCACCTTATGCTTCTGAACTTAAAATTACAATAGAAACGAGGCAGAGTAGTAGCCCTAATAAATTGATTTTAGATAATCGTTCCTTAAAAAAAAGTACAGCCACCAAAGCCGTACAGCTGATAATACCCACATTGTTTATTGGGAATATGATGGCTGAATTTGCAGAGAATGCCTTGATTGCTTCGAATAGAAAGAAAATTGAAAAAAAGTTGGGTATACCCAAAAATGCTCCCCAAAGGATACTTTTTCGTGAAACAACTAACTTATTTCGTATTAATCCAAAGCCAGTTCCGAAAATAAAAGCGCTAGTAAAAATGGCAACCGTCAACATAGGGCTAGACCAAGTTTGAAGAACAAAACGCTCGCCTACTTTCAATAAAAAATCGAGAATACCGCTGCCAATAAAAAGCACAATGGGCCAAATCAATAGCTTATTATTTTTGTTAAAAGACTTTTCAGGTTTTATAGACAAATACAAGCCTATAATTCCTGCTATAATTGCTGAAACGATCCAACTATTGATATGCTCCTGAAACAAAACTACCGAGAGTACTACCGGTATTACAAAGGCCATTTTATTAGCCAAAACGGAGACTGCAGCTCCGTTTTTTGCCGTTACAAAAGCAATAAGATTAAATAGCGTAATGAATACTGCGCCTAGGGCGAAAGCAAAAATCAAACACGATGAACATTCCAGATAGCCGTTAACAGATACGTCAAAGAAAAGAAGGCCTGTAGTACCAGCGAAAAGGTAATTAAATACAACAGCAGAAAATCTGTCAACCTTATTATTATCAAAAAGCTTGAATACGATAAACAGAATGGTAGCGGCAATAATGCTAGCTATAATCCAAACCACAATTAGGTTTTTGGAAGTTGAATAATAAAGGTAGCCCCATTACCTTGCTCACTTTCCAGTTTAATTTGCGCATTAATGATGTGGCACAACTTTTTTACTGAAGAAAGACCAACACCAAAACTTTCCTCACCATTTGTTGGCGATGCACTTAATTTTTGGTGTGGCTCAAAGAGTTTGGCTTTGTCAGCAGCTGAAAATCCGGGTCCTTGATCTTTTATATGTACTTCAATAAACTCCTGATGCTCTTTACAGCCGATTTCAATCGTTTTACCCTTTGGCGAGTATTTGATGGCGTTACTGATTAAATTTGATAGAATATGATCAAATAAATTGCGGTTTGTAGACAAGACTAGATTTGGGTTTGCTTTAGAAGTATCTATGGTGATTTCTTTTTCATAGGCCCATTTCTCATATTTTTTCAAGGTTTGGTTAATTTCCGAAACTAGGTTAAACTGAACCTTATTTAAATTTTCTCGATGTGTCTCAATACTTTGTGAGTTTAAAATTTGTTCTGTCATATCCAACATGTTGTCCGACAGAAAATTTATCATCTCAATGTGCTCTATAATTTCGGAGTTGGTTTCTAAATTCAATTCTTTTACATCAACACTTAGTAATTCGCTTAATCCTCTAATTGAACTCAACGGAGTTCTTAAATCGTGCGCCACAATGCTAATGAGTTGGTTTTTGTCTTTTGTCAGTTGTTCCAACTGTTCAATTTTCTCTTCCAGTTTTCGAGATGCGGCTTCAACTTCTTCCTGACTCTTTTTTATTGCTACATTTTGCTTTTCGATTAAGTGATTGGTGGCTATTAGTTGTTTGTTTGATTTTTTTCGCTCTCTATTTCTAATTATCAGACTAATTAAGGCAATAAGTCCTATTATTACTAAAAGCACCAAGAGTTCATTTATGCGCTGTTGCGATTCCAGTTCTCTGGACTTTAATTCGGATTCTCGTTTAGCGAGTTCAAGTAATTTTTTACTTCCTATTACTTGCTGTGCATAGCGATCATTAGCTAGTTTTTTGTCGGTATAATTTTCTCTAATTTTTGATTTAATGTGCTCACTTTTTCGAGACAGCTTAACGGCTTTTTGATAATTCCCTCTATCTTCCTCAACCTTCGACAACAGCGCGTAGGCTTTTTGTTGTAAAGCGAAGTAATTTTCTAATCCAGCCGTTTCAATAATGCTGAGACAACTGGAAATACAGGCTTGCTGATTTTTTAGTTTGTAATAAATGCTCGCCAACTGATAAGTGGAAGCACAGAAAAAATATGGATTATCAATAGTTGATAAAATGATGCTAGCTTCTTGAATAGTTTTTTGTGCTTTTACCGAGTCTCTTTTCCGCAATAAGGTGCTGGACAAATCTGTCAATACACCCACTTGTAATTTTAATGCCTTCTCCGTTTCCTTGGCAGATTTTGACAGGTTCAGTGCTTTTTGATAATACAACTGGGCACTATCCAATTTGTTTTGATGGAAGTTTAGCATTCCTAAGTATTGCAAGCTGTGGGCTACTAGGTATTGGTCATTTAGCTGCCTGCGATAAGATAACCCTTCTTTGAAGTAAAATTCAGCATCCTCATAACGTTTGCTTTGGAGGTGGAGCAAACCAATGTTATTTGCCGCCGTAGCAGCGAGCTTTTGTGATTGTATTTCAATGGCTAAGTTCCGCGCTTTTTCATATTGGACCAAAGCTGATTTTAGGTCTTTATTCTTATAAAAAATATTGCCAATATCAATAAGCAACTTAACGTTCAAGGTACTTTTCTTTTGGTTTTTGGCAAAATCTTGTGCCGTTATAAAATACTCAAGAGCAAGCGCGTAATCCCCTTTTTCAAAGTTTAACTCGCCCAGTAGATTAAAAAATCGAGCCTTAAAAGAACTATCCGAAAAGTGGTTTAAACTATTGAATAAGCTGTCCGACTCGGAGTAACTTACAATAGGATTTTCTTTCAGCGTAGAGATGTCGATTTTCTCTTTAAGCTCGGTTAAAAACGCTTCTTCATCGCGCTCCTGTGCAAGGCTGAGTATACCTGAAAAAATAAACCAAGTAAGCAGGATACTCCGAGCAAAATGCATCCTTCCCATCATTTGGATTGCGTATTTGAGTACATCGAAATAGAGCCGTAAGTTGTTTTCGTGAGCTTATTCAATAAAAATGAAGTGCTAATAGAAGGAGCCGAAACACCTGCTCCTATAGGTGAAGTACTTTGGTAAACCCTAGCCTCGTCCCATTGTTGATGTTCAATAAAATCGGATAAGGTCTTGCTTCCTCCTTCAATCAAGATGGATTGTATACCTAAGGCGCAGATAGACTGCAAGGTTTTACTCACATCTCTTTCTAACTCGATCCACTTCATATTATGCGGCTTGATTTCTGGCTCTTTTTCTGAGATTAGAATAAACTGCTTTTTATCGCTCCAATTTGAAAAATCCATATCCGCGCTTCTGGTGGACCATACAATAGGTGTTGGTGACTTGCCCATTACCTCTCTAGTGTTTAAAAAAGGTGCATCGTTTAGGTAGGTTCGGGCACCAATAAGAATGGCGTCTTCTTTAGCTCGCCAACTGTGCACCAACTGTTTATTAGTTTCAGAGCTAATTTGTAAGGGTTGCTGTTGTTGGTTTTTAGCATGATTTAGATAACCATTTGCAGTTTGCGCCCATTTTAAAATAATGTACGGTCGTTTTTTTTGCAGTACACTAAAGAATCGATGGTTGAGTGCCTTACCTTCCGCCTCAAGCACACCCGTTGTAACGGTTATGCCTGCTTTTTTTAACTTTTCTATTCCACTCCCGTTTACCTGAGGGTTTGGATCTGTATTGCAAATTACTACCCGCTGAATGTTGTGTTGAACCAACAAATCGGCACATGGCGGTGTTTTTCCGAAATGATTGCAAGGCTCTAGGTTGACATAAAGTGTACTTTGACTAAGCAATGAAGGGTCTTGCACCGAAGCGATAGCATTGGGCTCGGCATGCGGTCCGCCATACTTTTTGTGGTAACCTTCGCCGATAATTACACCTTCATGAACAATTACAGCTCCAACCAAGGGGTTAGGAGAAGTATTTCCCAATCCTTTTCTAGCCAGTTGAAAACAACGCTTCATAAACCTAATATCTTCGGCAGTACTCACGAGTTCAAATCTATTGATTAATTTGCCGATTTAAATGCAATTTTTTGTTTAAAATACCATGAATTATAAGCAAGTAAAGCACATATTTTTTGATCTCGATCGCACACTCTGGGACTTTAAAACAAATAGTAGAGAAGTGCTTACAGAAATAGTTCTTGATTTTGGTTTGAAAAAAAAAGGAGTCAGAAGTTCAGCAGACTTTATTGAGACCTATGAACGTATCAATGAGCAAATGTGGGACGCCTATAGAAAAGGTAATTTATCTAAGGAGAAGCTGCGCTATGGACGATTTGCCGAGGTTTTGCGCTTGTTTGGAATAAACGAATTAGGCTTGTCAGAAACTATTGGAGCATACTACATAAAACACAGTCCGTATAAAGTCGGTTTATTTGATCATACACATGAAATTTTGTCGCACTTAAAGGAATCGTACGTACTGCACATTATCACTAATGGCTTTGAGGAAGTACAGCATTTGAAGTTAAAAGAATCGCATTTATTGGATTACTTCACAACAATTATTACCAGTGAAGCAGCAAAAGCTAAAAAGCCCGACCCAATAATTTTTGAATATGCCCAACAACTAGCGGGTGGAACGTCTCAAGAATGCTTAATAATTGGAGATGATTTAGAGGCGGATATCCAAGGAGGAATTGACGCCGGTTGGCAAACGATTCATTTTGATCCGCACAGAGAACACGCCAATAATTCGAAGATAGTTCGAATAGAGCATCTGAAGGAATTAGAAAAAATGTTGTAAAATCGTCCAATGTGCAGTATGGTACACAATTGTTGAAAATATACCTCTATCTTTATAATCAGTATTTGAAGTCAATTATTTATCAAAAAAGAAAAAAATAAATTAATATGAACCTAAAGAACATACTGCTTGCTATTACAATCGGATTTGCAGTAGCGGGATGTCTTAAGCCAAAAGAAGGTTGCACAGACCCTGAAGCACAAAATTACGACCCAACGGCTCAGCGGAATTCACTTTGCGTTTATGGCGATGCACCTACTGTAATTGATACGGGCGGAATAGTCTGCGATACCTGTACAACACCTAAACTACAAGATGTTTTTATTAGTGTTGTCCCAGTTATTAATGGAGAACGCGTTTACCTCAATAAGAACTATAAAGACAAGCAAGGTAGAGACTTAGAATTTACGTTTTTCAAATTTTACATTTCTAATGTGCTCTTTGGAAAGCCGAATTTTGAGAAATACCAATTTGCTGATGTTGAGCTTATCGATTACGATACCTCTACTTTTTTAAGTGCTACAAGAACCTTGTACGACAATGTTATAGAGGGACAATTGGCTGCGGGCACATATAACAGATTATATCTAGGCTGTGGAGTTGACCCTGTTTTTAATGAAGAATACCGCCCCAATGATTATCCCGCTGATCACCCTTTGAATGCTTTGTATTCGGGAATGGATTGGACTTGGGAATCCAAATATAAGTTTACCTCTTTTGAAGGAAGTATAGACTCGGATAGTAATGGAGTGTACGATAGGGCTTTTTTCTACCACACCGGATTTAGCGAATTGTACCGTCAAGTCATTCTAGCTCCTGGAAACTTTGAAGTAAAAGAGGGTATGAATACGTTTATTGAGCTTGAACTGGATGTATTGGAGCTGTTTGAAGGTATTGACATAGCTACAAGTGAGGGGCAATCCCACACCAGTGGAGCTGAACAATTGGAGAATTCGCGTCTTGTTCAAACGAATTTGGCCAACAATATCAAATTTAAAGGAGTCACTTACGAGTAGTGTATTTCACAAAGGTTTGTTAAACTAAAATTTTACTTGAATACCTTGTCTAATTTTACAATTCAAATCGGATTGTAATGAAATATATACTAGGATTTTCCAGACTATTTGTCGGCTCCCTCTTTATTGTCAGCGGCTTAATCAAAGCGAACGACCCATTGGGTTTTTCATACAAGCTGGAAGAGTACTTTGCAGAGAGTGCCTTGAACTTACCTTTTTTGGAACCGTGGGCACTTACTCTAGCAATTTTGGCCTGTGTTGCTGAAATAATTCTAGGTTTTGCAGTGCTGTTTGGAGCAAAAATCCGTTTAGCGACATGGTCGTTACTGATACTTACCTTGTTTTTTGGTTGGCTTACAGCCTATACGGCAACTTGCGATCCAAGCGGCACTTACACGATAATAGAAAATGGGGTTGAAATTGAAAAATCCGTTACCTGCGTTACCGATTGCGGTTGTTTTGGCGATGCAATGAAAGGCAGTGTGGGTAGGAGTCTAACCCCTTGGGAATCCTTTGCAAAAGATATGGTGTTGTTGGTTTTCCTGTTGCCCATTTTCTTTTTGCAAGGAAAAGTGAAATTAAATACACTCAAGGAAGATCAGGTGTACCTACCGCTTTCATTGGTTTTTGTAGCATTTTTTAGTTGGGTTTTTGGTTGGGCTTTTCCCATGTTATTCTTAGTATTTGGTTATGCAGGTTTTCTTGGTGTTCGACAGTTGGTGGGCGTAAAAAAAGCCGAATGGCCAACAGCTGCTTGGGTGCTCGTCCTTGCATTGGGTTTTTCATTTTGGTGTATCGAGCACTTGCCAATAAAAGACTACCGGCCATATGCTGAAGGCAGCAGTATTTCTGAAGGAATGAAAACGGCGGAAGAGTTGGGTCTGGAAGGTCCTAAATACGGTTATATCTACACTTTGGTAAATAATACAACTGGCGAAGAAAAAGAAATTACAGATAAGGAATATATCGATGGAAAATGGTGGGAGAATAAAGACTATGAAATGAACTCCGACCTTACCAAACAAGTCAAATTGAAAGACGGTTATGAGCCTCCAATCCATGACTTTTTTATAATGGATGCTGAAGGCAACGATAAAACGCCTGAACTATTGGCAGCACCAAAAGCATTTATGGTCATTGCTTACGATATAGATAAAACCAGTGCAGAACCTCAAGAAGAATTGCTGGCATTGAGCGATTTGGCGCAAGCCAGTGGTGCTTTGTGGGTCGGAATAACAGCATCGGGTTACGAAGACATCAATAACTTTAGACATCAGCACCAGTTAACGTTTGATTTTTGGAACGGAGATGCGACTATGCTGAAAACCGTTATTCGATCCAATCCGGGTTTAGTGTATATGGAGAAAGGAGTTGTAAGAAAGAAATGGCATTACAATGATTTGCCTACGCCACTGGAGTTGAAAGCACTGATTCAGTAAATATATCTCGCTTGATTGTTGAAAGCTTGCTTTTAACCGAGCTCATCGAGCATTCAACAACTGCTATAAACATTGGCGCATTTTGAAATTTGCACATAAAAACGACACATAATGTTTGACAGCTTTTTTAAGTCTTCTAAAGAAAATCATTTACCGGAACAATGGCAGAATATTGAAACTGCTGAGGATGTTCAATCTGCAATAAAAGATTCAAAAGAAAAGCCTGTATTGTTGTTTAAGCACAGTACGCGCTGTCCGATTAGCACTATGGCCTATCAACGTTTGGAGAAGGGTAAATCGAATTTAACCGACAAAGTTGATGTGTTCTACTTGGATTTAATTCAGTATCGAACAGTGAGCAATTGGATAGCCGAGCACTTAAACATAACGCACCAATCGCCACAGGTAATACTGATAGCTGACGAAACGGTAGTGCACATATCTACTCATGGAGATATTCACGTGCAAGGCGTTTTAAGTGACTTACCCCATTGAAAAAAATCGGTCTATTATCGGATACGCACGGATTTGTTGACCCAGCCGTAAAAAAACATTTTGCCGATTGTGATGAAATCTGGCACGCAGGAGATATTGGCTCCTTTGAGGTAACGGAAGAGTTGTCCAGCTTTAAACCCTTGCGTGCGGTATATGGTAATATTGATACACCAGAAATGCGCAGGGCGTTTCCCGAAAACAATTGTTTTGAGCTAGAAGGTGTAAAGGTGCTTATGACCCATATTGCTGGATATCCGGGTAAATATAACCCAAGGGTGCAGGGTCTAATTCAAGAGCATAAGCCTAAATTATTTGTTTGTGGACATTCGCACATTCTTAAAGTAATGCCCGATAAACGCTTCAATTTACTCCATATGAATCCTGGAGCAATTGGCAATCACGGCTTTCACAAGGTGAAAACCATGCTGAGGTTTACCTTAGAAAAAGGTACTATTAAAGACCTAGAGGTAATCGAAAAAAAAAGGCGTTGACTCAATTACAACTTTGATCTATAAATTCGAGTTGACTGATATCGAACCCTTGTTTTTCCGCTGCTCTTTTTAGTGCTTCAATTTTTTGTTTTGGCAATACTTTACTCCTCGACAGTATCCATAGATATTTCAATGAGGGAGACCCTACAAGTGCATACTGGTAATCTTTATCGAGCTTCAATAGTTGATAATCCCCAGCAAATGGCCAAAAAAAGGAGACTTTTAGTTTACCGGGCTCTGTTGGGTCAGGCACATAGGCTGTGCCCTTCGATTGTTTTGTTTTTTCTGGGTTTTGCTCTAAATGTCCTGAATTGACCACTTTAATTTTTCCATTATCCAAAAGGGTGTACTCGGCAGTTACGCAAATGAGTCCTTTCTCAAACGTATTTGGGAGTCGAGCAATTTCATACCACAAACCTTGGTATTTAGTCAAATCTACATTTTCTACTGTATTGAGTGTTTTGGTATTGCTGCAAGAGAGGACGATAAAAGCTCCTAGAAAAAAAATCCAATTGTTCATGCTATTTAATTTGATTTAAAGATACAGTATAAAAAGGAATTAGCCGCAGGAATAGCAATAACTTCGCGGTGAATTAAAACTTTAGCTATGGGAAGATTTACTGACTTAGGTCTGAGTGCTCAACTGGAAAAGGGCTTGCTGGATATGAATATTGTTGAACCCACACCGATTCAGAATGAGGTTATCCCTATGCTTCTAAACGAACGCGTTGATTTGGTGGGCCAAGCGCAAACCGGCACCGGAAAAACTGCTGCCTTTGGATTACCATTATTGAGCAGAATAAATCCTAAGAAAAAAGTAATTCAAGGACTGGTATTGTGTCCTACAAGAGAGTTGGGGCAGCAAGTAGCCAAGCAGCTGTTTAAGTTCACCAAGTTCACCGATAAGATTTTTACCGAGGCCGTATACGGCGGTGCTAAAATAGACGAACAAATAAAAAACCTTCAGCGTCCAACACATATTATTGTTGCTACGCCCGGCAGACTCATTGACTTGGTAAATAGAGAAGCCATTGACCTTTCTAATGTAAAAACCATTGTTATGGATGAGGCAGATGAAATGCTCAGCCTTGGGTTTAAGAAAGAGTTGGATGAAATCTTAAGTTTTGTGGCGTCTGCAGAGGAGCGTTGGTTGTTTTCAGCAACACTGCCCACTGGAATAAAACAAATAATCAACGCGCATCTATCTGAGGACGCTCTAAAAATATCGGTCAGTCAGAAAAACCAGGTAAATAAAAACATTGAACACCAATTCATTATTTGTGAGGAAAACGAGAAGCTGTATTTACTCATGGAAATGTTGCGAAATGTTCCAAAGCAACGAGGAATTATCTTTTGCAGAACCAAAGCAGCGGCACAGAAATTAGCCAAACAACTAAAAGCTAAAAATGTACCCGCAGATACCATAAATGGTGACATGCGGCAATTGGAAAGAGATAAGGTGATGCGGGCGTTTAAAAATGAATCATTAAGATTATTGGTAGCCACCGATTTGGCTGCGCGCGGAATTGATGTGCAAGGCTTATCTTTTGTGGTGCATTATCAATTACCCGATCAAGCAGAATATTATACGCATCGTGCAGGAAGAACCGCTAGAGCAGGGGAGCGTGGTGTTTCGCTTTGCTTGGTGAACTCACAAGAATTGCGGACGTTGAGAGATTACGAAAAGTTATTGGGCATAGCATTCAATCAGATAAAATAAAAAAAGCCCCACTTTGCACAGCAAAATGGGGCTTAAGTAACGTTGACTATTTCTATTTAGCCGCGTTGTATCTGTTATTCACTTCATCCCAGTTAATCACATTGAAAAACGCTTCAATGTAATCGGGTCTTCTGTTTTGGTAGTTTAGATAGTAAGCGTGCTCCCAAACATCCAATCCTAAAATTGGCGTTCCACCACAGCCTACGCCCGGCATTAATGGATTGTCTTGATTTGCAGAGGAACAAACTTCTAGTTTTCCGTCTTTTACACAAAGCCATGCCCAGCCTGAGCCAAATTGTGTTGCAGCCGCTTTGCTAAATTGATCCTTGAATGACTCAAAACCACCCAAATCACTATCAATTGCATCAGCCAACAGGCCAGTTGGCAGTCCACCGCCATTTGGAGACATTACTTCCCAAAATAGGCAATGGTTGTAGTAACCGCCACCGTTATTTCGTATGCCTGTGCTTAAGTCATTTACGTTAGCAAGGATTTCATCAATACTCGATTCTTCATGTCCTGTTCCTTCTAAGGCTGCATTTAGTTTTGAAGTATAACCCGCATGATGCTTTGAATGATGGATTTCCATTGTTCTCGCGTCTATGTGCGGTTCTAATGCGTTGTAATCGTATTTTAAATCTGGTAATTCAAATGCCATAATATATATTTTAAGTTTTTGTGAATGTTAAACATCAAATATAATAAGGGATTGCGAGGGTTTAGGCTGCCTATGTCATTAAAATAATGTTAAGTACTCTGAATAGTTCGAGACGAGCGGAATTTTAGATTTGAAACGTTTTAAAATGCGTAAGTGAAGACTAACTTTGTGCCATGCGATTTAGCGTTGTTTTATCATTAATTCTTGTTCTAGTTATGAGTGCTCATAGTCAAAAATCAAAAATTATATACATAGGTGATCCACTATGCAGTTGGTGTTATGGTTTTGCCCCTGAAATTCTGAAGGTAAAAAATCATTTCGATTCCTTGCATTTTCAGCTGGTTATTGGTGGTTTAAGACCATACAATACAGAAACCATGGCGGATTTAGGCGACTTTTTGAAGGAACATTGGGATCAGGTTGCTGAGCGCAGTGGTCAGCCATTTAATTATTCTATTCTTAAAAACAAAGACTTTGTTTACGATACGGAGCCACCTGCAAGAGCGGTAATTGTTATGCGCGAGTTAAACAGAAAAGCAGAGTTTGAGTTTTTTAAAGACGTTCAGCACCTTTTTTATGAGGACAATAAAAATATCCATGACGTAAAAGTATACTTGCCATTGCTGGAAAAGTATGAAGTAGATCCCGAAGAGTTTGAAAATACCTTTGAGAGTTCATGGGCTAAAATGGAAGTGAAGAAAGATTTTCAATTGGCCCAACAGATGGGGGTAAAAGGTTTTCCGGCAGTAGTGTTGGAGCATAAGGGGCGGTTGATGTTGGTAACCAATGGATATGCCGATGGAGATAAAATCATAAAAGCCATTGAAGGGGTCGTAAACAATTAGTTTACTCGGTGCATGTGGAAAGTGCTGGGTTTAAACCCCAACCGTTTCCAAAACTTTATTCCCGATTCGTTTTGCACTGCTACCTGTAGCTCGGTAGCTTCACAATTATTTTCGTCGAACCATTCTTGGGCTCTTTGAACTAAGGCTGTTCCAATTCCTTTTCCGCGTGCTTTAGCAGATACCACAGTTTCTGCAATATATCCTGTTTTCTTGATTTTAATAAAAGGCGGAATGGTCTTGATGCTACAAAAAATACAGCCCACAACATCATCGGTTTCAACAGCTACAAAACATCGCTGCTTTTCTCCCGATAAGCGTTCGCTCAAAGACTTTTTTAAATCACTATCGTACGCGCTATCATAAGCAAACATGGGCCCTTGGTCTTTATGGTAGTGCATAATTTCCATCCATAGCCCGTGCAGGGAATCTAGGTCCTTTGAATTAGCTTCCCGTAACTTGAAACTCATAATTTTCTAATACTTGTTCAATTTGCTTAGCGAGTTCCTCATCTTTTGCTGTAACCGTGTTGTCGGCATCGTGCGTGCTCAATGTTATGGACACGCTGTTGTACACATTGCTCCAATTGGGGTGGTGTTGGACTGCTTCCGCAAGGGTTGCAACTTCATCCATGAATGCCCATGCTGTTTTGAAGTCTTTAAATTCGAGTGATGTCTTCAATGCTTTTTCTGATTTTTCCCATATTTCCATAGAACAAATTTGGGAAAAAAAACTAGAGTGAATCCGAGTAGGTAAACTCTAGTATTGAAAC
>CBFIBQ010000010.1:0-97999 GCA_965660875.1 Salibacteraceae bacterium | reverse complement strand
CATGACCACTCAATCAGAAGCTCAATTAGAAAATAACTTAATCCAGCAATTGGTGGGCTTGGGTTATGCTTCGGTAACCGTAATGGACGGCGATGCATTAATCGCTAACCTAAAAACACAACTTGAGGCATTTAACCAAGAACAGTATTCTGATGCAGAGTTCGCCAATATTCTGAATCACCTAGCTAAAGGAAACGTATTTGAAAAAGCAAAAACGCTGCGAGACCGATTCAGCTTTGCCCGAGATAATGGCGATACGGTTTATGTTTAGATGCATGAATCGCAACTTTTATGGTAAAATACACACATTTTGTTTTTCTGATGGTGTTTTTAAATGGTTTTGTTAAAACCTCTTTAGCAATAACAATTTGTATTATTGTTAGTATCAATATGTTGACTAAAATGTTAAAAAACAGAACGATATCGAAAAATAGAAATACATTTGTATCAACAGTACTCGCCACGCTACCCATTAAGATCAGCGTCCCAGGGCGAGTCTTTTGCTTTTATGCCTTCCCGTTTTCTTCCTTTTCTTGTTCAGAATCGTAGTTCCATGTTATACGATAAGGAAGCAAAAACCATAGACCAGCACATTGCGCTTTTAAAAAAACGCGGCCTTGAAATACGAGATGAAAATCAAGCGCGCCATTATCTTTCGCACGTAAGCTACTACCGATTAGCTGGCTATTGGTGGCCAATGCAAGAAGATAAAGAGAATCACACCTTTAAGCCCGGAAGTTGTTTTTCTGATGTTGTGAATCTGTACAATTTTGACCGTGAATTAAGGGTGCTATTATTTGACGTAATCGAAAAAATTGAGATTAGTTTAAGAACTAAACTTATATACCATTTATCACACGAGTTTGACCCTTGGTGGTTTCAAGACACTGCTATTTTTATTGATGCAAGGTCGTTGGTAAAAACCTTGAGTAACCTTGAAGAAGAGGTTAGTCGATCAAAAGACGCGTTCATTAAAGAGCATAAAAAGAAATACAAGGATGACCCTCGTTTTCCACCAGCATGGAAGGCTTTAGAAATGACCAGTTTTGGCAGTTTATCAAAACTGTATGGAAATTTGAAAAATACGGTAACATCAAAAGATACAATTGCAAAAGAGTATGGAGCAGTAAATCACACTTACCTACCAAGCTGGCTGCAAAGTATTGCTCAGATTAGAAATTACTGCGCCCATCACAGTAGACTTTGGAATAAAAACTTGCCTGGAGCGCCAAAAATGCTATCTAAACCACCAAACGCTTGGACAGAAAACCCGCCTACCGATAACAACAAGCTCTACATGCATCTTTGTATTATGCGCTACTTGCTCAATGTAATAGTTCCGGAAAACAACTTTAACGTACAATTGCAAGAGTTGATGAGTAAATACCCCAACGTGGATCCAAATGCAATAGGTTTCAAGCATAATTGGATGAATGAAAATCTTTGGACATGACCACTCAATCAGAAGCTCAATTAGAAAATAACTTAATCCAGCAATTGGTGGGCTTGGGTTATGCTTCGGTAACCGTAATGGACGGCGATGCATTAATCGCTAACCTAAAAACACAACTTGAGGCATTTAACCAAGAACAGTATTCTGATGCAGAGTTCGCCAATATTCTGAATCACCTAGCTAAAGGAAATGTATTTGAAAAAGCAAAAACGCTGAGAGACCGATTCAGCTTTGCCCGAGATAATGGCGATACGGTTTATGTTCGTTTTTTTGATAGCGAAAACTGGGGCAACAACCGGTTTCAGGTTACCAACCAAATAACGCAAGAAGGCACCTACAAAAACCGATACGATGTAACGTTGTTGGTAAATGGGCTGCCTTTGGTTCAAATAGAACTCAAGCGAAGAGGAATAGAAATTAAAGAGGCGTTCAACCAAATTAATCGTTATCAGCGCCACTCTTTTTGGAGCAACCACGGTCTGTTTCAGTATGTGCAACTGTTTGTAATCAGCAATGGCGTTGATACAAAGTACTTAGCCAATAACCGGCTGCAATCTGTTAAGCAAACGTTTTTTTGGGCTGATGCCAACAATAAAAACATTACCGAATTAGACGAATTCGCGGATGCGTTTCTGAACCCGAATCATTTGGGTAAAATGCTCGCCAATTATTTGGTAATCAATGAAACACATAAAATATTGATGGTTCTTAGACCCTATCAATACTACGCTACCGAAGCAATAATCCGGCAAGTAAATACCAATAAAGAAAACGGGTACATCTGGCATACAACGGGTTCGGGCAAGACGCTTACTTCGTTCAAAACCAGTCAGGTTTTAATGGACTTACCTGCGGTTTACAAGGTCGTGTTTGTAGTTGATCGTAAAGACCTAGACTATCAAACGATGAAGGAGTTTAATTCCTTTAAAGAAGGCAGTGTAGATTCAACGGACAATACCAACAGTTTGGTCAATCAATTTTTGAGTGAATACACGGATAAAAAAGGAGAGAAAAAAGACTCCGACCTTATCATTACAACCATTCAAAAACTCAATAATGCCATATCTGGCAAATACAGAAGTAAACTGGAACATTTAAGGAATGAACGCTTCGTTTTTATCTTCGATGAATGCCATCGCAGCCAGTTTGGAGAAACACACGAACGTATCACCTCATTCTTTTCTAACAGTCAGTTATTCGGATTTACAGGTACGCCAATTTTTGCTGATAATGCGTCTAAAAATGATTTTGGTAAAAGAACGACGGCTGACCTCTTTGGCAAGTGCTTGCACAAGTATGTAATTACTGATGCTATTCGAGACCAAAACGTATTGCGTTTCGGAATAGAGTATTACAGTGTTTTTAAGTACAAAAACAAGCCGCAATTTGATGAGCTCGTTGAAGACATTGATAAAAAAGAAGTTTTTGAAGATGTCCAATACATCGATAAAGTAACGAATTACATAATTGCTAACCACGGTAGAAAAACGTTTAACAAAGACTATTCGGCTTTGTTTGCCGTAAGTGGCATTGATGCGGCTATTGCGTATTACGATGCGTTTCAGCAAAAAAAATTGGAGGGTAAACACGATTTGCGCATTGCAACTATATTTACCTATGGTGCCAATGAGGAAGATAATGAGGCTCAAGATTATATGCCAGCTGAGGAGAAGCGGATGGCGGCCGAACCTGAATCTGCTTATAAAGCAAGCCACTCAAGAGACAAGTTGGAGGGTTTTATTGGCGACTACAACAAAATGTACAATACCAGCTTCACGACTAAAGACAGCCTTCAATTTGAAAATTATTTTAAGGACATAAGCAAACGCTTAAAAGACCGAGAGAAGCTTTCTTTTAATGATGAAAAAGACCGGCTTGATATTGTTATCGTTGTTGGTATGATGCTCACTGGTTTTGATGCTAAAAAAGTGAATACCCTATATGTAGATAAGAACTTGAAGCAACACGGTCTTATTCAAGCTTTTTCTAGAACCAACCGAATATTGGGTGAGCAAAAATCGCAGGGAAATATATTGTGTTTTCGGAATCTTAAAAAGGCTACGGACGAGGCAATCACCTTGTTTTCGAATAAGGACGCGATAGAAGTCGTGATAATGCCAGTTTACAAGGATATAGTAAAGAAATTTAATGAGGCGCTAGAAGCACTCAGAGAAATTGCTCCAACATATCAGAGTGTAAACGACCTGGAAAGTGAAGAAGATGAGGCGGCTTTTGTTCAGGCTTTTCGGAAACTAATTCGCACACTTAATGTTTTAGAATCTTATACCGATTTTGATTGGGATGATTTAAATATAGATGCTCAAGAATTTGATAACTATAAAGGAAAATACGTCAACCTACATGATAAAGTAAAACGAGAAAACCAAAAAGAGAAAGTATCGATATTGGACGATATTGACTTTGAATTAGAGCTGTTACATAGAGACCGAGTAAACGTGGCTTATATCATAAAGCTGTTGGCTCAGTTAAAAGATGAATCTGCTGCGGGAGCTGCGGCTAAAAAGAAAGCAATAATTGAATTACTTGGTGGAGATATCACGTTGCGCAGTAAGCGCGAGTTAATTGAGAAATTTATTGAAGAGAATTTGCCAAATATTAAAAATGCTGATGATGTTGAAGACGAGTTTGAACTGTATTGGCAAGAACAAAAAGTATTGGCATTAGAGAAACTGTGCAGCGAAGAGGAGCTAGATAAAAAGCAGTTTAACGCTCTTGTCGAAAGTTATATTTACAGCGGACAAGAACCCATTCGAGACGATGTTTTTAAATGCCTTGACAACCGTCCAAGTATTTTAAAGGCCCGTGAAATTGGTGAACGCATTTTGGATAAAATGCGTGAGTTTGTAGATGTTTTCGTTACCGGAATGGTAGGATAAAAGAAATACTCGGCATGGAAAAACTCCCTTTATATCCGCATTTACTCGAATTGGCCATAGAAATTTTGGGCGCAAGAGTAGAAATGCACGACAAATACCCCACAGATGACGAAATGGCTAAAGCACAGTTTCTTGCTAATGGGTTTGAAAATATTATTGACCGAGAGCGCAACAAATTTCCCTACCTAAAAGACGAAGACCAGATAATTGAGGTAGTGGATTATATGACGGCTTACTGTTCAGTTCGTTTTACCGACAATTTTTTTAATTGGTTCAAACACACGTTCCGAATATTGATAAAGGTTTCATCTTTCCCAAACCAAGTGAAAAGTGATAGCAGGTCCTTTGAATTTGTTAAACGCATAAACCGGGAAACATCAGAGTTTATTTCAGACCAAGAAAATGAAAATGACTAGAAAAACTCAATTAGCAAAAATATGGGCTGAATATTCTAATAGAGCAGCTTATCAGATAAAACATTACCTATAGTGTTCATCTTCAATCAGGCCTAATTTAACCAAACGACTGCGAATAGAACCCCTAGTTCGTTTTTGCGTTTTCGCAATTTCAGTAATACTAACATCGGATTTATACAAGCCAGCAATGGTAGTATCTTCTTCGTCGGTCCATTTTGCGCCGCGTCGCTCGGGTCCTGTTTTAACGGGTTTTTTCTTCAAGTTGTCTTTGGCATAAAATAGCGCTCTTATGATATCGGGATCATTGTAGGGGCTATTTTTTTCGAATATTTCACCAGTATTTGGGTCGATCCCATTGGCTAGTGAATCAATGATTTCTACAGCTTTTTGATGTTCCATGATGGTAGAATTTGCAGCTAACTTACTGATTTTGTATTAGTCAAACAAAATCAAGGACACGATTATGAGTAATTGCTACGAAACAAAAACTGAATCAACGAAACTAGAAAAATCGCGGTCCAAACTACTGTTCTTGACCAATTAAGGCGAACCAGTCGTTCGGCAGATGTTCTAATGTTTACGCCATTAGCAATCTTTCGGTGCAAAGGTACTGCTTGCAAAAAGGTGAGGACCCAAGCTAATCCCACTAAAACCAAGGAGGCCCAAGTGAAAACGGTGGGGCTTTGGAACAATTCCAAACCGACCAAACCCAGTTGAGCAAACATCAAGGGCGCTACAATTACAGTGATCATTCGATTGTAGCGTGGGTGCCATTGCTTAAGCGCTGCCGCTTCAAACTGCACAAAAGCTGGGTATACAATCAACTGTGTCATCCAAATAAGAACAACTAACCCGAAGTCTATTACTAAACGAGAGATGAGGAGTGTCATGCGATGGGTTTCTTAGGGGCTTTGAGCATGTGTAATATTAACGGAGTTTCCAGCCTGTGGTTCTGTGCACATGTTGTAGAATTAGGAAAAAAGGTAGCCACCATATTAAATCGTTTGTCAGCATGGTATAGGAAAACTGAAAAGGAACCGCTCCCAAAACATAATGGTTGAATAGAAAGCCCAGTGGCCCAAACACCTTTCCTAAAAAACCTACAGCTACTATAGGCCAATGGCGGACGGGGTCAAAAGAAGCCCACCAATAACCTAAACCATAAACGCCAACAATCATCCCCGTCCCTTGCCATACAGTGGGGTGAGTTAACGGCTCCATATCGGTCCAGGTAAAAAAAGTATTGGGGAATAGCACTACCCAAGCGCCCCAGAGTATATTGTAAGCTGCTGCCCAACGCAGCACGTGGGTCATCCATGTAGGGAAACTATATTCCATAGCACAAAGACAAAAGGCCTTCTGAAAGGTTTTTGACTGCGAAAACTTCGCTTAAACTATTCTATCTTGGTGAAGGAGTTAAACCTTTCGTTTCAACTCAAAATGCCTACCCAAATAAACACGTCGAACTTGCTCGTCTGCCGCCAATTCCTCCGCCGTACCAGCTTTTAGAATATTACCTTCAAACAATAAATAAGCGCGCTCTGTTATAGACAGCGTTTCTTGAACGTTGTGGTCTGTAATAAGTATACCAATGTTTTTATCCCTAAGCTTGTAAATAATGCTTTGGATATCTTCCACAGCTATCGGATCGACCCCTGCAAAAGGCTCATCTAATAAAATAAATTTAGGGTCTACTGCTAATGCCCGTGCAATTTCAGTTCGCCTGCGTTCACCGCCAGAAAGCAGATCTCCTCTATTTTTACGTACGTGATTTAAGCTAAACTCATCAATAAGAGCATCCAGTTTTGTTTGCTGCTCCTTTTTAGAAAGTTTGGTCATTTGGAGCACAGCTCTTATGTTATCCTCAACGCTCAACTTTCGAAAAACGCTTGCTTCTTGGGGTAGATAGCCGATGCCTTTTTGTGCTCGTTTGTACATTGCCAATGAGGTAATGTCTTCATTATCTAAGAAAACTTTGCCTCCATTTGGTTTTATCAAACCAACAACCATGTAAAATGAGGTTGTTTTTCCGGCACCATTTGGTCCAAGAAGGCCTACAATCTCGCCTTGTGATACTTTAATACTGACGCCTTTTACAACTGTGCGGCTTTTGTATTTCTTAATGAGTTGTTCCGCTCTAAGCTCCATGCTTCAAAGTTATACCAATATATTTTTATGGCTTTGAATTATGTACAACAAAGTGCAGCTCAATCCTATATTAGTTAGTCGAACCGTCTGCCTATTCGTGATATGCTGCCTGCTCTAAAAAGCAAATTGAAGAGAGAGCGCAGCGCCAAAGTTCCGCACGGCACTTTGACTTTTGTCTTTGTTTAAGTTGGTGAGCCTATACATAAAATCAACACGTAAAAACTTAAAGATATTTTCAACTCCAATACCCGACTCAAAATAAGGCTTGGGTAGTGAGGACAAGGAGTTAGGAAACTCCAATACTGCACTATTATCGGGTCTTAAGGACCCCGCAACCCCTTTTACCCATATTAACTCACGCCACTGCAATCGGCGCATGAGTGGTATTTTATTGAGGAATAATCCGTTAAAATGGTGGGTGATAATTCCCTGAACCCATTCGTCTGATGCGTATTCTAAAAAATTCATCAGGTTAAACGCAAGTGGGTCGTAAAAGAAGGTTTCGTTACCGTTGTGCAATTCAAGAACAGGGAAAGGTACCTTTCCCCAAATTTTACCATAGCCAAAATGATATACGCTGTATCCTAGCGGATTTATAAACACTTTATCTCTAATGGACAGGTAAATTTTTTGATATTCATATTCGTTTCCAAGAGTGCCTTTTATTCCAAAGGTTGTTCTCAGGTTAATAATTGGAAACATGGAACTAAGCGAATAGCGGTCAAAAGCTCCAAGAACGTATTTTTCGCGCAATGCAAAATGGGTATTAAACCGTAGCTCCGTAATTTTTAGCCGATTTAAATTGTTGCGAATTGCCGTATCTGGATTTTGATCAAAAACTAAGTCTGGGGTAACCGAGCGCAGTTGTTTGTGATTAAAAATGAGCTCGTTTGAAAGTGCTTCGGAATACCAATGCTCTATACCGATTTTATACTCTTCAATACCATTGAGTTGATTTGCTGGTCGAGCTCGAAAAAATGAGCCAAGAAGGTTGTCTTGTTGGTCATTATTTTCACTAGTGCCCATTTGCATGATATCGTTGCGGTAGTCCAAATGAAGCATCGTCCAGGTTTTTTTATTAAGAAAAATATCCGCGCCCAGCCCGTATTTCAGCTGTTGGTCGCGCAGGCCATAGGCTAAGTAAGCTCTTAGGCGTGCGGTTTCATTAAGCCCAGACAATGTTCTAATACCCATTCTAAACCGATGCCCTTCCACAGGGTTATAACTATAAACACTGGAATAGGGGCCCAATTCAAAACGTTCGAATTCTTTGTAACCGGTAGAGATTATTTTTATGATGTCTACGTAGGTTTTAAATGCTGGAACCTTTTTAAGCGTATCAACCATTTGATAAATGGCCTTTTCATTTTCGGTCAACTTTTCATGTCGGTTGGTTTCCCAATACGACAAATCTTTTTCTCCAGCGTCGTCGGCGACCGAAATGTTGGTGCCGTCGGCATAAAAATCATTGCTCCTGGGTTTATTGATAACAAAATCCTTGTAAGTGGAAGTTTTTCTGCCGTAAAAACCAATGGTTTTATCCGCTAGGTTGATGTCTACCAACATAAAATCTTTGGTGAGCATCCACACCTCTTTTTCTATTTGGGAATACTCTTGAACAACGGTTAAGTCTTTTACAAAATTGATATTGGCATTTTTGCTTATGGTTGCTTCTACTTTTTTTACTGCATAAGTCGTGTCGGCAATCCAAAGATTACCGGTAAAATTGAGTTCAAATTCTCTTCGAGGTACAAATTTTATTTTGTAGCATTTGTGGTTGTCAATTTTCATACTATCCAGCAAATAATAATGATAGGAGACATTCCCAACATTCGCTACTGGAGAGACAAAACTTTTATTGAACAGCATAACGTAGTTATCGTAAATATTCACGTTTTGATACATATCGCCTAAAAACTGTTGTAGACTTTCGTTCTCCAAACCGGTAATTTTAGTGGCTTTTATCACTTCTTTTTTGCGTTTTGGAATACGCGTGTAGTAATAATCCGACATAGATTCTGTCATGAATATGGGTAAGTAGGGGCTCTTATCCGAAGTATCTACATAGTCAAAAATGAACTTAAAATTTTTCCATGCTTTAAGGTTTTTAAAATTTTCGTCGATATTATTTAGGTCAAATTCTATTTTGTTGTACACCTCGTATTCATAGGCATCCAATTTTTTTCTGTCGTTGATTTTTTTATTCTCGACTACTCTTTCCATTATTGCAATCGCAGGGTCTTTGTATTTTTTATCTGGTTTTACAATAACTTCTTGGAGTTCTACATTGCCGGATTCTAGTTTAAAATTTATGGTTTGCTCAACATCCTTTTTTACGGCACGTGCCATTGGTTTGTAGCCTATAAATGATGCAATTAAAGAATCTGTTGGGTAATAGGTGGAGAGTTCAAAATAGCCCTCTAAGTTGGAGGTGGTTCCAATTTTTGAGTTTTTAAATGCAATATTTACAAAAGGCAGGGCTTCATTTGTTTTAGCGTCAACTATTTTACCCTTAATCACAGTTTTTTGACCAGAAGCCAATTGAGCAGCCAGCACAAAGAAAAGCGTGATTAAAAGGTGGAGTCGGAGATTCAATGTGAAGTAATTTACGCTGCTTTTTTAGTGATTTTGGCAGATATAAATATACTGATTTCGTATAAGATCATGAGCGGTATTGTTACCAAGAATTGGCTGAAAATATCCGGCGGTGTTATTACGGCCGATAACACTAATGAACCGACAAATGCATGTTTTCTGAACTTCTTTAAAATCAGCGGAGAAACTAAACCCATTTTAGTGAGTACCAAAACCACAACGGGCAGCTGAAAAACAAATCCGCAGGCTAGAACCACGGTTGTCACCGTGCTTACGTATGTGCCCAATGTAGGGATGTTCTGCACAGCGGAACTCACCGAATAGGTCAAAAAGAAGTTTACCGACAGGGGACAAATAATGAAATAACCGAATAAAACCCCAATGAAAAACAGACTCGAAACCGTAAAAACAGCTCCTCGAACATTGTTTCGTTCTCCATCCTTAAGACCAGGCGATATAAATCGCCACATTTCCCAGAAAACATAGGGAAAAGCTACTATCAATCCTACCACAATACTGGTCATGATGTGAGAGGTAAACTGCCCAGCCATGTTTATATTTTGCAGTTTGGGCATATTTTGGCCAATACAGAGTGTGTCTGCACCAACCAAATTTGGAAGCCATTGGTTCAGCTTTAAAGAAGCTTTGCATAGAAATTTGAAGGTTAGAAAATCACTGTTTTTAGGGCCAAGAATGACACCGTCAAATATGAAGTTTTTATTAATGAAGGCTACAACACCAAGCACTACAATGGCAATAGCAGAGCGTATTAAATGCCAACGCAGCTGTTCTAAGTGGTCTAAAAACGACATTTCTTCTGCTGGCGCATCAGAGCTTGATATTTGATTTTGATTCATGGAATATTTCGAGGGAGCAAATATAGAAGTTTGACCTACTGAAATAGAGTTGAAACTGCACAGTTTTAACGGACAAAAATTTTAAATTACTGTTAAGCGAATGAATTGATAAATAAGTTGTTATACTTTAGTTTCGTGAACGCGACAAAACATATTTGCATCTTAGCGATTACCCTTTTTTTGGTTTCTTGTTTTAACGGCGCATCGGAGCGCTCTGCAACAGACAACCAGTCAAGTATTGTAATAGTTGAGGTAACTAATTGGAGTCAAGCGCCGTCCACCTTGCTAGCTGTTGAAAGTATTGATGGCGTTGAGCAATTGTCGGAAAACAAAACCACACTTTTACTTTCCACCAATGCAGAAGTCGTAGATGTAGATGAGTTAATGGCAACATACAGAAGCAAGGACTGCGCAGTGACTAAAAATACAGTAGTTAAGCCTGCGATTTACGAGTCCAACACTTCAACAAAGTCTTCCCATAAGTTTTCTGAGGTGCAATTGCCTGATTTTAGTTTTCCGAATATTTTTAAGGCGTTAATCGTTATTTACAAATAGAATCCACTTTCTTTCAACCTTCGAGAATTACCTTTGTTTTTTTAAAATAAATAATGGTCAATTCAAGAAAAAAAATTATCACAGTTTGGTTATTATCAGGGGCGTTATTCGTCTTTCTGATGGTTGTGGTTGGAGGTATAACACGATTAACGAACAGCGGATTGAGTATGACGGATTGGCATCTCATTGTAGGAGCTGTTCCACCGTCCACAGATATAGAATGGCAGCAAACTTTTGAAGCGTATCAGCAATCGCCCGAGTTTAAAGAGCTCAACTCCGACTATACCTTAAGTGATTTTAAGTCTATTTTTTGGTGGGAGTTTGTGCATCGTTTGCTGGGCAGGGTATTAGGTGTAATTTTCTTAATTCCCTTTCTATTCTTTCTTTTTAAAGGTTGGTTGAGCCGTAAATTAACACTCCAATTGATATTAGTTTTTGGCCTAGGTGCTTTTCAAGCTTTTTTAGGCTGGTTTATGGTAAAAAGTGGATTGGTAAATGAACCGAGGGTGAGTCATTTTAGGTTGGCGGCTCATTTGATCACAGCTTTTATTACTTGCATGGTCATATTTTGGATTTGCTTGAATCTGTGGCGAGAAACTAAGGTGCGTGTTTCCTTGGATAGCTTTGGGAAAATGGTGCTTACTTTTATTGGTATTTTGATAGCACAAATTGTATTTGGGGCCTTTGTGGCTGGAACTCATGCCGGATTTGTGCACAACACTTGGCCCTTAATGGATGGCCAGTTGATAGCCGATTCCGTGTGGATTTTAGATCCAGTTTATTTGAATTTTTTAGAAGGTAAGTCGGGCATACAGTTTGTTCATCGCACACTGGGAATTTTATTAGTAGTGCTTGTTTTTCTGCTGTACTCAAAAGGAATGAAGCGTTCCTTCTTGTCGGATCAAGTCAAAGCGATACGGGTAGTATTGATTGCGGTGATCTTTCAATTTGCCTTGGGAGTGCTGACTTTATTGATGCACGTGCCAATTTCCCTTGGCGTATTGCATCAGGCAGGTGCTCTGGTTGTTTTAGGGTCCAGTGTATTCTTATTGCATAGCATTATTTATCCTTCCATTCCAAGGTCTCAATAAGCTTATACATATCCTTTTTAACGTATTCAATTACTGGCTTTAAGGAGTCCGGGTTAGGCTTCATATTAAAATATAAAGAACCACGCACAAAGTGTTGGTTGCTATCGGTTAAAAAGAACTGAAAGTTAGAGGCAACATTTCCCTCAAACTCATAGGCAACACCATAAACTTGATGTTGTGGATTTTCATAATAACGTTCTTTTATATCATCCGCCCTTACAGTATGCTTCATAGCTAGCTTTCTAGCATCTTCAACGTATTGAAATAACGAGTCTCTGGTGATTTTGCTGTAAGTAAAATGCATAGTTGCTCCGTATTGAGGGTAATGTAAGTTGAGCCAGCAGGGCTGTTTTACGCGCCGAATATTGGTATCAATTAAAGAACGAACCGGATATTCAAATTTATACGGACACGAACCATCGTGGCTCATATAGCCTTTGTTTGGAAAATCAACACGCATATATCCTCTAGGTCTGGGTGTCTGTGTTTGCTCTGTTTCACAGGCTAGCACAGAAATCATTACAGATAGAAGGAGTAAATAGCTTGAATTAATCTTCATTTTCGCTGCTTTCGGTATTGTGGATGTTCACTTTAATTGAGGTTACCCTTCTATCATCAGCAGACTCTGTGGTAAAAGTAAAATGCAAAAAGTCAAGCTGATCACCTTTTTTAGGAATATGTCCGGCTTGCTCAATAATAAAACCCGCTAGTGTATCGGAGTCTCCTTTATTCTCTTCAAAATAATCTCCATTAATATCCAGCAATCGGTAGAAGTCATTCAGCGGAGTTTTTCCTTCAAAAATGTAAGTGGAGTCATCAAGTTTTGAATAGGTGAGGTTATCGTCATCAAATTCGTCCGAGATATCTCCTACAATTTCTTCTATAATATCCTCCAAGGTTACGATTCCAGAGGTACCTCCATACTCGTCTACAACAATGGCAAAATGAACCTTTTTTATTTGTATTTCCTCAAGCAGATCATCAATTTTTTTATTCTCGGGTACAAAAAAAGGCTGCCTCAACAAATCTTGCCATTTAAAACTGGAAGGTTCGTTTATGTATGGAATCAAGTCTTTGACATACAATAATCCTTCTACACTATCAAAGTTATTTTTATATACAGGTATTCTTGAGTAGCCTGCTTCCAAAATCTGTTCTTGAATGGTATCAAAAGTTTCAGAGCAATCGAGTGCAAAAACATCCATTCTTGAAGTCATAATTTGCTTCACATCCGTATTGCCAAACTTTACTATTCCCTTTAATATTTTTTGCTCATCCTCATTCACATCGTCCTCTTTAGTCAACTCTAAAGCATGTGAAAGCTCATCAACGGAAATGTTATCTGATTTTTTTTGTAGCCGATTTCCAATAAAGTTTGTGGACCTTACCAAACCTAAACTCAATGGAAGAAAAACCCTTCGCAATAGTATCATTGGGAAGGCCATGATTTGCGTGATTTTTTTCGAGTTCCGATTGCTATAAATTTTAGGAATCACTTCACCAAAAAGCAGGAGCAGGAAGGTCACGATAACTACTTGAATCAAGAAACCAACGAGTGGGTTATTGGAAAAATCAAATATGTTGTCGATAATAGCAGTTGACAATATAATAATGGCAACATTTACTAAGTTATTTGCGATGAGAATGGTCGCCAATAATCTTTTTGGGTATCTGAGTAAGTCGAGAATTTGTTGGTTAGATTTATTGTTTTCGTTTTCTAACTCATTGATATCTTTAGGTTCCAACGAGAAAAACGCTACTTCTGACCCTGAAATCAGTCCAGAAGCCAACAGCAGAATAAACATAACAACGATTTCAATCAAGGATTCGGTATCAAACCCTCTTATAATGCTAAGTGTTTGGAAGTGCAATAAAATCTCCGGCGGAGGTTCCATTTATTTAGTTTAAATCCGACATATTGGTGGGTTTAAAAGGGTTTATCATCCTCTGGTGCGTTATTTTTGCTGTCCGCAGAAGGTGGCGTGCCCAGTAACACTAAGTTCTCCACTAATACTTCAGTTATGTATTTGGTCTTCTTTTCTTGGTCTTCATACGAACGGGTTTTGAGTCTACCTTCAATGTACACCTTTTTACCTTTATTCAAGTACTTCTCTGCTACACCAACAAGACCAGTTCTCCAAATTACAACATTGTGCCAGTCTGTATTTTCAACGGTTTGTCCGTTTTTATCTTTATAAGACTCAGAAGTAGCAATTGGGAAAGATGCAACCGATCGACCTTCTTCAAAGTGCCTCACCTCAGGGTCTTTTCCTAAATTACCCACTAAGATTACTTTATTTACGCTTCCAGCCATATACAATTGTTTGTTGTACAAAGCTAAAAATTATTGATACCCATAAGTTTAGCCTTCAAGGTATTTTTCCACCAGGCGCGATACGGGCAGAGCGCCTAAGGTCGAACTTTTTACCCATTTGCAGTTTTTTTCTTTGGGTTCAAACTTGAAAGGGACATGGATTTCCCAAAACTGAGCATGAAATACAATATGGCTTAAGATGTGTTTGTACTCTCGTTTCGGTTTTTGTAATATTTGAAGTTCCTGACCCGCTATTTCTTTAGCGCTAAAAAGCACTTCATCGTCAGGCAGCGGTTCAGTTTTTTCAATGGCTGTAAAATCATACAACCCTTCCCAAACTCCTATTTTCTCTCGTTTTCTAACGAGCACCAAATCATTTGCTCTGAAAATAATGTAGTTTAAGTACAGCTTTTTTTTTAGTTGTTTTTTGCTCTTGACGGGTAAACTATCGACTTTATTGTTTTTGTGCGCAAAGCAATCCAACGCCAATGGACAATTGGAACAGTTAGGTTTTTTTGGTGTACACTGCAAGGCACCAAATTCCATAATTGCCTGATTGTAAGCCGATACGGAGTGCTTGGGCAGTAGGTCAACCGCAATTTTTTTGAATATTTTTTTACTTTTCGCAACATCTATGGGTTCTTCAATACCAAAATACCTGCTTAAAAGGCGAAAAACATTTCCATCTAATACGGCTACTTTTTCATTGCTTGAGAAAGTTGCAACGGCAGAAGCAGTGTAATCACCAATACCCTTTAAACGGATTAATTTTTCATAAGAGTCTGGAAAAGGTTCACCACTTTCTACAACGGTTTTTGCCGTGTGCCTCATATTCCGTGCGCGAGAATAGTACCCTAGACCTTGCCAATTTTTTAGTACTTCTTGCTCCGTTGCATTTGCCAAATCGTAAACCGTTGGGTATTTCTGGATAAACTTCTCGTAATATGGCAGACCCTGAGCTACTCTAGTCTGCTGCAGGATCACTTCACTTAGCCATATTTTATAAGCATCTGTGGTATTTCTCCAAGGTAAGTCTCTCTTGTTTTGCTCGAACCAATCGAGCAGCGTATGTGAAAAATAATTGTCTTTCATTAATTCCTTCAAAATTAGCTAGAGAAGCGAGACAATACTATATTTAAAATTATATATTTGCGCCCCGTTAAAAACGGGGTATCGTTTCTATAACGAATTAAATATTAGAGAAATACAAAAAATTTAATCATAATGACAAAGGCTGATATTGTAAACGAAATCGCTGAATCTACAGGAGTTGAAAAAAATGTTGTTCAAGAAACTGTGGAGGCATTTATGGGTTCTGTAAAGAATGCAATGGAAAAAGGTGATAATGTTTACTTAAGAGGTTTTGGAAGCTTTATTATCAAGAAAAGAGCAGAAAAAACAGGTAGAAATATTTCTAAGAATACAAGTATCATTATACCTGCTCATTATATTCCTGCTTTCAAACCTTCGAAAACGTTTGCTAGTCAGGTTAAAAACAAAGTGAAAGTTAAGTAGTAATTTGAATTTTCAGAAACATCGCGGTCAAATTGTTGCTATAGCTGTTATTGCGGCAGTTGGTGTTACTTTGATGTTTTTACCTCACAAGGGGGCAGATAAACCGAAGTCTGAGCAAGCTGTGAAAGTGGCTGGTGAGGAACAAGGTGTTGATGAAAAAATTGAAACTGCTGTTGAGATTATAACCTCCGGAAAAGGAGCTCCTATGAAAGGAATTGCTCTTTTGAAAGAAGTGTTAGAGGAAGACTCAGAAAATACTAAAGCGTTGTACTACTTGGGAGTTTTTAGTATCCAAAGTGGTCAATTTGATAAAGGTATTGGAAGGTTTGAAACTATTTTGGAGTTAGAACCAGAAAATCAAGACGCAAGGTTGCTTCTTTCTAGGTGTTTGATTGGTGACAATCAACCTGAAAAGGCACAAATAGAATTGGATAAAATAATGCAATCTGAAGCTTCAAAGGAGCTGAAAGACAATGCAAATGAATTAATTGAAGAAATTAAAAAATCTTAGTTATGCCAAGCGGTAAAAAAAGAAAAAGACACAAGATTGCCACTCATAAGAGAAAAAAGAGACTGAGAAAGAACAGACACAAGCGTAAATAGGCTTGTTCAGTTGTTGCCTTAGCCCTCAAATTGAGGGTTAAGCGTTTTGTTTCTTTTTAATCAGAGGGTAAAGTGAATAAAGAATTAGTTATTAACGCATCTTCCTCTGAAGTGAAAATTGCGCTTCTAGAAGACAAGAAGCTGGTAGAACTTCATGAAGAAAAACCAAATAACGAGTTTTCTGTCGGTGATATTTACTTAGGTAGGGTAAAAAAACTTGTACCTGGATTAAATGCGGCCTTTGTAAATGTAGGATATGAGCGCGATGCGTTCTTGCACTACTTGGATTTGGGTCCGCAGTTACAATCATTACAGAAGTTCGTTAAAAATTCGCGGTCAGGAAAACAAAAGACACCGGACCTTGCGGATTTTTCATTCAGTAAAGACATAGATAAAAATGGCAATGTCAAAGATGTGCTAACACAAGGTCAAGAAGTGTTGGTTCAGATTGCCAAAGAGCCTATTTCAACAAAAGGCCCGAGGATAAACTGCGAGATCAGTTTAGCGGGACGGTTTTTAATTTTGGTACCTTTTTCTGAAAAGGTGAATATATCATCTAAAATCAGAAGTAAAGCCGAGAGAACGCGGCTAAAAAGTTTGATTGATAGTATCAAACCCAAAAACTTTGGAGTGATTATTCGGACGGTTGCCGAGAATAAAAAAGTTGCCGAACTCGACCAAGACCTAACAGACTTATTTAGCCGTTGGTCGGATATGCATAAGGTGCTAACCGATGCTAAGTCACCAAAGAAGCTTCTTGGTGAATTGGGCAAATCTGCGGCATTGCTGAGAGATATATTAACTCCGAGTTTCAACAGTATTGCTATTGACGATGCACAGTTGTATGGGGAGATCAAAAACTATATTGGTACAATAGCGCCTGAAAAAGTTGGTATTTTAAAGCAACACACTGCCAAGAAACCCATCTTTGATAGTTACGGTATAGAAAAGCAGATAAAAGCTTTATTCGGCCGTAATGTGACTATGTCCTCGGGAGCATATTTGGTTATTGAGCATACAGAAGCTTTACATGTTATTGATGTAAATAGTGGCAATACATCAAAGTCTGAAGACAGTCAGGAAACCAATGCACTTAGGGTCAATATAGAGTCTGCAGAAGAGATTGCACGCCAGCTTCGTTTGCGCGATATGGGTGGCATTATTGTAGTTGATTTTATAGATCAACGAAAAGCAGAAAGTCGTAAAGAGCTCTTAAATGCGCTCAAAGGTTTTATGAAAAACGATAAAGCCAAACATCATATTTTGCCTCCAAGTAAGTTTGGTTTGGTGCAAATCACCAGGCAAAGGGTTCGTCCAGAAATGGATATTAAAACTTCAGAAGTTATACAAACTAAAGAAGGCAATATAGAGGTAAGGGCAACCATCTTATTGATTGATGATATTGAAAATGAAGTGCTGAAAATATTGGAGTTTGAGAAGCCTAAAAGCTTATCGATAAAATGTCATCCATTTATTGAAGCTTACTTTAAAACCAATAAGCGACAATATCAAATCAAGTGGCTCTTCAGATTTAGAGTTTGGGTAACCATTACTTCTTCAAACTCGTTGCCATTGATGGAATATCATTTTCTTAATGGTGAAGGTAAAGAGGTAAAACTGAAGTAGTACTTTAGTACTGCTTTTATGCAAGGAAGAAAGTACACCAAAGACGAAGCGAAGCGGCGAATAATGGCATATTGTGCAATGCAAGAGCGTTGTCATTATGAAGTAGAAGAGAAGCTAAAGTCATGGAATATACCTTATTCTATTATTGGAGAGCTGGTGTCTTTTTTAATCGAGTACAATTTTCTGAATGAAGAACGCTTTGCTCGTTCCTTTGTTCGCGGAAAATTTAATCTCAAGCGCTGGGGAAAATATAAAATTCAGCAGAAGCTAAAAGAAAAAAGAGTTTCAAAACCTTGCATAGCTTTAGGACTGCAGGAAATTTCGGATGAAGCTTATAAAAGTGCTATCAAGGCATTAATCGAGCGAAAAGAAAAAGATATTATTGCTTCAAATAAATTTGAACGAATGTCCAAACTAAAAAATTACCTATTTCAAAAAGGTTATGAATGGAAGGATATTCAAGAGCATTTAAATTAAACGATGATTAATCAAGATCAAGTAAAAGTATTTGATAGGCGGCTGGTTGCCCTAAGGGGGCATCTTTGACGTAGATAACCTACGCGAACACATAGAGGATCAAGAGCAAGCCACACATGCCCCAGACTTTTGGGATAACCCAAAAGAAGCGGAGGGGATATTAAAAAAACTAAACCAAAAGAAGTTTTGGGTCGACTCATTTGATAAAGTCAAACTTATATATGAGGACTTATTGGTGCTTAAAGAGTTTTATGACGAAGGTGAGGATAATGAAAAAGAGGTAAATCAGCAGGTAGAAAAGCTCATTGAGGCCTTAGATGACCTAGAATTCAGAAACATGCTTTCTAGTGAGGAAGATGCTTTGGATGCAATTCTTGAAATTAATTCGGGCGCTGGAGGCACTGAGAGTCAGGATTGGGCAGAAATGCTTTTGCGTATGTATGTGATGTACTGCGATAAAAACAACTTGAAGGCCACAATTACTGAGAAATTAGATGGGGATGGTGCTGGAATAAAGTCTGCTCGAATTGAAATAAGTGGAGACTTTGCATACGGCTTTTTAAAAAGTGAAAATGGTGTGCATCGATTGGTAAGGATTTCCCCATTCGACTCCAATGCGAAGCGGCATACTTCCTTTGCTTCGGTTTTTGTTTATCCTGTGGTTGACGATAGTATTGAGATAGAAGTCAATCCAGCAGATTATGCATACGAAACCTTTCGTTCTGGTGGTGCTGGTGGTCAGAATGTAAATAAGGTGGAAACTGGCGTGCGCTTGGAACACAAGCCTACGGGAATAGTAATACGAAATACGGAGTCCCGGTCGCAACTTCAGAACAAGGAGAATGCCATGAAATTACTGAAGTCTAAGCTCTATGAAATGGAACTTAGAAAAAGACAAGAAGAGCGAGACGCCATAGAAGGGTCAAAGATGAAAGTGGAGTGGGGCAGCCAAATAAGAAACTATGTAATGCACCCCTATAAACTGGTAAAGGATCTTAGAACCAATAAAGAATCGACAGATGTACAATCGGTAATGGACGGTGATATCGGAATGTTCATCAAAGCTTACCTTATGGAGTTTGGTAACTCAAAAATGCAGGTTGAGTAACTTGCTGTTTCCAGCAATTTTCAGCTTAATAAACTAGCGCAGTAAATGAATTTGACCTGTTACTTCTTTGGTCGCTGCACTGTTTACTCCTTCAATAACTTCGTATTGAGATCTGTAATTTAGTTTAAATATGTATGTGCCAATTGGCTGAGGTTCACCAGTACTAATGTTAGTGCCGTCCCACTCAACCTCAGGTAGAGTAGTTTCCCAAACTATAGTGCCCATATTATCAAAAATTTGAAGGCTAAATTCAAAGAAACCTTCGAGAGACTTTATACCCCAAAGATCATTGTCGCCGTCACCGTTTGGTGTAAAACTATTGGGTATCCATACATTGCTGCAATCCTCGAAGGAAACGTCTAAATCGACAATATCAGCACCACAATCGTTTGTCATTATCAATTGATACAAACCTGTTTCATTCACATAGTACAAACTATCTGTATTTCCATCTTGCCATTCAAATGTCAAGCTATTTGGCTCAGTAGAAGATTTTGAGAAGTTTGGACTTAGCTCAAGCAATTCGCCCTCGCAAAGTGTTGTATCGTTATTTTGAATACCAAAACTTATTACCGGATTAATGTCTTTTCTTATGCTTGCAAAAACAGAATCTTCACAGCCTGGATATTGCCCGTATTTAATAACAACCTTAAAGTCACCTTCTTGTGCTATAGATATTTTACTGTAGGTGGTATCGTACCAACCCGAATCTACAGGCTCTAATAATGGGTTCATGATAGAGTCATCAATACCCGCAACGTTATATTCCTTATACCAAAAATAATTTAAGTAACCATCAGAATAAGCATCTAGTATAACAGGAGACCCTTCACAATATAAGGTGTCACCCGTAAAATCCACGGTAGGTTGCGGAATTTCTATAATTTCTTTTTCTGTAACGCTTTTACAGCCATTATTGGCCGTTACGGTAACCGAATATTTTCCACCTTCAGTCGCTACATACGTGGCAGTAGTATCTCCAGTGTTCCATTCATACGTACGATAAATTCCTGCTGGGTCAGCTTCAAGGCTATCCAGAAATATTGCGCGTTCTGCTTCACAATAAAAATCGGTAATTCCCAAATCAACTACGGGTAGAGGAATTCGATTAATGGAAATAGTATCTTGATTTGTACAGCCTTTACTATCCGTTATTCTGCAAAATATGTTCGCCGCAGAGTCCGAAACCAGCAAAATCTGACCTGTAGTAGGCAGCTGATTAACGGTAGGGAAATTAGTAAAGTCAAACCATTCATATTTTACATACCCTGGACCAGCGCTAATTAGAAAATTAAATTTGTCTCCAGCACAGAAGAATGTATCTGGACCTAACTCAATTGCGGGTAAGAAATTTGCGTTGATTTCAATCGTATCAGCTGCTTTACAGCCAATGGTATCTGTTACCGTTACCGAATAGCTTCCCTGAGCAATTACAGTGTCTCTTTGAGCAGTAGTGTCCGTACCTGTTTTTGAAGTACTCCACTCATACAAAGCATATCCTCCACCAACATTAAGTACTTCATTTACAGCAGAACCCTTACAGAACTCTCGGTCAGGGCCCAAATTTGGAGTTGGCAATTGACTCATAAATACCCGTTTACTAGAGTTAGATTTACAGCCATTTGAGTCAATAATATTTACTGTGTAGAAACCAGCAGAGTCATACTGAACCGTTTGTGTGGTATCTCCACTTGACCATTGATAGCTGATCATATTCGATCCCGCGTCAAGCTGAATGGTATCACCCGCACAAAATGTAGTGTCAGAACCTAGATTCAATATAGGAATAGTGTCTAACTGAATACGCACGGTATCACTTTCACTACAAGTTGTATTTCTATCAATTAACTCTATCTCATAAGTTGCAGCATTCGATACCCATAACGAATCTAAAGTCCCCTGGTTTACTCCATCCCAAATGTGCAGGTAATTCGTATCTCCATTTACTTTTAGTAATATGCTATCGCCATCACAAATCGTTGTATCTCCTCTTAACCCAACGATGGGAAGTGTATCAATAGTTACGGTTAAAGTATCTCTAAATAGACACGTATTTGTATCCCTAATAGAGACAATATTTTGACTTGAGGTACTCACCCAATTAGAATCGTCACCTAATGTATACGGAGAACCATTCCACGAATATTCATAACTGGATAATGTGTCAACCGTTAGAAGAACTGAATCGTTTAAACAAATACTTGTATCACCGGGCATTCCGTTTCGTAAAATTTCAAACTCAGGCAAGGTATCTATATCAACGATGATACGGTCGTTACCTTCACAGCCGTTTTGGTCTCTTACGAATACGAGGTAAGAGTTAGCGCTGGTTATGGTAATGGATCTTGTGTTTTGGGCAACATTCCAAGTGTAAGACTGCATTCCCGCTCCAGCATCAACTACTATAGAGTCGCCTTGGCAAATACTAGTATCGTTACCTAAATTTATAATGGGCACAGTGTCTCGCGAAATGTTAATCGTATCGAAAGCAGGGCAACCATTAACATCTTCTCCATAATAAACTAATGAATTCACGGTATCGTTACCAGCAAAAGTGTATGACTCTACTGTATCCGGATTGGAAGTATTGTAATCAATAATCCATCGATCATATAATGTTCCCGCACTAAGTCCGGTAAATGAAATGGCTACGCCTTCGCATACTGTAGTGTCATTACCAATGTTTTCATTTGGCTTTGCTCGTCTTGTAACTTGCGGCCCATTGGTGAATTTGCAGCCGTTTGAGTCTGTTACCTCTAATGCAATTTGAACAGTACCGGTAATCTTTATTGACGTTCCGGTAGAATTATCCTGCCATTTATAACTGTATGAAGGATGGGAAAACGGTGCTCGATAGGTTATTGTATCACCGGCACAAACACTGGTATCGTTTCCTAAGCTAAATGTAGGTAGTGCATGGTTTCCTAATTGAAAAGTGTCAGTGGCAGTGCACCCTAAAGAGTTTGTTCTTTTACCCCAGTATTGTCCTGGTGCCGTTATTCTAATGGCTTGAGTGGTGTCACCATTACTCCAAGAATATTTTGTATACCCTGCCATCAAATCATAAGTTATGGTGTCACTGATACACACCGTATCATCCATAAAATTTGGAATAGGTAAGGTATCGACACGTACAAGTGCAGTGTCGGTAGCCGTGCAACCAAATCTATCTGTAATTGTAAGGTTGTATCGAGTACTTGTAGAGGGAGAAACCTTAAATACACTATCCGTTGATACTGGCGACCAATTAAATGTATACGGTGTTGATCCTTGTATTGGCAGCGGAATTAAACTGACTGAATCCAATGCACAAACGTTAGTGTCTGGTATATCAAAAGAAATGCATAAAGATACTTTCACGATAGAACGCATTACTGCGGTACAAGTCGTATCCAACCATCTGCCCGAGTCAGCTCCTGATAACTGCAGAACACCACAATTTTGAGAAGTCCCGCCATTTGGGTTGCCAGCTTTCCAGTTTTTATAAGTGGTATCTTGTCCGTCTGACCAAATAAACCTGCCTTCTGCGGCATTGTCTGAAAATCCAATCCTTACGCCTCCAGAATAACCAAGCCCACTAGCCCATGAGACGATAGAATCATTTGCTCTCTGAGAAAGAATGGAAGCTAAGTTAACCCCTAAACTTTGGGCAACAGAATCTGATTTTTGGCTTGTTCTGGCAGTCGGATCAATGAAAAAGATACTGCAACTATCTGCTCCACAACCCAATTCTTGAAACCCATGTGCGGTAAAGGTTGCTCTGAGTGCATTCAGGTTACAGGTACTTGCCGTTTTTTTACATTGAGCCTGCGCGGGATTGAATGCGCTAAAAACAAATAGTAAGGTAAGTAGACTTACCCAGTAATATCCTCTGATTTTCAGTAAGTTGTTATTTCGATTAGCAGTATTATCCACGTCTTCAATTCGATTCAAAAATAGGAAAGAAAAGTTTGGTTCAACCATCTCACTTTTATTCTTGTAAATACCTTTGGTTTTAAATACAAAACTCATGGAAAACATTACTATTTATCACAATCCTCGTTGTTCTAAAAGTCGCCAAACATTGGCCATTTTAAAAGAACACAAACTATCCATCAAAGTTAAGGAATACCTAAAAGAAATTCCGACTAAAGAAGAACTTGAAGGCTTAATTAATAAACTGGGAATATCTCCTGACGAATTGATTCGTAAAGGGGAGAAAGACTGGAAGCAAAATTTTGCTGAAAAGAAAATGAGCCACGCAGATTTAATAGATGCCATGTTGCTGTATCCAAAACTAATAGAGAGACCCATAGTTGTTAAAGGGGAGCAAGCAATTATTGGACGTCCACCAGAGCGGGTCCTTGACCTGCTTTAAACTAGGCTTCTAAAGTTTTTTTTGGATTGTTAGTGAGAACTTCAATTACCTGCATTGTAATCCAATAAGGAAGGAATAATGCTAAGAATAAAAGGGTGAAAAATGCACCACCGGCAACTACTAAAAAGAATAAAACTGCTAAAACTTCCATATCGAATTTTATATAATTAAAGCAAATTTAGATAAAACTTTTTACCGATTAGCATTTGATGTTTATAGCTAGAAACTAATTTTGAAAAAAACCGGAATATTATGAATTACAGAGTTGAAAAAGACACAATGGGCGAAGTAAAGGTGCCTGCAGATAAGTATTGGGGAGCTCAAACAGAGCGATCCAGAAACAATTTTAAAATTGGACCTGCTGCCACTATGCCCAAGGAAATAATAGAGGGCTTTGCTTTTCTAAAAAAAGCAGCCGCGTTTACTAATTGTGAGTTAGGAGTGCTTGAGGAGTCAAAACGCAATTTAATTGCGGCAGTTTGCGATGAAGTAGTTGAAGGTAAACATGAAGATCAGTTTCCGCTTGTGGTCTGGCAAACGGGTAGTGGTACACAGTCTAATATGAATATGAATGAAGTTATATCAAACCGAGCTCAAGTCCTAAATGGAGGAAACTTGTCGGATGAAGAAAAGTTTGTTCACCCAAATGATGATGTGAATAAAAGTCAGAGTTCAAACGATACCTACCCTACCGCAATGCACATTGCCGCTTATAAAATGATTGTGGAAACTACAATCCCAGGAGTTGAAACACTTAGAGATGCATTGGATAAAAAATCCAAAGACTTTAATGATGTAGTGAAAATAGGAAGAACACACCTTATGGACGCAACACCATTGACACTGGGTCAAGAATTTTCGGGTTATGTGGCTCAACTAAATCATGGAATTAAGGCATTAAAATCTACTTTGACTCACTTGTCTGAACTTGCTTTAGGAGGTACTGCTGTGGGCACAGGTATCAATACACCTAAAGGTTATTCTGAATTGGTGGCAAAGCATATTGCTCAATTTACCGACTTACCTTTTGTTACTGCGAATAATAAATTCGAAGCGCTTGCAGCGCATGATGCTATCGTTGAATCTCACGGCGCTTTGAAACAGATTGCAGTGAGTCTAATGAAAATTGCCAATGATATTCGAATGCTAGCTTCTGGACCTCGTTCGGGTATAGGTGAAATAATTATTCCAGCAAATGAACCAGGTAGCTCAATAATGCCCGGAAAAGTAAACCCAACGCAAGCAGAGGCACTCACGATGGTTTGCGCTCAAGTAGTTGGAAATGATGTTGCAATTTCTGTAGGTGGCTTATCTGGGCATTACGAGTTGAACGTTTTTAAACCAATGATGGCTCGTAATATTCTTGAAAGTGCTCGACTAATTGGAGAAGCATGTATTTCTTTTACTGAAAATTGTGCAAATGGCATTATTCCAAACCACGATAACCTTCAAAAGAATCTCGATAATTCGTTGATGTTAGTCACTGCGTTAAACACTAAAATTGGCTACGAAAAAGCGGCCAAAATAGCTAAGACGGCCTATGAAAATGGCACCACATTAAAAGAAGAAGCCGTGAGTTTAGGTTTTTTGACAGAAAGCGAATTTGACGAATGGGTGATCCCTTCAAAAATGACGGGCTCTTTGTAAAAGCACTCCAAAATAAATGTTGAACAAAAAACGACGAAGTTACCCTTCGTCGTTTTTTGTTTTGGTATTAAGCTCGGCAAGGTGATTTTTGATGCTTTGTTCGTTATCGATTGGACAAATGAGTAGCGCTTCATCTGTGTCTACAACGATATAGTTTTCTAGCCCTTCAATAATTACTTTTTTGTTTTTAGATAGAACGGTGATGTTATCACTACTTTCTTTTAACAAGGTCTGCTCACTGCCAATCACAATATTACCGTTACTATCTTTCTCAGCATGATCTCTCAAAGAACTCCAAGCTCCTAAGTCACTCCAGCCAAACCCACCAGGAATGACTAACACATTGTTTGCGCGCTCAAGAATGGCATAATCTACCGATATGTTTTCACATTTCGGATACAATTTATTTACTGCCGCCTCTTCATTTTCTGTGTTAAAAACCTCCAGTTCATCTTCAAATAGCTTCAGCATCTGCGGCTGATTCTCCTGATACAGGCTTTTTAAATGTTGAACATTCCACATAAAAAGGCCGCTATTCCAATAGTAAGTGTCACTTTCAAGCATTTTGGTTGCAGTTTGTAAATTGGGTTTTTCTATGAACTTCTCAACGGAATAAATACCGTTGCTGACCATATGTTGCTTTTTTATATAACCAAATCCGGTAGCAGGGTTTGTGGGTTTTATGCCGAGTGTTATGGTGTTTTCTGGTTGATTTTTTAACGTTTCAAGACCCAGATTAATTGCGCGTTCAAATTCTTCTGCTTCAGAAATAATATGATCCGATGGACTTACAATAATAGAGGCTTTTGGCGATTGTTTCCAAATTTTTATTGCTGCATAAAGAATACAAGGAGCGGTATTTCTACGCGCAGGCTCACAGATTATTTGATCCCTAGAAATGGCTGGAAGCTGCTCTTTAACCATTGATTGGTAACGCTCATTTGTGAGTATTAAAATATTTGACATTCCAACAATAGGCTCAAATCGATCAACCGTTTGCTGAAGTAGACTTTTACCTGTACCAAGAATATCTAGGAACTGTTTTGGGGTTGATTCCGTGCTAGCCGGCCAAAAGCGAGACCCGATTCCCCCAGCCATTATTACGCAATAGTTATTACTCATACTGTTTATTATATTTCTTGAGCATACTGTACCTCTGCTAAACCGCTTACTGCATACAATTTATTTGTACTTAACTCGGTGCAAAGAAAGCGAGTTCTTCGCTTTTTTCCCTTCCTAAATACTTTTTTACCAATTTTAAATACCATACTTTCCTCAAGCTCGTTCAGTGTAGTTGCTTTATTTGCATCATATTTTCTGAGGCATTGGGATAATTCTAAATCTGTTGTACTACTCGCTGTAGGATTGGTGGCGTGCTTTCTAACTACCATAGATAAGTCTTCGGGAAAAATACCCTTATCTAATAAATCCACCAGCAGATCTCCAAAAATGGCCTTCCATTCTTTTCCATGCGGAGCGATTCTTTTCTTTTTGTAGCTTTCAAATGCTTCTAGGTGAGCAATTTCATGAGTCAATGTAATTAAGAAGGCATATGGGTTGAGATTCCCGTTAACGGATATTCTATGAAACTTTTGCCTACCGAAAGGTTTTCTGTAATCGCCTAGTTTCGTACTTCGTTTTCGTGTGATGGTGAGTAACACATTATTTTTTTTGAGGTAGTCAAAAATTGTACTTGAAATACCTGCCGGTAAATGTTGTTCTAATTCATTGAACTCCCTATTATTGGATTGGTCCATCATCTTGGTTTACGATAACGTGTTTTTTTAGTTTTTTTCTGTTTTTCACCGAATGTAGGGCAGTCGCAGTCTTTTTTGGTGGATTTACAGGATGCTAGGGTAAGTGTAATTATTAAAACACCTAGAACCGTAGTTAGCAGATTTTTAATTTTCCCGTTCACAAAACAAATGTAACGCTACGCAAGTATTAAATTTGTCATATGCTAAAGATTCTCCGCCAGATAGGTGAGTATGCACTTTTTATAGGTAAGGTTTTTCGTAAACCTGAAAAATGGAAGGTTTTTTGGCAGCTGCTGGTTCAAGAGTTATGGGCGCTTGGCGTAGGTTCCATTGGTATTATTCTAATTATTTCTGGGTTTATGGGAATGGTAATTACCATTCAAACTGCATCACAAATAGATAGTGGTTGGATACCCGCTTATTTAGTTGGCTACACAACGCGGCAAAGTATGATATTGGAGTTTTCTCCAACGATGTTGGCGCTTATTTTGTCCGGCAAAATAGGGTCTAATATTGCTTCAGAGTTGGGAACTATGAGAGTCTCGGAGCAAATTGATGCGCTAGAAATCATGGGAATAAACTCCGCCAATTATTTGGTACTGCCTAAGATTAGTGCACTTATGCTCATTATGCCGTTTCTAGTAGTCCTAAGTATGTTTATAGGAATATTCTTTGGGTATGTGATCTGTGAAACTGTGGCCATAATCACTCCTGCAGAATACATTTATGGGATTCAATACGATTTTAGACCTTTTGATATTATATATGCCTTAATAAAGGCGGTAATATTTGCTTTTATCATTACTTCGGTTTCATCATATTATGGATACTTTGCGAGTGGCTCTGCATTGGAAGTTGGAAAATCTAGTACAAGAGCCGTAGTATACAGTAGCATAGTGGTACTTATTTTTAATTACATAATTACTCAAATGCTTCTGATATGATTGAGATAAAAGGTTTAAACAAGTCTTTTGGAAGTAACCAAGTTTTAAAGGATATAGACGTACTGTTTGAGGCAGGAAAAGCCAACTTACTTATAGGCGCATCCGGTAGTGGTAAAACTACCCTGTGCAAGTGTACGGTTGGGTTGCATGCCCCAGATACGGGTACTATCGCATATGATGGTAGGATATTTAATCGTATGTCGCGCACTGAGAAGAAAGAAGTTCGACGTGAAATTGGCTTTTTGTTTCAAGGAAGTGCTTTGTTCGATTACATGACGGTAGAGGAAAACGTTTTATTTCCAATCAAAATGTTTTCGGATATGCAGAGTAAGGAAGCTCAAAAGCGCGTGGACTTTTGTTTGGAACGCGTGGATCTGCATGGTGTAAACAAACTGATGCCAAGTGAACTTAGCGGCGGGATGAAAAAGCGTGTCGGTATTGCTAGAGCAATTGCAGCAAATCCAAAGTACTTGTTTTGTGATGAACCCAACTCAGGCCTTGATCCTCAAACTTCTATTCTGATCGATAATTTAATAAAGGAGATAACTCACGAATTCAATATGACTACTGTCGTTATTACACACGATATGAATTCCGTGTTGGAGATAGGGGAGCATATTTCTTTTATTTACAAAGGAGACATACTTTGGGATGGTACCAATGAGGAGATTCTTGATGCCGATACTAAGGAGTTAACCGATTTTGTCTATGCCTCTTCATATATGAAAGAATTGAAGCGAATGAAAGGCTAGTTAGTTAGCGGTGTTAACTTTAATAGTTATCGAAGTCTTAAATATAAAGCATAAAAAAAGGGCGCTATTTCTAGCGCCCTTTTTATTTTCTGAGTTTAATGTGATTTACTCAACTACAATCTTCTTAGAGATTTCGTTAACACCATTATTGATGTTCAAGAAGTAAACTCCAGCATCCGTATCGTTAAGATCAATTACAGTTTCCAAAGAACCATTTGAATCAAATGATTTAGAGAAAATAGTTTGACCCACAACATTTTGTATGGAGATTGAATAAGTACCACTTTGAGTGTTGCTCAAGGAAACGTTCAATGAACCTGTTGTTGGGTTTGGATAAACATTCAACATAGAGTTAGTTCCAAATTCAGTAACTGACATTGGATAAAGTGCTTCTGTTTCAAATACTTTGAATACTACTGAAGCCGACTTACAACCAATTGTACTTGTAGCAATTGCACTGTAGTCTCCAGAACCGTCTCTATCGTTTCTTTCATCTGCTCCTACTTTTAATTTTGTAGAAGTTTCACCGAATACGATTCTTCCAAGTGGGTTTCTCCATTCAACTTCACGAATGTTAGACGTTACTCCGCCACTTGTTTTTACCTCTAGTTCAACATTCTTAGCATCTACTTCAGTAATACCACTGGAAGTAGAAGTAATGTCACTATTGTATCTTGGAGGAACAATAACAAATGGATTTGAAGGCTCAGTTACTTGGTGACTACCAGTCAACGTACAACTATTACCATCAGTTACGGTGTAAGCATAGCTACCAGCAGCCAATCCTGTTCTAGCGGTTGTTGTACTACCATCAGCCCAAGCAATGGAAAGATTACCAGTTCCACCAGTTAATACTAGCTCAACTTCTCCTCGAACATCACCTTTACATTCGTTATCCAACGAGTTTGCAACTGCAGCAGATATTCCAGTGGTAGGACCACTAATGCTAACGTTCAATGACTGAACACATGGAGGAGTAGACCCGTCATTTACTTCAACTAAGTAATTTCCAGCTTCTAAGTTAGATGCTGTAGAATCTCCTGGAAGCGTTACACTAGAGTTACTAGTTTCAATCCATTTGAAAGAATAGTTCGGGTTAGGATTGTTACCTGGTACAATGTTAATGGTAATTTCTCCTTGTTGTTGACCAAAGCAAGTGGTAGTCAATGTACTGTTTGCATTGTCCAAAGTTACCGTTGGTGCTCCAAAATCGGATACTCCAGCTGAAGTAGTAACTTTACAACCATTTGCATCCGTGATAGTTACATCATAAGTTCCTGCACCTAGTCCGGTTACAGTTTTGCTAGTATTAATAGTTCCACTAATGTCCCATGCGTAGTTGAACGGAGCAACACCATTTGTAGGGTCAGTAGTTATAGTAACCTGTCCGTCTGTATTACCACATGCAGTAGTAGGTGTACCTGTAGCAACTGCTCCAACAAGCGTTGGACAAATTGTAGGTGCAGTAATCATACGAATCATGTATTTTCTACCACCTAAAGACCAGTTACCCATAGTTGAGCTTCCAGACTGAGCAACTCTTGCAAAATACTGTGTATTAACAAAATCAGTACGTTGTACAGGCCAGAACACAGTGTCAGAGCCAAAGTTTTGATCGCCTCTTAATGTTACGATATAGTTTCCTGCTCCAATTGTATCGCCTGTACCACCAGCCACTCTAGAAACTTCAGTTCTTACCCAGCTATTAGCGCCAGGAGAATCGTTTCTTAAGTCTTTAATGTCAATTGGTTGAGAAGAGAATATTGGTGCAGAAGCTGGCACACCAACACCTGTACTAGAATAGTTTCCAGCGTTGTAAACGTGAACGCTTACTTTACCCAATTTATTCGGGTTTCTTTTATTTGAAGCGGTATTGATCCACTCAACCGCAACTAAACTATCCGTTTCTTTGATTTCATATAAAACGCCTACTTCCCATTCCCAAACACCACTGGGGTTGTAATAAAATGCAGCAGCACCAGCAAGGTCGTTGTTATCTCTTGCATATACTTCATCAGAAACTATTATTGCTCCACCTAACGTGTCGTCATCAGTAAAAGTTAAAGAAGAATCAGAAGTAGCAACTAAATCCACATTGTATACACCTGTACCAGCTGTTAAAACAACGTCGGTAGTTGTAGAAGTCGAATCAGAAGCCAAAGGAGAAAGAGAAGTAACTGTTGCAGTTTGTGTTTGAGAAAAACCACCTGGTCCAGAAATCATCGCTTCGTATCCAGCATTTCTTTGAGTAGCACCACCTAAGTTGGTGAACTTAGCACCAAATCGCATTGGGTATTGTCTTGCTTGTTTATTCGGAATTTGTGTGTAGAAGTCAGCATAGTGAATGAAAGTTGAATCCGTATAAGGTCTCCAATAAACTTCATCCATTGCCAAGTCGTTGTTGGCTCCTTCAAAAATCATTAGATCGTCAATCCACCAGCCGTAACCGATTCCTGGTTGAACTTGTTGTCTAGAACGCCATTGGAATCGAATGTAAACAGTCGATTGATTAGCAGCAAATTGGGAAATATTTACCGTTATTTTCTGTGGGTTCGGTGTTGGGTTAGAGCCCGCAGTTGAAGTTATAGGTAAATCCATGTTATCAAAAACAGTGGTGAAATTTACACCGTCTGTACTAACTTGAACTGAAGTTGTGTCCTCAAATCTTGCATGGAATTGCTCAAAAGACATTACCACTGCATTTCTGCCCGAGCAATTAATTGCTGCTGTAGTCATGGTGTAAGTTGCTGCAGATAGAGCACCGGCTCTTGGGTCGCCAGGCTTTAAGCATGCCCAATCTGCGCCTGAAGTAGACTGAATCCCTTGGTTGCTCCACCATGAGTTGTTGGTACCTAATGACCAACCTCTAGTTGCATTTCCAGTCAACACCAAGCCTGTTGCAGAGTTAAAATCGTAGTAAGCAATAGTATCTCCAGCCGCTGCTAAAGAACCTGCATTGTTGTGCATATAGGATATTGGAGTAGTATTTTTTGGTGAGATTGTGTTGATTTCAGCACCCTCTCCTTTGATAGAACTTACAGAAAGTTCCGATTGTTGGGCAATCCCTGCAAAGGCAAGAACAACACCCGTAAGAATTAAGGAAATTTTTTTCATGACTTCTTCTTTTACTGTTTTATTATTACTGACTTAATATTAAGTTAATCCCGAAGGACCGGCAAATTTAGTTGAATATGTGACCATCCAAAAAAAATTACCACTTTTTTCCAAGATAAACACGTATGTGAAAGGGAGTGGTTGGGTCTGGTTATTATTGAGTTAGGCCGTCTTTCATTCGTATTGTGCGCTGCGCTCGCTCTGCAATGTCTTCTTCATGTGTAACCATTACAATGGTATTCCCTTGTTCGTGTATGTTGGCCAGTAAGTCCATTATTTCATGGGAAGTAACAGAATCTAAGTTCCCAGTTGGCTCATCAGCCAAAATGATTGAAGGTGAATTAACAAGAGCTCTTGCAATTGCTACGCGCTGCCGTTGGCCGCCGCTTAATTCGTTTGGCTGATGTTTCATTCGGTCGCCAAGTCCAACCATTTCTAGGACATTTTTTGCTTTTTCAGTACGTTCTGCTTTTCCTGTTCCGCTGTATATAAGCGGAAGGGCCACATTATCTATGGCGCTGTATCGAGGCAGAAGGTTGAAAGACTGAAAAACAAAACCAATTTCTTTATTGCGTACTTCTGCCAATTGGTCTTCTAGCATTTCAGACACATCTTTTGCGTTTAGAAAATACTTCCCGGCAGTTGGCGTGTCTAAGCATCCAAGAATATTCATTAATGTCGACTTTCCGGAACCAGAAGTACCCATTAAAGCTACATACTCTCCTTTGCCTATGGAAATGTCCACACCTTTGAGCGCTTCAACAACTTCTTTTCCTACTTTAAAGTGTCTTTTAAGGTTTTTCGTTTGTATTATCTCCTTCACGCACCAAAAATAAGGTCATTTGTTTAAGATATCTAGTAAGAATATTATGGTCGGTAAATCAAATACTTTTGAGGTTTGAAACTAAGGTTAGACACTCCGCTTAAACAATATGTATCGTTGATGATTTTGGCGGTTATTTGGGGCAGCTCCTTTATTTTAATGAAGAGAGGCTTAGAATCTTTTTCGTCCATTCAAGTTGCAGAGTACAGGCTTTTTATTGCCGCGATAGCTTTATTTCCCTTGGCATTTAAACAGTTACCTAAGTTTCCTAGACGAAATAAAAAGCTTTTAGCGATTTGCTTGGTTGCTTTATTTGGTAATCTCTTACCGGCACTATTATTTGCTAAGGCGCAAACCAAGCTTCCAAGTGGCGTTGCAGGAATGCTAAACAGCCTTGTTCCTCTTTTTACAATAGCAGTGGGAGCAATTTTTTTCGCTGTAAAACCAATTAAACAACAGTTTTTTGGTGTTGTTATAGGTTTAGTTGGGGCATTTATATTGATTTACGGATCCTCTAACAACGTAATTTCAGGGGTGCCAATTATATATTCCGCAATGGTTGTTGCTGCAACAATAGGTTACGGAATAAGTGTAAACACCATTAAATCTATGTTACCAACAATGCCAACGCTTCAAATCACCTCCTTTGCGTTTATTCTTTTGTTACCATTAATGAGCGTTGGTTTGCTGACGAATGGATTTTTTGAGCAAGCTTTTAAACCCGTCAATAGGATCAATCTTGGCTACCTATCAATTTTAGGTGTATTTGGAACTGCCGGGGCTTTACTTTTATTTAATCAGTTAATTAAATATACATCAGCTGTGTTTTCCTCATCCGTAACATACATGATCCCTGTTGTAGCTGCCATATGGGGTCTAAGTGATGGTGAAGCTTTAAACGGTTTTCATTTTTCTGGATTCATTCTTATAATCTTTGGGGTGTATGTGATTAATAGGAAGAAAATAACTTAACTTAATATTTCCCTTGTTTGATTAGAAATCAATATTTTACAAGGATTCAGACCCAACATTAAAAAACTCTTGCCCGCCTCTGAAAAATACTTACTTTTGCCGTCCGATTTTTAATAGGTATAACAAATTAATTATAAACGATGTACGCAATTGTAGAGATAGCAGGGCAGCAGTTTAAAGTGCAAAAAGACCAAAAGCTTTTCGTTCATCGTCTAGAAGCAAAAGAAGGAGACAAAGTTTCTTTCGACAAAGTAATGCTTACAGATGATAAAGGTAAAGTTACCGTTGGCGCCCCAGTTATAGAAGGTGTAGCAGTTAATGCTAAAGTAATTCAACACCTGAAAGGAGACAAAGTAATTGTCTTCAAAAAGAAAAGAAGAAAAGGTTACCAAAAGTCTAACGGTCACCGTCAGTATTTAACTGAATTGGTAATTGAAGGCATTGGTGCAGGTGCAAAAAAAGCTCCAGCTAAAAAAGCCGCTGCTCCAAAAGCAGAGAAGGCTCCAGCTGCTGAGAAAAAAGCTCCAGCGAAGAAGGCTCCAGCTAAAAAAGCTGCCGTTCCAAAAGCTGAAGCGAAGAAATCTGCTCCGAAGAAGGAAACTAAAAAAGAAGATTAATCGGCGTTTAGCCAAAAAGGATAAATCATGGCACATAAGAAAGGTGTAGGTAGTTCTAAAAACGGTCGTGAATCGGAAAGTAAACGACTTGGTGTAAAAGTAAGTGGTGGTCAAACTGCAAAAGCAGGTAACATCATAATTCGTCAGCGAGGTACTAAGTACATTCCTGCAGAAAATGTAGGTCTTGGAAAAGATCATACCATTTTTGCTCTTGTAGATGGAACTGTAGTTTTCAAGAAGAAAAGAGATAATCGCTCGTACGTATCGGTTGAGCCTGCGCAAGCATAGCAATCGATAATAAGAAATATTAAGGATTTAAATCCCGTTTCTAAACCGGTAGCTATCGGTGTGGTAACGGGATTTTTGTTTAACATCATTAACAGAAAAACGTCAAAAAAGCGCTTAACCATAGCGTAAATTCGTAATCATTCAGAGTGGTATGCTTCTACAGTCACAAATAAGAAATAATCCAGAAAACATTATTGAACGAATGAAAGTTCGGAACATTGATGTTACTGATGTCGTTGAGAAAATCGTGGCCATCGATAAAAGAAAGCGTGAAGTTCAAACGCGGTATGAAAATGGACAACATGCAATCAAAGAGAATTCAAAAATTATCGGGGACTTGTTTAAGGCAGGTAAACAGCAAGAAGCGGGTCAGTTGAGAGAGGAAACGGCTTCTCAAAAAGAAGATAACAAACTACTCAACGAGGAAATTAGTCGTTTAGAGGATGAGTTGCAAGAGCAGATGTACCATTTGCCTAACATACCGAATACTGAGGTTCCCAAAGGAAAAGACGATAGCGATAATGTTGAAATTTACAGTTGGGGAAAGAAACAAAAGTTAGAGGTAATGCACCCGCATTGGGATTTAGCAAAAGATTTAAACCTAATTGATTGGGAGCTAGGTGTTAAGATTACTGGCGCTGGTTTTCCCGTTTATAGAAATAAAGGCGCAAGATTGCAGCGCGGTTTGGTTCAGTTTTTTCTTGACAAAGCAATTGAGAATGGCTACGAGGAGATTAATCCGCCGCTATTAATCAACGAGGCCTCCGGTTATGGCACTGGACAGCTCCCAGATAAAGACGGGCAGATGTACCATACAGAGCGCGACCACCTGTATTTATTGCCCACGGCAGAGATACCCGTCACTAATATTTACCGAGATGTTATAATTAAAGAAGACGAACTACCATTAAAGAATGCTGCCTTTACTCCATGTTTTAGACGAGAGGCTGGTAGCTATGGTAAAGATGTAAGAGGGTTGAATAGATTGCATCAGTTTGAGAAGGTAGAAATATTGCAAATTGCTCACCCAGAACAGTCCTATCAGATACTCGAGGAAATGATAGACCATGTTAAAGGTTTGTTGGAGGCATTAGAATTACACTATAAAGTAGTTCGCCTTTGCGGTGGAGACCTTGGTTTTGCAGCGGCAATTACCTATGACTTCGAAGTTTGGAGTGCAGCACAAGAGCGTTGGTTGGAAGTGAGTTCGGTTTCAAACTTTGAGTCCTTTCAGGCGAATAGAATGAAGTGTAGATATAAAGATGCAGAAGGCAACAATCACCTGGTCCATACCTTGAACGGAAGTGCCATGGCTTTGCCTAGGATAATGGCTGCAATATTGGAGAATAACCAAACAAAGGATTGTATTCACATTCCTAAAGCTTTAGTTCCTTATGTAGGGTTTGATAAAATTGAGAAATAGAAATGAGAAAAATTTTCGCAATACCTGTAGTAATAGCAACTGTTTTAGGTTGTTCGGATCATCCCAATCAAAAACAAATTACTCAAGTAGATTCACTAATGACAATAGTAACTAGTGCAGAAAAAACTATGTCTGATCTAAATCCTGATGAATTTGCAAAGATTTTGGATACAGTGAAGCAGGATGTAAGTTTTATTCAATCGCATTATCCAGATACCATGGATTTGCCCATTGCGCTTAAGATTGACTACTACTACCGAACTTTAAAGTCTGTCCGAAAATTTAAAGAAACGTTCAAGAGTCAAAAATCAGAATTGACCTATACCAATCAGCAGCTTAGTAACTTGAAGCAGGACTTAGACAATGAAGTTTTGAAAGTGGATGATTTTAAAGAGTTGTTTCCGCTGGAAGCACAAGCAGTTGAGCGGCATAACGAAAGTGTAAGCAATATAAAGGTATGGCACGAGTCTATAGGCTCTACCTATTCTCGACATAAGCCAGGAATTGATTCCATCATTACCTACATAAAAACTAATTCGAGCAACTAATGCATGCATAGGCTGTGGAAAATATTGTTTTGCTTTGGCGTATTGCTGGCTTCTTTTCAAGTAAAAGCCCAGACGACCGATAACCAATTGGCAGCACACTATTATCAGAACCAAGAATACGAGAAAGCTTTATTATACTACGGAAGACTTTACCAGAAACAGGCAAACACCTCCAATTACAATTACCTGTACAAGTGTTTAATTCAACTGGAAAACTTTGACGGAGCCAGAAAATTAGCCAAAAAACATTCCCGGATTGATCCAATTAACCAAAAGGTAAAAGTAGATGTAGGACACACCTACGAGCTAGAAGAAGATCAAAAATCTAGGCAAAAAGAGTTTAAAAAGCTCATTAAAAATATAGTGCCCAATTATCAAATAATTGTGGAGTTGGCGAATGCATTTTTGGACTATAAATACACAGAGGAGGCTCTGAGTGTATATAAAAAGGGTAGGTCGCTTATGAAAAATACCTACCCGTTCAATACCGAAATTGCAGATGTATATTACCGTTTGGAGCGTTACGATGAAATGGCAGAAGAGTTGCTCAATCTGTTGGCGTTAAATCCTAGTTATTTAAAGACAGTTGAAGGACTTCTGAATAAAACTTCTGCCAATGAGCAAGATAGTCCAGCTAACAATGCACTAAAAAAAGCACTAATTCAACGCATCAATCAAAATCCAAATTCAATAGTGTTCTCCGAAATGTTGATTTGGCTTTATATGCAAGAGTCCAATTGGTCGGCAACCTTTATTCAGGTTAAAGCACTAGACCGACGATTGTCAGAAGAGGGCAGAAGAGTATATAACCTCGCACAGACACTGGCAAACAATAAGCAGTATGAAGTAGCAGCAGATGCTTATGCATATGTGGTTAAGGTTGGTCCGGAAGGTCCTTACTATGCAGATGCGCGTATTGGGGGCTTGATGGTGCGTTATGATCAACTCTCTGCCGGGGGTGCCATAGACTCAGCTGATGTTGTGCAACTTATTAGTGATTTTGATAAAACCATTCAACTATTTGGGAAGTCTACTGCTACAGCTGCCCTGCTGCGGCAAAAGGCCTATGTGCAGTGTTTCTTTCAGAAGCGATTAGAGCCAGGCTTGGATACTTACGAAGAGGCTTTGGCCATACCGGGTGTTCCAGCTCATACGGTTGCAGAAATAAAATTGGAGTATGGTGATGCTTTGTTAGCGGCAGGATACATTTGGGATGCGTCACTGGTATATGGGCAGGTAGATAAAGGGTTTAAATACGACTACCTGGGCGAAATGGCAAAGTTTAAGAGTTCGAAAGTTCATTTTTACACGGGAAACTTTGATTTAGCCAAAGCCCAATTGGATATTCTAAAAGGCGCAACAACAAAGCTCATTGCAAACGACGCTATGTTGTTATCGGTAATTATTACAGACAATAGTACGGTAGATACCACCACAGTGCCGCTTAAACTCTATGCTGATGCAGATTTACTGTTGTTTCAAAACAAAATGGTAGAAGCCCGAGAAAAGCTCGATAGCATAAAGGTCAAATACCCTGGACATGCCCTAGAAGATGAAATACTGTTTTTACGTTACGAAATGGCCATGAAGGAGCGCAAATTTGAAGATGCAGCTAAATTTTTAGTGGATATCAAAACTTTTTTTTCGCAAGATATTTTAGCGGATAAAGCCATTTTTCATCTAGCCGAATTAAATGAAAACCAGCTGAATAATTCAGAAAAAGCAAAAGAGCTATACCAACTTATTATTACCGATTATCAAGACAGTTTATTTGCAACGGAGAGCAGAAAACGCTTTCGTAAATTACGTGGAGATAACCTTTAATACTTAAAATACTAAAGCATGATAGTTTATAACGTTACCGTAAAAGTTGACAATTCCGTTCATGAGGACTGGTTGGTGTGGATGAAAGAAACACACATCCCAGACGTAATGAAAACAGGACTTTTTACTGCAAATAATATTTTGAAAGTGCTGGTGGATGACGAAGATGGTAAAACCTTTAGTATTCAGTATAGCACCACCTCTTGGGAGAATTTAAAGGAATATCAAGACAACCACGCACCAAGATTGCAGAAAGAACACAACGATAAGTATTCTGGAAAGTTTGTTGCCTTTAGAACATTACTTGAAGAGGTGTAATGGTAAGGCCAAAAAAACACCTAGGACAACACTTTTTAAACGACCTACCTACCGCGCTCAAGATAGTTGATGCGCTTAGCTACGATCCAACTGCACAGGTAATGGAAATCGGCCCAGGAACAGGTGTACTTTCTCAATACTTAATCAAAAAAGACCTTAAAAACCTCTGGCTATGCGAGGTTGACGAGGAGTCTATTGAGTTTTTGATTAATGAGCTAGGCGTACCAGATTATCAATTACTAGAACAAAGCTTTTTGCGAGTAAAACTTGCTGAAGTGAGCACAGAACCTATTTCAATCATTGGAAACTTTCCCTATAATATTTCCTCTCAAATTCTATTTAGAGTATTCGATCAGCGAAATCAAGTACCTGAATTGGTTGGAATGTTTCAGAAAGAGGTCGCTCAAAGAGTGGCTTCAAAACCTGGTTCAAAATCATATGGAATTTTGAGTGTGTTGTTACAAGCGTTTTATGATATCGAGTATTTATTTGATGTGCAGCGCGATGCATTTTTTCCTCCCCCAAAAGTAGTAAGCGGTGTACTGAGAATGAAGCGTAATAAGGTTTCTCGGCTAAATTGTGATATCGATAAATTCGTTCAAACCGTAAAAACAGCCTTTAACCAACGTCGAAAGACTTTAAATAACGCGCTTAAACCAATCAATCCAAATAAACTTCAGGTACCATACGGTGATAGACGAGCAGAAACTTTGAGTGTGGACGAATTTGTGGACATTACTCTGGCCTTGCATCAAAGCTAGCAGTACTTTTTTTGCTCAGTAATAACTATAACTTTGTGAGCGAACTATTTATAACGTAAAAATTTGGAGGCAGATATATGCAGTTTGAGCTTACAAGAGAATATCTCAGTGAAATTCAAGAAGCCGCTGCTGCCAATGATGAAAATCGTTTAATTGGCCTCTTTAATGAGCTGCATGCAGTAGATGTAGCCGAAATCCTAAATGAACTTTCAACTGAGGAGTGCAAGATTATTCTTCAGTATATTGAACCTGACCGAGCCTCCGATACCGTAACACATTTAGATGAGGACAATAGAAAAGACTTATTAGAGGCGTATTCTGCAACCGAGATTGCCGAAAACTTTGTTGAGAATCTAGAAACAGATGATGCAGCCGACCTTATTCAAGAACTTTCTGAAGAAAGGAAAGAAGAGGTAATTTCTCACTTAGATGATATAGACCAAGCCAGTCAAATCGTTGATCTATTAAATTACGAAGAAGGTACGGCCGGTGCTATTATGGGCAAGGAAATGGTTCGAGTTTTTGACCACATGTCCGTTACAGACAGTATTTTGGAGTTGCGTAAACAAGCTGAGGATATTGAAAATGTCTATACGGTTTACGTAACCGATGAAAAGAACCGCCTAAAGGGTAGATTGGCGCTAAAAAAAATGATGGTAGCACCAACCAATGCTAAAATTTCAGATGTTTATGTTTCGGATATTCATTGGGTAAAGGCTAGTGATAGTACCGAAGAGGTTGCGAGCATTATGGAAAAATACGATTTAGTAGCCTTGCCTGTAGTGGATAATTTGCATCGCTTAATTGGTCGAATTACGATTGATGACGTGGTAGATGTAATTCGAGAAGAAGCGGATAAGGATTACCAAATGGCTTCGGGTATTAGCGAAGATGTAGAGTCTACGGACAGTGTTTGGCTGCTTACTCGTGCTCGATTGCCTTGGCTTGTTTTGGGTTTGATAGGTGGTATTTTTGGAGCTCGGGTTATCGGCATTTATGAGGGAGACATACAACTGTATCCAGAAATGGCTTTCTTTATTCCGTTAGTTGCAGCCATGGGTGGGAACGTAGGTGTTCAGTCCTCAGCAATTGTGGTGCAGGGACTGGCTAACAATAGTATGGGACTTGGAGGAATTGTACCCAAGTTGCTAAAAGAATTTAGTGTTGCATTAATAAATGGGCTGGCATGTGCCATACTGGTCTTGATTTACAATGTGATTTTTGGAGACTCCTTAAATTTAAGTTATACCGTCAGTTTGGCTTTATTGGCGGTTATAGTTATTGCAGCTTTATTTGGAACAATAATACCTTTAACCTTAGATCGCTACAAGATTGACCCAGCTTTAGCCACAGGGCCTTTTATAACTACTGTAAACGATATAGTTGGGCTTTTTATTTACTTTATGATTGGCCGTTTGATGTACGGAGGTTAAGCCTTTTTTACAAATTCCGACTTCAATCCCATAGCTCCAAAACCGTCAATTTTGCAAGCAATGTTGTGGTCTTCGTCTACCAAACGGATGTTCTTTACCTTGGTTCCCGCTTTCACAGGGCCTGGTGCACCTTTAACAGGTAAGTTTTTTAATACAATTACGGTATCCCCGTTTTGCAACTCATTCCCGTTTGCATCTATAACCTTATTACTTTCTTCAGTAGGGCTATCCGTTGGGTTCCATTCATATCCGCACTCTGGACAAAGCATCAAGCTATCCATGGGATAAGCATAGGTTCCTCTACAATTTGGGCAAGGGGTTACCGTGTCACTCATATCTTAAATTATTTCTTTTTTCTTATGTGACGATTTTCAATACGCATTAAATATTGGGCTAAGGCATTGTTCAATTTACTTGGAGCCTCAAGCATGGGGTAATGTCCAATATTTCTTATGTAGGTAATATCGTACCCATAAAAGCAATACTTTTTTAAAGCCGCTGTATCTGTGTATGCATAATCACTATTAATCAGGTAAAGCGGTGCTGTTATATTCCTTAAAAATGTTTTTTCACTTTTTGTATCCTTAAACAAGTATTCCAAAGTCCCAATTCCTACTGCGGGCTTCAGGTTTTGCATATCACCAATTACTTTTTTAATTATTCTAGGGTTGGAGTAAGGTGAAAATAAATACTCAGCTACATAAAATTCAGCACCCAGCTTGTAACTTTTTTGCATAATATTAAAAAAGCGATCCTCAGCCTTGCGCAACGAGTCCTCATTTACAATATCTATGGATTTAAAGTTATCGACTCCAATCATACCCAACATTTTATTAGGAGTTGTTCTACTCGCTCTCAATATGATTTCGTCTCCCATATCGTGGCCGATAAGCACAATATTTTCAGATTGTAGCTCGTTCATAACGGCCATCACGTCTTTTGAGTAGTTTTCAGGAGTCCAATTCTTTCTCACTTTTCCCGAAGCTCCGTGTCCAGCTAAATCAAGCGTAACAACTTGGTATTTGTCTTTAAAAAAACTTTTTTGGCTGTCCCAATAACTGTGGTCAGCACCTAGGCCATGCACAAAAATTAAGGTTAATGGCCCCTTACCTGTTACTTCATAGAAGATGGGGTTGTTGTCGAAACTTAAGGCTGTATTGTCCTTTGGCTCGTTTGAACAAGAAAAAAAACTCGCAGCAATGAGTATTGCTGCGAGTTTTTTAAGTGCTATTAAAAGACTTTTAATCAATTATTTAAGCGATTTGATCAATTGGTCATTTTTCTTCACATACGCATCGTACTTGGCTGCTTCTGCCAAACCTTTAGATTTTTCGGCCGCTGCAATTGCCGCTTTTTTGTCACCAGATTTTGCTAAAATCATAGCCTGCCAATAGACCACCCAAAACTTTTGATCGTCGCCATCCATTTCAACAGATTGGTTGATCCATGCTAAAGCTTGTTTGATGTCTTTATCGTTATCGTAGTAATATTTAGCAGCAACATATAAGTCTCTTGAACTAGGTCCGCTTGTTACAGCCGCAATTTTGCTCATGATTGCTTTATCTACTTCTACCGATACGGGTATGGAAATCATAGTATTTTCCCACATGATTTGCCAATCTGCTGAATTTGAAGTTACGTTTGCGAACAACATAGTAAAAGTTTCAACCTTTGAAGCCGTCTTCATTGGTTTAACTGTAAAACGCAATACATCTTTATCTTCTTTGTATTGACTTACCGAAGCTTTCGAATCCGAATTAATGATAACGGTCCACTCATCTTTTCCTGGAATAGTAAATACAGAATATTTACCTTTTGATAATTTTTTACCAGAAAGCATTACATCACCTTCCACTTCGATTTTGGTCGCTGCATTAGCTCCCGTTCTCCAAATTTTTCCGTAAGGAACCAAGTCTCCGAAAATAGTGCGGTCTTTTACTCCAGGACGGCTGTAAGACAACTCTACTTCTGTTAGTCCAATAACTTGCTCTACTTCTCCATAAGGACTTGGTTGCGGTGTTTTAATTTGTTGTGCGTTTGCGGTAGACATTAGCAACATTGCCAAACCTATTCCGATAGTTTGTATTTTCATAAATTTCAGTTTAATTGTTAAGTAGGCGAAATTATTCATTAAATCCACCAAAACTTATGTTTTACTCGCCAAGACTCATAAATGGTTTTAAACATTTGAAAGCTTTTATCAACATTGTTGATTTTGTGGAGGTTATATAGGTAATTGGCCCATGGTTTATTGCTAAAATTGCATAGCTGAGTTGAGTAAAATTGGTGTGACACTTTAGGTTTTTTAAAGCCTTGATAATTAACAGTTTATGCCGATATTCTTTTCGAAAGGTGGTAACTTCAAATCCAATAGCGTTAAAAGTGGAAGAAAAAAAGATAAAAAATGCACTGATTTCAGTGTTTAGTAAAGATGGTTTAGAGCCAATCGTCCGAAAATTGGACGAATTGGGAGTTACAATTTACTCCACTGGAGGAACGCAAACGTTCATTGAAAAGTTAGGTGTCGCTGTGGAGCGAGTGGAAGATTTAACTTCTTACCCCTCCATTTTGGGCGGAAGGGTCAAGACTTTGCATCCTAAGGTATTTGGTGGAATCTTGTCTCGAAGAGATCTGGATTCAGATAATGAGCAGTTGAAAGAATTTGAGATTCCTGAGTTAGACCTTGTAATCGTTGACTTGTATCCCTTCGAGGAAACAGTTGCCAGTACGGATGAGGAACAGGCGATAATTGAAAAAATAGATATTGGTGGCATTTCATTGATCAGAGCTGCGGCAAAAAACTTTAAAGATGTGGTCATTGTACCTTCAATGAACCAGTATGGTAGGCTTTTAAATCTCTTAAACGAAGAGCAAGGAAGTACAAAGTTATCCGACAGAAAAGAGTTAGCACTAGAAGCTTTCAAAGTCTCATCACATTACGACAGCGCCATTTCAGCTTATTTTAATAGGGACTATAATCAAGATTTTATTCGGCTATCGGAGAATAACGCTCAGTCGCTGAGGTATGGAGAAAACCCACATCAAAAGGCAAGTTTCCACGGGAATTTAGACGAGTTATTTGATAAACTCAATGGAAAAGAGCTTTCATACAACAACTTGTTGGACGTTGATGCGGCAGTGTGTTTGATGGAAGATTTTAAAGATGGCGACCCCACTTTCGGTGTAATGAAACACAATAATGCGTGTGGTTTTGCAACAAGAAAAACGGTTTTAGAAGCTTGGAATGACGCTTTAGCGGCAGATCCTGTTTCTGCTTTTGGTGGCATTTTAATTACCAACACTGAAGTGGATTTGCAGACAGCGGAAGAAATTCATAAATTATTTTTTGAGGTAATTATTGCACCTTCCTTTTCTGAGGATGCTTTAGAGGTATTGAAGCAGAAAAAAAACCGAATAATTCTCGTTAAAAAGGAAACTGAGTTGCCCAACACAATATACCGGTCGAGCTTAAATGGTATTTTAGTCCAAGAGCGTGATGTAAATAGCGAAACTGAAAAAGACTTTAAAACAGTAACTAACAATGCGCCAAGTTCTGCGGAAGTAGCCGATTTGATTTTTGCCAATAAATTGGTTAAACACACCAAATCAAACACCATAGTGCTGGTTAAAAATGGTCAATTACTGGCTAGCGGAACAGGACAAACGAGTAGAGTAGATGCATTAAACCAAGCCATCAACAAGGCAAAAGCATTTGACTTCGACACGCACGGTGCGGTAATGGCTTCGGATGCGTTTTTTCCCTTCCCAGATTGTGTAGAAATAGCCCATAAAGCTGGAATTCATGCAGTAATTCAACCGGGAGGTTCAATTAAAGACCAATTGAGTATTGATTATTGCAACACTCAAGGGATGACAATGGTAGTCACTGGAACAAGACATTTTAAACATTAGGATTATAGGAGGCACAAATGGGCTTATTTGATTTTTTTACCCAAGAAATAGCGATTGACCTAGGAACGGCAAATACGCTAATCATTCACAACGATAAAGTTGTGGTGGATGAGCCATCTATTGTGGCTCAAGATCGAATATCGGCCAAGTTTATCGCGGTGGGTAAACAGGCGATGCAAATGCATGGTAAAACACACGAAAACATAAAAACTACCCGCCCCTTAAAAGACGGTGTGATTGCAGATTTTCATGCTGCAGAGCATATGATAAAGGGTATGATCAAAATGATTAATTCTGGACGCAGAATTTTTCAACCCTCATTAAAGATGGTGATTTGTATACCCTCTGGAATTACTGAAGTTGAAAAACGAGCAGTAAAAGACTCTGCTGAGCATGCTGGAGCTAAAGAGGTGTATTTGATTTATGAACCCATGGCAGCTGCCATCGGTATTGGTATAGATGTAGAAGAGCCTATGGGTAATATGATTATCGACATAGGTGGTGGTACATCAGAAATTGCGGTAATTGCATTAGGAGGAATTGTTTGTGATAAGTCCATACGCGTTGCGGGAGATGAATTTACCTCTGATATTGAAGACTACCTAAGGCGTCAGCATAATATTTTGATTGGAGAGCGCACCGCTGAGCGCATAAAAATTGAGGTGGGTGCAGCCTTACCAGAATTGGATGATGCTCCAGAAGATTATGCGGTGCATGGTCGGGATTTAATGACTGGTATACCTAAAGAAATTCACGTTTCGTTTGTTGAAATATCTCATGCATTAGATAAATCCATTTCTAAGATTGAAGAAGCAATACTTTCAGCATTGGAAATGACTCCACCTGAGTTGTCTGCTGATATTTATAAAACAGGTATTTACTTGGCGGGAGGTGGTTCTATGCTCAGAGGGTTGGACAAACGAATCAGTATGAAAACTAAGTTGCCGGTTCATGTAGCAGAAGATCCGCTAAGAGCGGTAGCCCGAGGTACTGGAATAGCATTGAAGAATGCGGATAACTTTAATTTCTTAATCAAGTAATTTAATTGGGAGAGTAGTGCGTGCGTAACCTTCTACAATTTATTTGGAGACAGCATTTTACCCTCTTATTTCTTGGATTACAAGTTATTGCTTTTTTCTTATTGGTTCAGAATAATTCGTTTCAACGGGCCAACTTCCTTGGTCATGCCAATGAACTCACAGGTGGTGCCTTTGAACTTATTGCAGAAACCAAAGACTACTTGAGTTTAAAAGAGGTGAACGATAATTTAGCCGCAGAAATCGCTGAATTGAAATCAGAACAAAAAGTTTCTCATTTTGGACTTACTCCGTGGCATAAAATTATCGACGACAGTTTGTATCGTGTGCAATATATCTACACAAAAGCAAGGGTGATAAACAGTTCCGTAGCCAAACGCAATAACTATCTTACTCTAAATCAAGGTTCGGCAAATGGAATAGCCCCAGAAATGGGTGTTGTATGTAACGAGGGAGTAGTTGGAATAGTGAAAAATGTATCGGAGCATTACTCGAGTGTAATATCCGTATTGCATTCTAGAACACATGTTAGTGCAAAACTGAAAGCGCTGGATTATTTTGGCGTGTTAACTTGGGATGGAAGTTCTGACCGGTTGATGCAATTAAACGATATCCCTTCACATGTTACAATAGCTATTGGCGATACGGTCGTAACTAGAGGCTCTGGTGGCATTTTTCCGCCGGATATACTGGTTGGTACCATTTCAAATTATGAGCCTATTGAGGGCACAGATTTTTATGAAATTAATGTCCAACTCAGTACAGATTTCAGGAAACTGTCTTATGTATTTGCGATAAGCAACAAAATGCTGATGGAACAAAAAGAAGTAGAACTAAGTCAAACACAAGAAGATGATTAGTTCTGTTTTTAAATTTGGCTTTCAATTTGTTTTTCTTGTGCTGCTGCAAGCATTGGTCTTAAATAATGTCCACGCCTTCAATTTTGCTACAGCCTACTTTTACGTCCTTTTTATCATTCTATTACCTGTGGAGTACAACAAAAACCTAGTATTGCTGCTAGCATTTGTGTTGGGGCTATCTGTGGATTTGTTCTCCTCAAGTTGGGGGCTACATGCATTTTCTAGTGTTTTTGCTGCCTACTTGCGTCCACTGGTGTTGAGGTTTTTAGCGCCACGAGATGGTTATGAATTCAATTCAAAACCCAATTGGAGCACTATGGGCTTTAGTTGGTTTTTTACCTATGCAGCCATTATGGTGTTTATTCATCACTTTACGTTGCAACTTTTAGAGGCCTTTCGGTTGTCGGAAATGTTATCGGTTTTTTGGAGAACTCTCGGTAGTGCCCTTTTTACCCTGCTGCTAGTTTTTATTGCTCAGCTGTTTGTCTATAAGCCTAATCGAAGCACATGAAGCCGTTTGAGGATAGAAAATTCGTTATTCTCGGCATATTCCTAACCATTGGAATAATTTTTTTAGGTAGGCTTTTCTTTATTCAGGTTGTTGATGATTCCTATCAATTATCTGCCAATAATCAAGCTTTAAGAACCATAACACAGTACCCAGTTAGAGGGCTTATTTATGACAGAAATGGAAAGTTACTGGTATACAACGAAGCTGCGTATGATTTGATGGTAGTTCCTTCAAAGGTGAGTGATTTTGATACACTTGCATTCTGCAAATTGCTAGCCATTTCGGATACGGTTTTTTTAGAGAAGATGAAAAAAGCCCGAAAATACAGTAGGTATCGTCCTTCAGTTTTTCAAAAACAAATACCTGCAAACCAATGGGCAATAGTATCCGAACGCTTGTATAAGTTCAATGGGTTTTATGGTGAAAAGAGAACCTTAAGGAAATACCCCAAAGCCACATCGGCTCACATACTAGGCTATATCTCGGAGGTTGGTTCATCGGATATTATGCGTGACAACTATTATAAAAGTGGCGATTATATTGGCAAACGGGGTCTCGAAAAGGAATATGAAAAGGTGCTGAGAGGAACTCGTGGTAAAAAAGTATTGATGGTAGATGTCCACAACCGTGTAAAGGGTAGCTACCGTAACGGAATATACGATACGCTGCCTATAGCTGGTAAAAATTTAATAAGCTCTATTGATAGGGATCTGCAAGCCTACGGAGAAAAGTTAATGCAAGGTAAAAGGGGGAGTATTGTGGCTATTGAACCAGCAACGGGTGAGATTTTAGCTATGGTTTCGGCCCCCAGTTACGACCCTAACTTATTAGTCGGCAGACCGCGTTCAAAGAATTATAAAATCCTGCAGCAGAATGATTCGTTGAATCCTTTGTTCAATAGAACAATCAATGCTATGTATCGGCCAGGATCTATTTTTAAAATTGTTCAATCCTTAGTTGCTCTTGATGAAGGAGTGATTAGAGAAGAAACCCGTTTTAGGTGCAACCGGTCAATCATTGGCTGCCATGGCTCCCATACAAACGATGATTTGGTAGGGGCAATACAACACAGTTGTAATCCATATTTTTATCAGGTATACAAGCGTCTTATACAACGAGGAGAAAGGTCTAACATTTTTAAGGACGCTAACTTAGGTTTGGATATATGGCAAAAGCGTGTAAAGAAATTTGGCTTCGGCATTCGTTTAGAAACGGATTTACCGGGCTTGAAAAAGGGCTTAGTTCCAACTCCAGCGTTTTACGATAAATGGTATGGCGAGAATAGATGGGCGTTTTCAACGATATATTCTAATAGTATAGGCGAAGGAGAGCTACAGGTCGTTCCAATACAGATGGCAAACTTGGCTGCAATTATTGCCAACAAGGGGTATTACTACCAACCCCACCTTGTTAAGTCCATTGGACAAGACTCAATAAAGCGAAAAGAATTTACCGAGCGAGTGGATACAGAAGTAGATGCGTCTTATTTTAACCCAGTGGTTGAGGCAATGTACAAGGTGGTAAATGAAACTGGAGGCACAGCGCGCAGAGCAAGAATGGACAGTATAGTAATTTGTGGAAAAACAGGTACAGTGCAGAACGACCCTTGGCCCGATCATTCAGTTTTTATGGCATTTGCGCCCAAAGAAAACCCTAAAATAGCGATTGCAGTGTATGTAGAATACTCTGATTTTGGAGGCACATGGGCAGCTCCGATTAGCAGTCTCATGATAGAACAGTACCTGACCGGTGAAATAAAACGCCCCAAGAAGGAAAAACGCATTACTGATGCTCAATTTTTAGAAATATATGAGGGCAAAAAGTAGCATATTCCAAAATATCGATTGGACTATATTCTGGGTTTTTACAGCCTTAGTTTTTATGGGTTGGATTAATATTTACGCAGCCACTTACAACGAGGAACACCAATCCATACTTGATATGAGTATGTCGTACGGAAAGCAGCTTATGTGGATAGTTACCAGTTATTTGCTGGTTTGGGTTGTGCTTATGTTAGATCCCAGGTTTTTCTCTAGATTGGCATATCCCATTTACATCTTCTGCATGCTGTTGTTGGTGGGCGTACTGCTTGTGGGTACTGAAATTAAGGGAGCAAAATCGTGGTATACTTTCGGTGGGTTTTCATTTCAACCCTCTGAGTTTGCTAAGTATGGAACGGCACTCGCATTAACGTATTACTTGAGTTCGCTTGGAAAAAAATTTCAAGGCATAATCGTGAGAATAAAGGCTTTTCTTCTATTGGCAATTCCAGCAGCGCTCATTTTGCTGCAACCAGACACAGGTTCAGTACTGGTGTACGCATCCTTCATATTTGTAATGTATCGAGAAGGGTTAAGTGGAAATATATTGCTCATAGGTTTGGGAGCTGCAGTGCTATTTGTGTTGGCATTATTGCTCAATTATACCACTTTTAACTTACCCTTCGATTTTCAAATATCGGGGCAAACTCTTATGATTTCCGTAATAGGAATCATTAGTTTGTTGATGTATCAATTATTTAAGAAGGTTAAGAGAATAAGGTTATTACTCGTGCTGGTATTTGGTGTAATTGCCGGCTATATCTACGGAGTAAATTATTTATTTAACGACGTATTAAAGCCACATCAACAATCAAGAATAAATGAGTTATTAGGAATAGAACACGACCCTACTGGCGCTGGATATAATGTGCATCAATCGATGATTGCAATTGGTTCAGGTGGTGTGTTTGGAAAAGGATTTTTACAAGGAACCCAAACAAAATTCAACTTTGTACCTGAGCAAAGCACAGATTTCATTTTTTGTACGGTAGGGGAGGAATGGGGCTACGTTGGGTCACTTGTAGTTATAGTATTGTTTTTAGTTCTATTATTTCGGATAATTATTGTTTCTGAGCGGCAGCGCTCATCCTTTTCTCGCATATATGGTTATTGTGTGGCTAGTATTTTCTTTTTTCACTTAGCAATTAATGTAGGAATGACAATTGGTTTAGCACCTGTTATAGGAATTCCGTTACCGTTTTTCTCCTACGGGGGTTCCAGCTTGTGGGCTTTTACTATTCTACTTTTTACGTTTGTAAAAATGGACTCGGAGCGTATGCATATTTTAAGCTAAGAAGAACTTTATAACTTTTTAAAATCTAAGTTCGAAAAGTGAAAATCTGGATTTGGTAAATCAATGGTAAAGCCTACTACCTGATCCCCCTCAACGTTGAAGTTTGCAAATCCACGAGGTAAAAACTCATCGTTGAATTTAAAAACAAAGGTGTCGTTTTCCCAGTGCTCACATGTTGCCATAAAAAGCTCTTTAGCAGGCTCTAGAACTAACTTTAGCTGAGCTCTTTTTCCTTTACCCTCAATAGTAACGGTCGCTTTTCCATAATACTTATCCTCAAAAGTACCTGCATAGGCTTCTAAAGGGGCAGAAAGAGTAGTACCTGTTTTTCGCGTCTCGTTTTGCTTATTGATTTTTACTTGTTTCAACGAATCAGAAACCTTAGCATAACCAGAAAATTCCTTGGACCAGTCTCTGCTTGCTTTATCTCCAAAAGCTTCATCAAGTATTTTATACATAAGCGCTGTGCAGATAGAAGACATATCATTACTAAGGACAACTATAGCCATATCTTCTTCAGGAACTAAGGCAACCTTCGTTATATACCCCGGTAGTCCACCGCCATGATGTACTATTTTTTTTCCTTGGTAATCCATTAAGAACCAGCCCAAGCCATACCCTTTGAAATGTGTACCATTTCGTCGATCGAAACCAGAAACAGTTAACGGAGTTTCTAAACTGAAAATTTTTCGAACTGTACTTGACTTGAGTAAGGTATCTCCATGGTGAATGCCTTCATTTAACCAGAACATAGACCATGTGAGCATGTCTACCATGTTTGAGTTTAAGGCTGCTGTCGCTCCGCTATTATCGTAATTCAATAACTTTTGAGGAACACGGTTCAAATGAGGGTAAGCAATTTTGGTGTTCTCTTTGTATTTGGTAATAGAAGAAACCGTTTGAGTCATCCCCAGCGGATTTAAAATCCGGGTATCGACAAATTTATCCCATGACATACCAGAAGCTTTCTCAATAACCTCTCCTGCAGTGATATACATAATGTTTTGATAGCCAAACCCGTTTCGGTATTCAAAGGAGAGCGGCAAGTGTCGAATGCGCGTTATGATTTCTTCCCTAGAATAGTTAGAACCGTACCACAACAAGTCACCATCAAATGTTTTTAGCCCACTTCGGTGGCACAATAAATCTTCAATAGTCATCATATTTGTTACCACTGGGTCACTCAACTTCCAATCGGGCAGGTGCTTGGTTACTTTATCGTTCCAGTTTAGCTTTCCATCTTCAACTAACATTCCAATCGACGCAGCTGTAAAGGCTTTTGACAAAGAAGCAATACCAAACATGGAGTTGGTGCTGGTGCGGGTATCTTCTCCCACCATATTATATCCATATCCTTGCTGAAAAACGATGTCACCACCTTGCACAATTCCAATTGCAAGACCGGGCATTTTAAAGTCTCGCATGGACTTTTTTATATAACGATCCAGTTTTACAAAATCAATTTCTTGAGCCGAAAGGCTAACTTGAAATACAGTAAAGGCTAAAATGAGTGCTTTTATTTTCATGGGGTGAAATTATTAATTCAAAACAAGAAAACTTAAATTTAATACGAAAAATGAATGATACGATACAAACTAATCACATATTCAGTTTGTTACTAAAAGTATGCCGAAGATTCATTGTATCTTCACCATTCAAAATGTTGAGGCGAATATTTTACATATTGATCCCATTGCTGTGTTTTAATTTAAGCACAAAAGCCTATCATATTGTTGGTGGAGATTTAACTTATCGCTGTTTGGGTGGAAATACCTATGAAATCATAATGACTATTTATCGTGATTGTGGGTCTGAGGGGGCCGAGTACGATGACCCAGGAAATATTGCCATTTACAACGATACTTTATTTACCAACTTAGTCTTGAGACCTTTAAATATTCAGGAAATTCCAGCCGATATTTACGACCCTTGTTTTACGGTACCAACTGGTGTTTGTGTGCAAAAAGGGTTTTACACAGCGACAGTTACATTACCCCCAAATTTTGACGGATACACTGTGAGTTATCAGAGGTGTTGTAGAAATAGCTCTCTTAGAAATATTAGCACGCCTGATGCGGTTGGAACTACAATTACCACTAAAATAGCGGGAGCATTGTCTTCAGGTTGCAACAGTTCGCCTGTTTTTAAAAACTCTCCGCCATTGGCAATTTGTTTGGGTAGTGAATTTAGATTTGACCACAGTGCCACAGATCCTGAAGGAGACTCACTTGTATATAAATTTTGCGATCCGTATACCGGTGGAGGAAATGTTATTCGAACGCCAGGCCCACCGAATAGTATAATGCCTATTCCGGCAACCAAACCACCCTACAGTGCGGTGCCTTGGAGTGGAGGGCACTCGGCGAACAATCCATTTAACTTGGCTTCACCTTTTCAAATTGATCAAAATACTGGTTTGATTTCTGGAACTCCGCTTCAACTGGGACAGTATTTATATGGCATTTGCGTTGAAGAATACCGAAATGGAATTAAAATAGGTGAAACAAGAAGAGAGTTTCAAGTGAACATTGTTATTTGTGAATCCAATACGGAGGCCAATTTTGTAGCTCCGGATAAGTGTCAAGGTATGGAATTAACGTTTGATAATACCAGCATCACTTCCAGAACGTTTAATTGGGATTTTGATTTACAAAACCCAGGTATATTACAATCATCGGCAGAGATACCTACAGTTGTATTTCCAGATACTGGGGCGTATACAATAAGGCTCATTGCCAACCCTCAATATAAGTGTGCCGATACTATTGAAAAAACCATTTATGTGTATCCACAGTTGAAGCCAGAAATTACAGGTAATCTTTACGCGTGCTTGTCCAATCCAGAATTTGAATTTGAAGCTACCGGTACGTTTGAGCCTTACACTAAAATGGATTGGACCATGATGCTTGGCAACGGCACTGTAAATGACACAGGCCGTTTTACCGATACTATAACATACAATGAACTGGGCAGTTTTGAGGTGAAGCTGGAAATGAAGCACGCAATTTGTTCTGCCTCGGCAAAAATATTTCCTGAGGTAGTAAAAAACCCAACCTTGAAAACGGCGAGCAGGAACTTAAAGGGTTGTGCTCCACTGCTGGTTCAAATGGAGAATATATCAGAAGCAGCCTCAGAGCTGGAAACAATTTGGACGTTTGGTCGCCTATTAAAGTCATCAAGCAACTCAACAAATGTAAAGGAGCGTTGGAGACTTGATGCACCAGGTAAGTACACGATTTCTTTATTAACCTATACCACAGATAAATGCATTGACACTCTTGGCCCAGTTGTTTTTCCTATTGAAGTCTATGAAAGCCCGCAAGCAGATTTTTATTTAAGCGATACCGTTCTAAGTATTTTTAATCCAGAAATCAATGTATTTAGTAATCCTAGGGATGCAGATGACTGCAAATTATATCTTGGAAAGTCCAATGCCGAAACGGCTTGTAGCGGTACGTTCAGTTTTGCTACACCAGGTGTTTTTAGGGTGAGTCAGATGGTTTCCAATCAACGGGGTTGCACCGATACTTTATCTAAACGTGTCAAGGTGGAGAATGAGTATGCGTTTTTTGCGCCGAACTCTTTTACTCCAAATACAGATGGTAGAAACGAAACTTTTAGACCAGTTGTGATTGGATCTAAGGAGTATGTGTTGGAAATTTTTGACCGATGGGGGCACATAATATTTACTACCGATGATCCCAAAACTGGTTGGAATGGAATGGATCATCGTACGCTAGAAATGGCTCCAGTTGGGGTTTATTTGTATAAGGCAAAGGTGTTGGATTATACTGATGAGTACCACTTTTATGGCGGTGAAATTAATTTGTTTAGATAGTTCGAACAAAGCACTAAAGACTTTTCATAGCACCTGTTGTTTTTTAATTTTGCTAAACTAAATTTAGCCCTATGGAATTCCAAAATATACTTGTAGAACAAGAAGAAAGCATCCAGACCATTACTATTAACAGACCGAAGCAATTAAATGCTTTAAATAAGCAAACCATTGAAGAGTTGAGTGCCGCATTTAAGTCCGGTGAAGCAAATAGCGACATTCGCGCAATAATAGTTACTGGATCAGGGGATAAAGCTTTTGTTGCTGGTGCTGATATAAAGGAGTTTGCAAATTTCAGTGTTGAAGAAGGTGCCGAATTAGCTCAGCAAGGTCAGGACAAACTGTTCAATTTAGTAGAGCGCTTAAATACACCTGTAATTGCTGCTGTAAATGGCTTTGCCTTGGGTGGTGGATTGGAGTTGGCTATGAGTGCACATATACGAATATGCTCATCAAACGCTAAAATGGGATTACCTGAAGTTTCGCTTGGCGTAATTCCAGGATATGGCGGCACACAGCGATTGCCTCAGCTTATTGGTCGAGGAAGAGCAAACGAGTTAGTGTTTTCGGCGCAAATGATTGATGGCGCCAGAGCAGAACAAATTGGATTGGTAAATCATTGCGTAGCGCCAGAAGAATTGATGGGTACAGCACAAAAACTTGCAGTAAAAATCTCTAGAAATTCACCGCGAGCTATTGGTTTTGCAATAGAAGCCATCAACGCAGGGTTTGAAGACGGTATAAATGGCTTTGATGCTGAAATTCGTTCTTTCGGCAAGTCGTTTGGCACCGAAGATTTTAAAGAGGGAACTACTGCATTTATTGAGAAGCGTAAACCCACGTTTTCAGGTAAATAAACAGCTTGGGGGTTAAGAGTGCTGAATTTTGTTTTCTGGCACCAGTTCTAAGTTTTTGTATTTGCGCATCAGTTGAATGAGCGCGACTACATCTTTTTCACAATAGGATGTAATGCGGTCCAAGTTTTTTTCTTGGTAATATACAGAAGCAACCATACTGCCGTCAATATCATCTTTTGGGGTAGGAATATCGAAAATAGCTGTCAAGAGATTCAGCGAGGTGTAATTTTTATAATCCCCGAATTTCCAAAGTTCTAGCGTGTCTAAGTGCCTTACCTCCCATGGTTTTTTGCCAGCAATGTTTAGAATTTCTGGCAGCATTATTCCATTAATAAGCATGCGTCTCGCGATATAAGGGAAGTCAAATTCCTTTCCGTTGTGCGCACACAACAGCTGATTGGGGCTGTTGTAATATTGGCTGAGTAGTTCCGAAAAATCGCTTAACAGTTTGTGTTCATTATCACCAGCAAAGGACTTTAAACGGATGCCATCATCGCGAATGTATCCTACCGAAATGCAAATTATCTTACCAAATTCAGCGTATATCCCTGCCCGGTTGTAGAGCTCTTTTGGACTTTCTTCATTGCGAGCCAAAAAACCAGCCTTGGTATCCCAAAGTGGTTTTATTCTATCCGATAATTTATCGTAGCTCTCTTGTTGAGGTACAGTTTCAATATCTAAAAAGAGAACTTTGGAGAGGTCAATTTTGTTTAGCATATTTCTCTGATTTTTGTATGGTGTACATGCAGATTATTTGGTGTCACTAAAATGGATCACCATAAACTTATGGGGGTCCAATGGAGTATTTCGACGTCTTATCTCATAATGCAAATGTGGCCCCGATGAGTACCCTGTTGTTCCGACGTAGCCAACTAAATCACCTGCTTTTACTTCTTGATTAGGTTTTACAACAAAAGATGTCATATGAAAATACTTGGTTTTATATCCGTTTTTATGATTTATCATAACCCAGTTACCAGCAGACTTAGAAAACCGTGCAATTTCTACAATGCCATTCGCAGTAACATAAATAGGGGTTTTTGTTTTGGCGGCTAGGTCTATTCCTTTGTGTGGTCTAGGTTTTTTAAGAACTGGGTGCATTCGATTGGGGTTAAAATGCGATGAAATTCTGTAATCTTCTTGCATAATTGGGATATAAATCGGTCTATTGGCATCGAACTCTTGTTCTAGTATCTTTTTTTCTTCGGCAGGTAATAATGGCACTTGAGTTATACTTATTGGCTTAGGGTTTGACTGCTCTATGGTGTCAATTCGTGACATTTTCTCCACTCCCTCTATTCTCGAATTTTCAGTAGGTGTGCTCTTTTTTGGTTCTTTTGATAATGAGTCCGTTAACTGTTTTTCCAGATCTTTTTTAGTTTCCTTCAACTGCTCTAACACAGTTTGATTTTTACTCAATTCAAAAAAGGTATTAGCTCTATTGAATTTAACTTCCAGAGCCTCAACTTTTTCAATTAACCGAGGGTCAAGGTTTTTTCCCTCAAATTTTATTACTTCTTTTTCACGTTCTATTTCATAGTTGATATACTCTAAGTGCAGGCTGTCCAGCCTGGATTCATAATCTGTTGCATAAGTTTTTTCAGCGCTTTCTTGTTTTTTGCGGTAAGCTTCTTCGGCAGCTTTCATTTTCTCAAAGTCTGATTGCGCGTTGCCAAAAATTGGAAGCAAGGTAAACAAGAGAACAAGAGTTTTTAGATTTACTATGCCTAAACAGTGGAATCTGAAGGGGTCAATTTTTTTATGCATAGAGCCAAAATAAGAATTTTTATTTTGTTAATTCTAAGGGGCGTATGAGATGCTGATTGTTATATAGTCAACTTCGCTAATTCGAATACCCTGTATTTAACGAATTGATTATAGGGGTGTTGAGTGCTGTTCTACCATTCTACTACCAGCTTGCCCATACTCTTTCTGCTTTCTAAAAAATCGTGTGCTTTACCAATTTCCTCTGCCTTGTAAACACCGCCAACATGGGGTTTACAAATGCCTTTTTTATACAATTCTATAACCTGATGCATGCAAAAGTTCATGAGTTCGGGCTTATTGTCTGCAATACGCAGCATGTTCACTCCTGCCCATATTTGAGACTTCATTATATTTCCAGCGGGTGAATAAAACCCGAAACCGAAGGCAACTTTAAGCAATGAAAGAAAACCTTTTTTTTCTCTTGAGCTTGCCCCAAAAGGAACAATTCTACCACCGTAATCCAGCACTTTAAGGGACTTTTTGAAATTGGAACCCCCGACAGGGTCAAATATTACATCCACTCGACCCCCTTTTCTAATTTTTCTTATCTCCTCAACAAAATCAGTAGTTGCGTAATTGATAGGGAAATCTACTCCAAGGGTTTTCATATATTCCAGCTTGCTATCTTTACTAGCTGTTCCATAAACGATAGCACCTTTCCATTTGAGCAGTTGAACCAAAGCGGTACCAACCCCGCCTGCTGCCGCATGCACCAAAACGTGCTCGCCTGGGTAGATATTAATGGCTTCAAATGCGGAGTACCATGCCGTGCAATATTGGGTAGCCATAGCCACAGCTTCTCCATTACTCATAGTTGCTGGAATTTTTGCAACCGCTAATTCAGGGGTCACTACTTTTTCTGCATAGGAACCAAACCGGGTGAAAGCAACTACCCGATCTCCGATCTCTACAGAGTCAACCTCTGCGCCTTTATTAATGATTTTCCCAACCGATTCGTAACCAAGTACAGCGGGAAGCTCCGGGCAGTCATTGTAAACTCCTTTTCTGGACATTACATCGGCATAGTTTAGTCCAAATGCCTCTACTGCTAACAATACTTCATTTTTTCCAGGTGTTGGATCCTCTTTTATGGCAGTTTCAAAAGCTTCTGAACCGCTTGCGCCAAACTTCTTGAGTTGAATTACTTTCATATAAGTTGTTGTTTTAATATCGATAGCTCGGTATTAAACCGCTGCTGAATACTCTCTTCCAATTCGAGTACTTGTTTAATGGTGGAATGTATAAACTTTTGATGCTGATGTGATGTTGGCCTAAATGCTCTATGTTGGACAGCAGCATTTATTTTTTGAACCGTTTGCAAAGTCTTTTGAGCCTCCACAGTGAGTAGGTTAGGTAGTATTTTTTCCCAAAGGTACTGAATGGCCATTGAATTGGGGTGCACTAAGTCTGAATTGTAAAATCGGTAGTCTCTCAAATCATCTATCAGCCACTCGAAAGCTGGCAAGTAGTACCAATTGGAATGGCTTTCTGCTAATTGGTGCGCTGCTGAAATTAATTCAGCTTTTGAACGGCTATTTTCTATAATTCCGTCTTTGATGTGACGTACCGGGCTTACAGTTATGAAGAGCTTTAAACTAGGGTTGAGTTTTGACAATTGATTGAATGTAACGGAACAATCCGAAAGGATTTCTTCTGAACGATAGAGCCGTTTTGTGAAATTGTTAGCAGGAACTTTATGGCAATTCGCTACCAATTGTTTTGTCGAATTGAACGTATATCCAAATGCAGTTCCGAAAGTAAAAAACAGAAAATTAGCCGATAATAATTGGCTTCTAAATTGAGCTTGTGCATCGTTTATTTTATCCAACATGCTTTGCGAGTCGGCAGCATGCAATGAACTGTGATGGAACCAAGAGAAGTAGTATTGATCATTAATCAGAAGGTCGTCTTGCGTATATTCTTTTTCGCTGAGTGCTCGGGATATTATTTCGGAAATAACTAATGGATGGAAAATTATTCCGTTGGGGTTTCGGTTTACGCAGAATTTGTTTTGCTCAAATTTTTCCCCAATATTTTCGGAAAAACAACTGCCCAGCAATAGCAAGTTGTCTTGAAAGTCCAACTTTGGAATTGAATTTTTCCAGTTTAATTCAGTTCTAAACTCCATTTAATTTTTCTGTTTTTGCAGTATTCAATAATAAGGCTCAGAAAATAATTGCCGTAACAAAATTGGTCTAAATTTGATAGTATTCTAATTCCGATTTAATATGGCGACTGAGGAGCATCCGGATGGTAAAAATACCGATTCAAAAAAATCAGAAAAAATAGTAGATAATGTGGTGGACAGGGTAATTCCTAACCAGCACAAAGAGCACTTAAAAACATCGTATCGAAGCATACTGATCAGTTTGCGGCACTATATGAATATCCGAGAGGGGATTGATATAGACAATACCGTGGCAGCCATAAAAAAGGATGTGGAGTTCAAAGGATATAATGTCTACATCCTCATTTTTTCGATACTCATTGCCAGTATTGGTTTAAATGTAAACTCAACAGCTGTAATAATTGGTGCCATGCTTATTTCGCCCCTAATGGGGCCTATTGTAGGCGTGGGTTTGGCTGTGGGCACTACGGATATTAAGTTATTATCCAGATCTTTAAAGAATTTAGGTATTACGGTAGCCTTTTCAGTAGCTACTGCTACTATTTACTTTTTGCTAACGCCAATAGCGGAGGACAGTCACGAGCTCTTATCCAGAACTACTCCAACACTTTTAGACGCATTTGTAGCCATATTTGGTGGGCTTGCTGGAATTATGGCGAGTTCTAGAAAAGAGAAAACGAATGCCGTTCCAGGTGTTGCTATTGCAACCGCACTTATGCCACCCTTGTGTACGGCGGGCTATGGTTTAGCCACGGGTCATTTCAACTACTTTTTTGGAGCCTTTTACCTATTCCTACTCAATTCTATTTTTATTAGCCTTGCAACTGTTGTCGTGGTGCGTTATGTTGGTTTTCCAAAGGTTGATTTTATTAATCCCGAGCGAGAGCGAAAAGTAAAACGTTATATCTACGCTTTTGTGATAATTGTACTAACACCAAGTGCTTACATATTTTGGAATGTGATTCAAGAAACCATTTTTAATCAACGCGCGTCTCAATTCATAACCGAGCACATAGATTCAGAGTCGACATCTGTTATCAACTCAATGGTAGACTACGATAAAGAGGGGAGTTCGATAAAACTCTTTTTGATGGGTGAACGTCTTTCTCCAACTCAAATCAACGATTTAGAGACGAAAATGACCATGGCCGGTTTGGAGAATTGCAGGTTAATCATTCGGCAAGATAAAGACATATCTGGTGATTTGAAAGACGACCTTTCTGGCAAATTAAAAGCCGAGGTAAAAAGTGGAATTATCGAGGAAATGTTTACGCAGAATCAAGAGGTATTGAAAGAACGTAACAAAGAAATTGATGAGTTAAAAACACAACTCGGCAAGGTTTATCAAGATTCCTTGCCAGATTATGTGTTGCATACCGAGGTAGCCCTAAATTATCCTGAGATAGAGTCCAATTACTTTGCACGCATAGAGCACAAAATCATTGATGGCAGAATGGATACACTACCTACAGTTTTTGCCCGTTGGAAAGCCGGAACCAAAGAGCAGGTGATCGAAGATCAACAAAAGAAATTGAGTAAATGGCTGGAGGTGCGGCTAAAAATGGATACCGTTAAGGTTATTCCCTACTAGGCTTTTTCAAGTGTAAAAGTAAAGCTAGATCCCTCTCCTACTTCACTCAATACGCTGATGGTTTGGTGGTGAGCATCTAATATGTGCTTCACTATGGCAAGTCCTAGACCGGTTCCGCCAACGTGTCTCGACCGGCTTTTGTCTACGCGATAAAACCGTTCAAAAAGCCTAGGGAGGTCTTTACTTTCTATGCCCACGCCATTATCCGAAATTTCCAATTCAATTAATGGCGATTGGTTGGTTATTTGAATAATAGTCTGACCGTTTTTTACTCCATAATTGATGCTATTTACAATCAGATTGGTGAGTACTTGATCAATTTTAGACTTATCGGCATTTACAAAAAGCTCTTTGGTTTTTGGAATCTTTACAACCAGGCTGATACCTTTTGTTTCCGCTTTATCGCTGAGGTTTTCAGTAACTTGATACACCAATTCCACCAAATCAAAGCGAGACAAATCTAATAGGTCCATTCCCTCACCTTCAAGGTTGGTAATTTTATCTAAGTCACGAGTTAGGTTTTCTAGTCGTTCTACGTTGTCCGCAGCCTTTTCTAAAAACTTGTTTCTTATGTTTTTATCGTCAACGGCTCCCTCAAGCAGTGTTAGTATATTACCTTGAATAATAGTAATCGGTGTTTTGAGCTCATGCGATAAATTGCCTATAAAGTCCCTTCGAAATTTCGCTTGCTCCTTCAGGCTGGAAATCTCTTTACGGTAATCTTGGGCCCAACTTTCAACATCTTTATTTACCTCTCTAAAAACATCTCTGTTCATATCAATTTTCATGTTGGACAAAGGCCTTCCAATTTTTTCTTGATGAATACTTCGGTAAATCAGCTTTATTTTTTGATCAATAAACCGCTCCATCAGATAATAAAAAATGATATAAGAAGTAGCGAATACCATTCCAGGAAAAACTATGCATAACCAAATTGCATTTGCGTTTGGTACAAACAGTATGCTAAATGCTAAAATGATAACAAGTGCAACGGCTGCAGTTGTTAAGCTTGCTCTAAAAGCTATTTTTCGGGGAGAAAGGGTTTTCATTTATTTGCCAAACTTGTAACCCACTCCTTTGATTGTTTTAATGTACTTGTCGCCAATTTTCTCTCTCAGTTTACGGATATGTACATCTATTGTACGATCTCCAACTACTACCTCGTCTCCCCAAACAGAAGAAAGAATAGTTTCTCGGGTATACACTTTACCCGCCTGAGAAGTCAACAAACTCAGCAATTCAAACTCCTTCTTGGGCAAGTTCAATTCTTTTCCATCAACTTTTACTAAGTAGCGCTCACGGTCGATAAAAATACCTCCAACTTCCTCTTGAGTAACAGTATTTGCAGGTGATCGTCTAAGCATAGCTTTTATTCTAGATACCAAAACACGAGGTTTAACCGGTTTAGCAATGTAGTCGTCTGCGCCCGCATCAAAACCTGCTATTTGCGAATAATCTTCGTTTCGAGCAGTTAAGAAGGTTATGTATGTGTTTTTAAGTTTTGGATTATTCTTTAATTCAATACACGTTTCCATACCATCCATATTTGGCATCATAACGTCCAATAAAATGAGGTCAGGTACCACTTCATTTGCAATTTCTAATGCTTTTACACCATCAGATGCGGTATGCGTTTCAAAGCCCTCTTTATTCAGGTTATACTCCAGTACGTCAAGGATATCTGTTTCATCGTCGACAAGCAAAATCTTATGTTTTGGCTCCATCTTGTTCTTTTTTTTTGATTTCCCAAATTTTGATTTATCCTTTCCCATTAGTATTAACTCAAGTTTATGTAAAGATTAATTTACCAACCAAAATAAACAGATTCATTCGATTGGTGATTTTTTCAATTCACATTATTTTATTGCTGTGAAAATCAGTGATTTAATTCCTTTAAAAGATATTTAAACTGCTCAGGTAAATATGCAGAAGGAAACATTAGCTTAAAGTCCGTAACATTTTTATAACTCAAGGTTAATCCATTAAAAACGCTGATCTGATAAAGCCTCACTTCATTTGCACTCAAATAAAAACACAAAAAATCTCTTTAAAACGAATTAAAATGAAAAAAGTAAAATTTACAACTAGAACATTAGCCGTAGCAGCTCTTTCGCTGACAATGGCTGGAGGTCTTACCTCATGTAAAAAAGAAGGATGTACGGATTCATCTGCTACAAACTACGACGAGAAGGCAAAAGAAGATGATGGTTCATGTGAATACCCTTCAATACCTGTACCAGCTGTAACAGCTGTTACTAAGACAGGTAAAATAACTTCTAATGAAACTTGGACAGCAGACAAGGTTTACACTTTAAATGGAAAAGTTGTTGTGGAAGATGGAGTAACGTTAACTATTGAGCCAGGAACAATAGTTAAAGGCGCTGAAGGGCAAGAATCTGCTGCTTCTGCACTAGTTGTTGCACAAGGCGGTAAGTTAATGGCTGAAGGTACTGCTGATAAGCCAATTATTTTCACCTCAGCCTTAGATAACATTGCAATTGGTCAGAAAGTAGGTACAAACCTTAAAAAGACAGACAATGAAAAATGGGGTGGTGTTGTTATCTTAGGTAAAGCTAAATCAAGTACTGAAAACGGAGATACTGAAGGTAACATTGAAGGTATTCCGGCTGCAGAAGGTTATGGTAAGTACGGTGGATCTGACGATGCGGACAACTCAGGTGTACTTTCTTATGTATCTATCCGTCACGGAGGAATCACTATTGGTGAAGGTAACGAATTAAATGCACTAACCTTAGGTGGTGTAGGTAACGGAACAAAAATTTCAAACATTGAAATATACGCTACTCTTGATGATGGTATCGAGTGCTTCGGTGGTTCGGTTGATATTTCTGATGCATTGGTTTTTTACCAAGGCGATGATGGAATCGATTTAGATCAAAATTATTCAGGAACGATTTCAGGGTTTGCTGTAATTCACGGTAACGGAATTGGAACTGACGAAGCGTTAGAGGTTGACGGACCAGAAGGTTCAACTCATACTGCTGGAAAATTCACGTTAACAAACGGTATTTGTAAAGCAGAAGGATCAGAGGGAACTCCTGGAGATTTTAAATCTGGTGCTCAGGGTACTGTTACTAATGTTTCTTTTATGTATGCTTCGGCAGATAAAAAAGCAGTGAAATTCAGAACTAAGTTTGTTGACCCAGGAACGGATTGTACTCACAAAGGTGATGCGTACAAAAATCTTATCGACGGTGCATTAGCTTTCACAGGAATCAAAAGTGATAGTGATGTTTCTGTTTACGACGGTGACAAACCAGATCCAGCTGTTTGTCAAACTGAGTTAGATCAAGCTCAAATAGATGCAAAAGCTAAAGTTGCAATCAACGGAGCGGGTTCTTCATACGATTACAAAACAAAATTCTCTTGGGGTGCTGCTGCTAACAACGGTGAGTTGAACTAAGAGTTTAAAAACTACCATTTAGAAGCCTCGCAATTGGATTCAATTGCGAGGCTTTTTTATTTCTAGCCAATCTCAATGTTAATTCAATTTGAAAATAAACCCACCATTAATTAACCTTATCGTAATATTTACCTGTTAGCCTCCAAATACTTTTGCACTGTGGAACGATACCACAGAAACAAATAAATGACATGAAAAAAGTATTAAGTTCAATTACTCTCGTTTTGCTTACAGCCTTGGCTTTCGCGCAGGAAAAAGGATATGTAAGGGGCAATATTTTGGATGGAGATTTTGGTGGTCCTTTGGCAGCTGCTACGGTTACACTAGCAGAAAATCCTAGCGTAGGAACGGTTGCTGATTTTGATGGTAACTTTTCCTTAACATTGGATCCAGGTGCATACAAAATAAATGTGTCATTCATTTCTTATGCCACCAAAACGTTTGACGTTGTTGTTGAGGCGGGTGAAGTTACGATACTAGATGCAACACTTTCCTCTAAATCAGAACAGCTAGAGGCTTTTACTGTGGAAGCTAAAGTGAGAAGAACCTCAGAGGTAGCGATGCTCATGGACATGAAAAAAGCCAGTACTGTTACGGATGGTATGTCTTCACAAACCTTTCGTAAGAATGGTGACAGCGATTTGGGTGGGGCAATCAAACGCGTAACTGGTGTTACAGTACAAGGAGGTAAGCACGTGTATGTAAGGGGTCTGGGCGATCGTTACACAAAAACCACATTAAACGGTATGTCGATTCCAGGCTTAGATCCGGATAAAAATTCAGTTCAAATAGACATATTTCCTACGAATGTGTTGGAAAATGTAAGCGTCTCCAAAACCTTTACACCTGAGTTAGACGGCGATTTTACCGGAGGGTTGATTGATGTGGTAACGAAAAAATTCCCAGAAGAAAAGCAAAGCCAAGTTAGCTTTGGTTTAACCTACATACCAGGTATGCACTTCAATGATGATTATATTCTATACAACGGTGGTGCACTGGATTGGGCTGCATACGACGACGGTTCAAGGAAGTTGGGCATAGGAAAAAATACTCAGATACCAAATGAAGTGTTGAACGATCCTGATCTAGAGAAATTTACACGATCGTTCAATCCTCAGTTAGCGACTAAGAGTAAAACAGCTTTACCAAACGGTTCTTTTGCCTTTAGCCACGGGAATCAAATCAATACAGCCGATGAAAGAACATTTGGCTACAACGCTGTTTTTAATTACCGCAGTGAAACCAGCTTTTATGATTTTGAGTCCAATGATTTTTTGAGAGACAATGACTTATCTAAGAATGAGATGTTGGTTCAAAGAAGACGTCAGGGTCCTTTAGGAAAAAGCAATGTAATGTGGAGCGGTCTATTGTCTGGTTCTTATAAAAAAGGGAAAAGTGCTTATTCTGTAACTCTATTAAATACTCAAGCAGCTGAAGCTACGGCTACGCAACGAACCAACAAAGATGTTGAACAAAACCAGTCTGTGCTCATAGAGGATATTTTGACCTATCAGCAAAGAACATTATCTACCTTAATGTTTAATGGCAAGCATAAGTTCGGTTTTATTGAAATGAATTGGGGAAATGCGACCTCTTTCTCAAGAGTGTATGATCCCGACTTTAGAGAAACCCGTATTTCGATAACAGACGGAAACACCTCTTTAGCTACGGGAACAGGAGCTGGTATCGATCGATTCTGGAGGGATTTGAGAGAAATCAATAACTCTACTAAAATGGATCTAAAAGCAGAGTTTTCAGATAACCTTACGGTAAAAGCTGGAGCAAGCGCAACTATGAAATGGAGAACTTTTGAAACTATTGGCTTTAAGCACAGACCAGTTGATATTAGCAATGTTTCGCTTGACCCAGATTGGTATTTGCAAGAGGAGAATATTTGGGTAGCACCAAGTGACCCAGCTGGTGACGGATCCGGAACCTACACGATAGGTAATTTTCAACCTGCCAATCAGTACAAGGCAAGACAAGATCTTTTTGGTGGTTACGCAAGTGCAGAACAAAGGTTTTTTGAGAAATTAAGGGTAATTTATGGGGTAAGACTGGAGCAAGTGAATATGTTCTACACGGGTGAAAATAACTCGGGTTCTGTTGTATATAACGATACCAACACTTTAAGCGAATTAAATATTTTGCCTTCGTTAAACACTGTATATGCCTTAACCGATAAAATGAATATAAGAGCAGCAGCAAATAGAACGGTCGCACGTCCAACTTTTAAAGAAAAGTCAATAGCACAGATATATGACCCAATAACCAAAAGAACCTTTAGTGGTAATATAGGAGTAGAGCAGACCTACATTAATAACTACGATTTGCGCTGGGAGTATTTCATGTCAGCTAAAGAGTTGATATCGGTGGCAGGTTTCTACAAACAGTTTGACGGCCACATAGAGATGGTGTCTTATGAGTTAAACCCGGACGAAATTACCCCAAGAAATAGTGGACTAGCTACTGTTGCTGGAGTTGAGTTTGAAGTTAGAAAAGCTTTTGCAAAATTGAATGACACAACTGGTGGTTGGTTTAACAAACACTTAAGCAGATTCTTTGTAGCCACTAACTTGTCATTGGTGCAGTCTCAGGTGGATATGACCACTGTTTTGGTTCAGGATGGTACAAGCAGTTCGGATGAAGAGGTTAGAACAGAGTTTGATGTTCGTAATCAATTGTCTAGAGATGGACAAGAAATTAGTAGATTCAGGGCAATGTATGGACAATCTCCTTATGCTGTCAATGTTGCGTTAAGTTACCAGTTACCAGATAACTCGAGTAATGTTTCAATTTCATATAATGTTCAAGGAGAGCAGCTCACAATTATTGGCTCAGGAAGAGTGCCAGATATTTATACCATTCCGTTTCACAGTTTAAACTTTAATGCGTACAGAAAATTTGGAGAAAAACTCAATCACCGAGTAACTGTTTCTGCAAGTAACTTATTGAATGAGGATAGAACGTTGGTTTTTAAATCATACGGAGCAGAGAATCAAATATTCACCTCATTTAAACCGGGTGTAGCTATAGGTGTAAAATATGCTTACACCTTCTAGGAGTTTAACCAAAGAAACCCTGAAAACAAAAAACCTCGGCTCTTTTTTGAGTCGAGGTTTTTTTGTGACGTACATTTACCTTTATGAATTTTCTTGACCCAGCACTTTGGGGACTATTTCTTAACTCGTTTCTAGCAGCTACCATTTTGCCAATAGGATCAGAGCCTTATTTGGCGGGTTTAATCTTAACGGATTATCCTCCACTTCAGTGCTTGATTTATGCTTCTATAGGCAACACATTAGGGGGTATAACCTCCTTTTACTTTGGTAGACTTGGGAAATGGAACTGGATAGAGAAATATTTAAAAATAAAACGAGAAAAAGTAGAGCAGTTTAGCGCAAGAATCAACCGCTATGGAGTGTGGACGGCCTTTTTAACGTGGCTGCCCTTTATTGGTGATCCAATTGCTGTGGCCCTTGGCTTTTTTAGGGTTCGGGCGCTGCCAGTGTTTGTTTTTATGGGAATTGGAAAAACATTGCGGTATGCTGGGTTAATCTATGTCGTGCTGCAAGGTGCAAGTATATGAAATCAGTAACAGGCTATTGAATACTGTATTTTCAGTTTTTCTTTTGTCCACGTGATTTGCTGTACTTTTTTATTCTTTGGCAGACCTTGTTCAATCCAATTATAGGCTATGTTTTACACAAACTTTTAGTTTGGCTTGCAGGACTACTTACTTTAGATAGTTTCAAAACAGTATTCCAATTTCTTGTGGTTGTTCCCGAAAGTTGCAAAGTCATTCAGGCTGCAAAAGATAGCTGACCACTAGATTTTTATACCAACCTGTGCCGTATTTTTCGACTCCTTTTATTTTCCATTCAGTTGTGGTAAATAACTTTTCATATTGCGGAAGCTTGTGGTATTTAGCAGCTCCAATAAGTTGAAACCCGCTATACATGAATCGTATCAGTAGTTTTTGAAATAGCGAGGGGTTGGTTTGAAAATCGGTAACAATTACAGCTCCATTTTTGGTATATAAATGGTGTACTCGCTTCAGCAGTAATTTCCGGTCTTTGGGGTCAAAAACATCTACCACGAAGGGCACTAGCACCAAGTCGAATGTCGTGTTGCTTTTCCACTCTAAAATATTTTTCGTGTAAAAAGTAACTCGAGATAACTGCGTTTCATTAACTGAGGCTTGAGCAAGCCCAATCATTTTTTTGGAGGCATCTACATAGGTAATGTGTGCTTGTGGATTGTGCTGCAAACAATAGCGCAACAACTGCCCGCTGCCGCCGCCAATAATCAGTATGCTAGAAGTGTTCGAGTAGGGTTGAAGAAGGTCAATTTGTGCTTTAAAAAGTAAGTCGCCGAACACCAGTTTTACTAAAAACTGGTAGTAAGGTGCAAGTAAATTGTATCCGTTGAAACTCAATTAGAAATAACGCTAAAATAAAGCGCTAATTCAGAGTTATCAACAAAATCCTAGTCAATTTTATACAAATAGGTGTTCTAAATCTTCCTTAGAGTAGCGGTACTTCTCTTTTAATTCCGTTTCTCTTACGTGTTTGTATGCACCATTATTAAGTAGTAGAAAGTTGTCCTTTTTACTGATAGGTCTTTGTTTCTTGCGCGTTGTAAAGTTTGTAATACGTCTTAGTGTCATTTAATTTTTATTTGCTGCAAAAGTACTGATTAAATCAATGTATATCAAGTACTTGCTTCAGGCCAGTGTTAAGAATTTGTGCACTTTTTGTTAAAGATTCTTTAGAATGGGCTTCCGAAACGAATCCAACTTCGTATCCAGAGGGTCCCATGTACACACCATGTTCCAAAATATAGCTGTACAATTCTTTAAAGAAATCCATTTTTGCAGCATCAATTTCATCGGCTTTTGTCACTCTATCGGTGCTAAAGGTCATCCAAAATATAGATCCCGCTTGTTGCATGTGAAAACCAGATTCGGGTGGAATGCCTTGGGTTACTTGCTCAATAAAAAAAGCCGTTTTTTCTTCTAACGCTTCATAAAAACCGGGTGCCAAACACTCCGCAAGCGTGGCTCTACCGGCACTCATGGCTACTGGGTTTCCGGATAGCGTACCTGCTTGGTAAACAGGTCCGTCTGGTGCTACCGCTCCCATAATTTCTTTACTGGCTCCATAGGCTCCTACGGGTAGCCCTCCACCAATTATCTTACCGTAGGTAATGATGTCGGGTTGAATGTTGTACAAGCCTGCTGCTCCTTCAAAACCAACTCTAAACCCACTGATGACTTCGTCAAATATGAGTAAGATGTTGTGCTTTTTTGTTATTTCTCTAATAAACTGCAAGTACTCCACATCCTGTATTAATAAACCGTTGTTTGCAGGTATGGGCTCAATGATGATACACGCTAAATCGTCTTCGTGTTCCGCAATAGCTTGTTCTATTGCTGCTTTATTATTCAGTGGGGCTACTAAAGTTTCGTTTACATAGGCTTCTGGAATTCCTGCTGATGAAGAGGTTCCTAAAGTGACTAAACCTGAGCCGGCATTCACTAAAAGGGCATCCATGTGACCGTGGTAACAGCCTTCAAATTTTAAGATTTTGTTTTTACCGGTGTATCCACGTGCTAGTCTCAAGGCAGACATTACCGCTTCAGTACCCGAACTGGTAAATCGAATTTTTTCAATGAATCGATTGTTAGATAAAATCAAATCGCCCAATTCATTTTCTTGAGCTGTAGGTGCGCCAAACGAAGTGCCTTGATCCAAAGCTTCTACAATCGAGTTGCGCACACCTTGGTGATTGTGTCCCAGAATGAGTGGTCCCCAAGAGCAACAGAAGTCAATATACTCGTTGCCATCTACGTCATATATTTTATCGCCATCTCCTTTTGCAATAAAAATGGGGTCTCCTTTTACGGAGCGAAATGCACGTACTGGAGAATTTACACCTCCGGGAAATAAATCTTTAGCTTTTCTGTATAACTGGTCTGAATTTGTTCTAATCATTACTTTGAAAGTCTTTTATTTACTAGGCTTTAACTACATTTGAAGGTTTGCAAAAATAACCTTATTAAATAGACAAAAAAGTAGCGTAATGGATTTCAAATGGGATAAAGATTTTGCTAAAAGTTTGGATGAAAAGGATCCGCTGAACGGATATAGAAATGAGTTTATATTCCCACAACACCAAGGCGAAAATTGCATTTATTTTACTGGAAACAGTTTAGGCTTACAACCAAAAGGAGCTAAAGCGGCCCTGCAACAAGAGTTAGACGATTGGGGTAAATATGGAGTAGAGGGTCACTTTGAAGCAAAAAATCCTTGGTTTTCTTACCACGAAATGTTTGCTGAGCCCCTTGCAAAAATCGTCGGCGCAAAACCCACTGAGGTTGTCGCTATGAACGGTTTAACGGCCAATTTGCACTTTATGATGGTGTCTTTTTACCAACCCAAACCCGAACGATATAAGATAATATGCGAAGGAAAGGCATTTCCCTCAGATCAATATGCCTTGGAAACTCAAGTAAAATATCATGGGTTAGATCCAGAGGAGGCTTTGGTCGAGTTGTTCCCGCGCGAGGGGGAACATACCATTCGAACAGAAGATGTGCTTAAAACTATTGAACAAGTAGGCGATGAGCTTGCTTTGGTTATGATTGGTGGAGTAAATTATTATACGGGCCAAGTATTCGACATGAAGACCATAACAGAGGCTGGGCATGCTCAAGGCGCCATAGTAGGCTGGGATCTCGCTCATGGCGCTGGCAACGTACCGCTGCAATTGCACGACTGGAACGTAGACTTTGCTTGCTGGTGTTCTTATAAATATCTAAACTCGGGTCCTGGAAGTGTTTCGGGCGTATTTGTGCATGAAAAGCACTGCAAAAACCCTGACCTCAATCGGTTTGCCGGTTGGTGGGGACACGATAAAGAAACGCGTTTTTTGATGGAGAAGGGGTTCAAACCGATTCAGTCCGCGGAGGCTTGGCAGTTAAGTAATGCCCCGGTATTGGCTATGGCAGTGCACAAAGTGGCAGTGGATTTGCATGCTTCAATTGGCATGGAAAATCTCCGAAAAAAATCGGTACAGCTTACCGCATTTCTCGAATATTGCATCCAACAAGTTTCTGAACTGAACGGCTCGGTTTCATTTGAGATAATAACGCCTAAAGACTCGGCCGAGCGTGGAGCTCAACTCTCGATTCTCGTTCATGGTCAGGGCAAAAAACTGTTCGATTACTTAACGAAAAATGGCGTGATTGCGGACTGGAGGGAGCCGAATGTAATCAGAATTGCACCTGTACCTATCTATAACAGTTTTCAAGATTGTTTTAAGTTTTCTGAGATACTTAATCGAGCAGTGAGTGAGTAATTATGAATAAGGTTTTAGAGACAGAGCGATTTTATTTGCGGGAGTTAAAGGTGACGGATGCGCAAATGTTTTATGCCTTGAATCTGGATCCTGAAGTAACTCGCTACACCGGCGATACCTCATTTCATAGTATTAGCGAAGCCATGGAGTTTTTGGAGAATTACGACCACTATGAAAAATACGGGTATGGTCGTTGGGCCATTATAGACAAGGAAAAAGGAGCGTGTTGGGGCTGGTGCGGACTTAAAAAGAGAGTGGATGGGAATATTGACATGGGTTATCGTTTGTTTCAATCTAAATGGGGTAAGGGTTGTGCTACTGAAGTAGGTGTTGCTTGTATTCAATTCGCTTTTGAGACCTTAAAATTACCAGAAATTATTGCCGAAGCAGTAACAGAAAACAAGGCGTCATTTAGAGTAATGGAGCGCATGGGGTTTGAGTTTTGGAAAGCTTCCGAAGATCACGGTATGGAAACGCAAGTGTATAAATTGACGAGAGAAGATTACTTGAAAAAGGATTGAGTAATGTCAGATTTTAACCAACAACCAACAATTACATTTGGAAACTAATAGATTGTAAGATTGTTAGAGATACTGGGCATACTGATTTTTGGAATTGTAATGGTTCGAATATTTTCAAGAATGGCGAATAAGGGACCCAGAAAAAGCAATTATTTTAAAAGAAAATTTGACGAATAAAATGGAAAAGGCACTCGTAGTAGGAGCAGGATTGGTTGGTAGCTTACAGGCAGTTATGCTTGCCAAAAAAGGATATCATGTCGATGTATACGATAGGAGAGGGGACATTAGAAATGTTGATTTTATCGGTGGGCGATCCATCAACTTAGCACTTTCCAATAGAGGTTGGAAAGCCTTAGAAATTGCCGGTATTGCAGAAGAAATAAATGAAATTTCAATACCCATGTACGGCAGAAAAATGCATGCTGTGGATGGCGAAATTACTTACCAAGCCTATGGTAAAGAAGATGAAGCCATTTATTCCGTATCTAGGGGAGAGTTGAATAGAAAGTTGATACTTAAAGCTGCCGAACATGAAAATGTAAACTTGTATTTTGATAAGCGTTGCACCGATGTAGACGTTCGATCGGCCAAAGCAATGTTTGAAGACGCAACAACCGGTGAAGTTTCAGCAGTGCAATCCTCTAGAATTTACGGCACCGATGGTGCTTTTTCAGCGGTGCGTACCCGGCTTCAAAAAACCGATCGATTCAACTACTCGCAAACCTACTTGCGCCATGGGTATAAAGAATTGGTTATACCGCCAAACGAAGACGGCAGTCACCGAATGGATAAAAATGCATTACACATTTGGCCGCGTGGTGAGTTTATGCTGATCGCATTACCCAATTTGGACGGAAGCTTTACGGTTACACTCTTCTTCCCTTTTGAGGGCGAAACGTCTTTTGCAAGTCTGGATTCGGATGAGAAAATTATGCAGTTTTTTAACGAAACCTTTCCCGATGCAGTTCCCTTGATGCCAAATTTAATTCAGGATTACCATGACAACCCTACGGCTTCCTTGGTAATTATTCGTTGCGAGCCTTGGAATTTTTCGGACAAAATCCTTCTTATGGGTGATTCGGCGCACGCCATTGTTCCATTCTATGGACAAGGAATGAATTCTGGGTTTGAAGACTGCTCTGAATGGTGGCGATTGGCTGAAAAGCATGGAGAAAACTGGGAGGCTATGTTCGAGGAATTTTCCGAGGTAAGAAAACCGAATGGGGACGCGATTGCTGATTTAGCCCTTCAAAATTATATTGAAATGCGCGATTTAGTGGGCGATGAAATGTTCCTACTCAGAAAAAAAATCGAGAAAAAAATCTACGACAAGTACCCCGATAAATGGGTGCCATTGTACAGCATGGTCACTTTTAGTCATACCCCTTATTCAGAAGCTTTGGCAATTGGAAAAAGACAAGAAAAAATCATGGATACCATCATGAGTAAATCCGAGATTAGAGAAATCTGGGATTCTCAGCAAATAGAAGACGAGATACTTGCCGCATTGTGAAGACCATTACCTTAACACTAGCAATTTTTGCGGTTTTAACTGCTTTTTCTCAAGGCTACAATCGCAAGAAGAAAGATGCCTTTCCACAGCCTCCTCGGTTTGAGAAAACAGGCTGGTATTTTGGTCCGGGAGTAAATTTCCCATTTCACTTGGCCCATGCTCCAGAAGAAGAGGGAGCTTCATTTGGCGACTCTACTTTTGTTACTAACTCTAGCCCTTCGGGTCAATTGGGCTTTTCGGCTGAGTTTGGGCGTTACCACCTTATCACCAATCTGTATTTTTTTAAGTATTGGAATTACGGAATCAACTACCGTTGGTTGCACGGAAAGGAAGGATTCGAAAATCAGCTTCAAACGCCTGCAGGTTCCGTTCCTTTAAATGCAGGTGAAAATGCTTTTTCGGATCATTTTGCAAATGCACACATTGAAATTAGTGGTGCAAATAAATTATCGGACAAAACTTTTTTACAACACACCATAGGCGGTCAAGTGGGTTATGGCGTGGTTTCGAATAGAAGCTACAATACCAACCTTCCTGGGTTGGAAGAAAAAACACAAAGTGCCCTGCATTCTTACCTATACTACAGAATTGGTTGGGGAGTAAGAGCAACAAAAAAACTGATGATTGTGCCCTCCGTGGAATTGCCCCTATTGAATGTCTTTACTTTTAATTCAGGAAGGTACGACATGCCTTATTTTAATAGTCAATACTGGCCAGTTACCTTCTCGTTGCGTTTTTTTCTGTGTAGGCCCTATCGTTTAAAAGACTGCCCACCAGTAGATGCAATAGGACTTCCAGAAGGTTTTGATCCAGATGAACCCAGTAAATAATTAGTTCAAGAAAGGGTTGCTTGCCTTTTCAGCTTTTAAGGTGGTTTCAGGTCCATGACCTGAGTAAACTACACGGTTTTCATCCAGCCGCAGTAGTTTGTTTTTAATCGAATCTAGTAAAGTATCCATATCTCCACCCGGAAGATCCGTTCTACCTATCGAGCCCCGAAAAATCACATCGCCTCCAATAATCCAGTTTTCTTTTTCACATTCAAAAGCTACATGACCGGGACAATGACCAGGTAGGAAATGAACGTTTAAGCTCGTATTGCCAAAGGAAATAGGCTTACCTTCTGCTAAATTGTACTTGGGTTCCGGAGGTGTTTCAGTTCCAGGAATTCCGTAGGCTTGAGCCATAGCATCAAAACGTTCGTAAACGGGCCTATCCAATGGGTGAACTTGGGGCTTAAGCTTCCAAGTGCGCGAAACAAAGGCATTGCCAAACACATGATCGAGGTGACTGTGTGTGTTCAACAACAAAACGGGCTGAAGGTTATGTGCTTCAATCCAAGTTTTTAGTTCTTCCTTTTCTCGCTGCTCGTAGCAACCCGGGTCAACAATTGCGCACTTCAGTGTGTCATCAAATACTACGTAAGTGTTTTCCTGAAAGGGGCTAAAAACAAAAGATTTTATTTGAGTGGGCATTACTTAGTAATTTTTAAGTCTCGGTTATGTCTACAGAGTCCATTTATACTGCAAAAATACATTTAATGACTACCTTTACTGCCCTTTATTTTGCTTGCGTTGAAACCCGTTAGAAATTATATCGCCATTGCCGTTTTGGTTCTTTTACTTTTTCCTGAAAAAGTATCGGCTCAGTTCAACAATGGTATGCGACAAGTTTTTGGTAAAAATCGTGTACAGCACGAGCAGTTTTTTTGGACCTATTACGAGTTTAAGGATTATAAGATTTACCAATATCGTGGTGGAGAGAAATTATCGGAATATGTGGCCAGAAACTATCGAGAACACTTAAAATCTATAGAAAAGAAAATTGGGTTTGGTTTTAGTGGTGAACTCAACTTTATCGTTTACAACAAACTATCGGAGTACAAGCAGAGCAATATCGATTTTGATGACGTGGAAACAGGAACTGGAGGTGTTACCCAAATAGCCAGCTCCAATATATTTTTATACTTCGAAGGCGATTACAATCAATTCGATTTACAGATGCGTCAAGGGTTATCCGAAATGTTGATTAAGAAAATGTTTTTTGGAGACAATTGGAAAGAGGTAATTCGAAACGCCACTTTGTTGACGATTCCCGAATGGTACACTGATGGTTTGGTTTCATACGTATCTCGGCCATGGAGCGTAGAGGTAGATAATCGAATCAAAGATGGAGTAATCACGAATCGCTTTAAGCGATTTAATCATCTGAATGGAAAGGATAAAACATATGCGGGCCATGCTATTTGGAAATACATCGCGGAAGTCTACGGACCAGAGGTTATACCCAATGTGTTATACATGGCTCGTGTAAGTAGAAGTATTGAAAGCGGGTTTCTGTTTGTTTTAGGTGTTTCATTGAATGAGTTAACTAGAGATGCTTGGTTGCACTATCAGGTGCAGTACGATATGGAAAAAAGCAAAGACGATTTTCCTGAAGATAAAGAGCTCAATGCAAAGACCCGAAAAAAGCGCGAGTATTACCAAATCAATAAAAGTCCGGATGGGAATCAGTTGGCATACGTAAAGAACAATCAGGGGCGTTACAAGGTTCAAGTATTGGATTTGGATAAAAAAAGACGCCATACCTTAAGTAAAGGTGGAGTGCGTTACGATAGACTTCCAGATTATTCTTATCCGCTAATTGCCTGGAGGCCAGATGGACAAGTTTTGGCGGTTATTGAGGAGAGAAATGCCGAGCCTTACCTTACATTGTTTGACAAAGAGTCGGGAATGGGTTACGAAAGGCCCGTATTTAAGGTAGATGAGGTCGTGGATATGTCTTTTTCACCTGATGGCACCAAACTGATTCTATCGGCGACTTTAAAAGGGCAATCGGATTTGTGGGAGTACAACCTTCAAGCGAATACGGTTAAAAAACTAACCGATGATATTTACGACGATAAAGAGCCAAAATACGTGAATGAAAAAGAGGAGATTGTATTTTCAAGTAACCGTCCTACAGACTCCTTGTTTAGTCACAAAAAGTTCAGAAACGATATGAACCCCACGAGCGATTTGTTTTTATTTAAAGGAAAAAGTAAACCCTTAATTAGGCTCTCTGAAACCCCTTTTGCTGACGAAACACAGCCATATCCTTATGGTAAAAACCAATTTGTGTTTTTAGGAGACAAAAACGGAGTTAAAAATCGATACATAGCCCGGTTAGACAGTGTGGTTGCTAATGTAGATACATCCATACATTACCGATATGTTGTGAATACGAACCCTTTAAGCAATTACGATAGAAGTATTCGAGAGCAACAAATTATCCACCCAGAAAATTTGGCGCTTGACTTGGTATACGAAAGAAAAAAATATCGCCTGTATGAGACAAGCGTTGAGCAAAACGAGGAAGAACTCAATGAGGCAATGGGTGGAGAAAATCCGAATCAAAGGCAATCCAATATTGAAGACTACGCGAAGGAAGAAGATATTCGAGTGGTTGAGGTACAAACGGTAATTCTCGAAGACGAGGAGCCGGAGGACCCAGAGGAGGAGTATGTGAACATAGAGGACTATACGTTTGGTGGAGAAGAGCGAGATGCTGAAGAGGAAGGGATCAATACCAATTTCGTAACAGGTAAGTCAAAGAGTGCAAAAGACAGCACTAGAAACAGGGAATTTAAGATGCCACAAGAGCGCAATTACAATATGAATTTTTCCTACACCAACATTACCTCAACCATGGATTTTAATTTTGCTAATCAGTTGTATCAACCATTCAATGGTGGGCCATACACCAATCCGGGATTGGGTTTGCTGATGAAGGTTTCTTTGTTTGATTTGTTTCAAGATTACAAGGTTGAAGGTGGCGCCCGACTTGGTTTTAATAACAACAGTTTGGAGGTTTTTATGGCACTGCACGATAGAAGCAAGCGCCTAGATAAAAGTTACGTTATAAAACGGCAGAGCTTAAAGTTTACTACGGATGTATCTGCTACTAAGGTGATTATATACAAAGGAGAGTACAAATTAAATTACCCCATAAATCAATTTTTTGCCATACGAGGCGATGTAAACTTCCGGGTGGATAGAACGGTAGTTGCAGCTTTGGACGATGCAAGCTTAGTGGCTCCAGATCAAACAGTAAGTCAACCGGGTGCTAAGATAGAGCTGGTTTTTGATAATGCTAAGTCACGTGGTTTGAACTTGTATTATGGAACAAAGTTTAAGGTTTTTGCTGAGCGCTATCAGCTCCTAAACGATATAAATAGTGATTTGAATGTTTTTGGGTTCGACTACAGGCACTATCAAAAAATAAGTAGAGATATGATTTGGGCGAGCCGCATAGCAGGAAGTACCTCTCTTGGTCAGCGTAAGTTAGTATACTACATGGGTTCCGTTGATGACTGGATTACTATAAACCCAGCAAGAGAACGTTTTAATAGACAAACTCCTATTGCTCAAGATCAGAATTATACATTTCAAGCCCTCGCGAGCCCAATGAGAGGCTTTATACAAAATGCTAGAAATGGAAACTCGTTCGGCGTAATTAATAACGAAATTAGGTTTCCCGCTTTTCGATATTTTGCTCGAAAACCTTTAAAATCAGATTTTACTAATAATTTTCAAATCGTAGCCTTTGGAGACATTGGTTCGGCGTGGAATGGGCGAACACCTTTCTCTGAGGACAACGAATTCAATACCATCACGGTGGTTAAAGGGCCCATAACCGTTAGGTTAGACAATAAGCGAAATCCAATTATCGGATCATTTGGCGGTGGACTCAGAACAAAGCTATTGGGTTATTTCCTAAAACTGGATTATGCCTATGGTGTGGAAGATGGCCAAATATTGGAGCCAACCTTTCATTTGTCTATGGGATTTGATTTTTAAGCTATGCAGACAGTTCTATTATTAATATTTATTGGTTTGGCAGCAGGTGTACTAAGCGGCCTTTTTGGTATTGGCGGAGGAGTCGTTATGGTGCCTGCCATGGTTTTTTTCTTGGGTATGTCGCAACACAACGCCCAAGGCACCAGCATCGGTCTTATGCTAATGCCCATAGGCGCTTTAGCCGCATACAACTACCATCAGCAAGGAGCTCTGAATATTAAATACGGACTTATTATAGCAGCAGCTTTTGTAATTGGAGGTTACTTCGGTTCAAAGCTTTCTTTGGGGCTATCTGAACTGTGGCTCAAGCGGGCATTTGGTTTCCTTATGCTAATCATTGCAGTAAAGATGATAGCCTTTTCAAAGTAGATATAACCTGCCCTTTTCAAGTTTTTGATGTTAGCAAATTGAAGGGCTATATACAATTGGCCTAACCTTTGATTTTAGGTTTGTATAACTTCAAATAAATGTCTATGTACCGCTTTCTAATACTTGCATTATCGCTTCTTACTTTTCACAGCTCAATATTTAGTCAAGAGTTAAAAGATAAAAGCTATTCTGGTTTATTTAATGAGGCTAAGCTGCTTATAGCCAACCAAAAACCAGAACAAGCAATACCCGTGTTGGAGGAGATGTACAATAGGGATAAAACCAATTCAAACGCAGCTTATTTATTATCTCTTTGTTACGTAAAGTCGTTTAAAAAGATAAATAAAGCCATTTCGCTGCTGGAGAGTGCGAAAGAAGATTACACCAAATTTTACGATAGGTCCTCAGTTTCGGAGCGCGGGGTAAGTGAATATGCTTATTATTACCTCATTATCGCCTATTCGATAAAAGGCGATTGCAAAAAAACCATTAACACGCTCAATGAATTTTACAAGATATATTCTTATGAAGATGAATGGTACCTGATTGATGGTCAGAAATGGTACAGAGAATGTGGCAAGCATAAATGGGAGGAGGAAGATTCAATTACCATTGCAAGTACACCAGTTGATACCGTTGTGCCGCTAACTGCAGCCGACAGCAACACAATAACTGAAGAGAATACTGTAAAAGAGGTAACGGTAGAATCCCAAGTCAACAAACCAAAAACAGTATACAAAGACCGGTTGAGAAGAGTTGGTGAGGTAGGAGGACCAGAGGTAATGACCAGAGACGTTACCCATACGGCCCAAACCTCTTTGTATGGCGTGCAAGTTGGAGCGTATATTAAACCGCGATTTGCCAAAGATTTTAAAGACCTAAAAAATGTTGAAGTGTACATAGACAACAATGGTGTTTTCCGTTATGTAATTGGACGTTTTGTTTACCGGTCGCAAGCAGAAAAATTATTGCAATATGTGCAAGAGGTAGGTTATAAAGACGCCTTTATGGTGGACATAAATTCCACCGATAAATTTGAAGAGGAAGTAGTCCGAGTAAACAACCAATCCATAAAAAGGGAAATAGTTGGCGATGTTGAGTATCGCGTACAAATTGGAGCTTTCAAGAAAGATATACCAGAAGATATTATGCGAATTTATCTGCAGTTTGATAATATCGACGAAAACATTCAAAAAGATTTAACGGTACTGACCTTAGGCGAATACGGCGATTACGATATTGCAAAAGCCTTTTGTTCGAATATTAAAGAAATGGGCATTCCTGATGCATTTGTTGTGGCCTATAATCAAGGTCGTAAGATTTCAATTGAAGAAGCTCAAGAATATTTGGAAAGAAAGCGTGCCGAAGAGCTTGAGCGCGCGCGACAGGAAGCTTCAACTGAACAAAAGGGCAAAAAGAAAAAGAAGCGCAAGTAGCTCAGTCTTTTAGTTCTTCCATCCAGTTTTTTATCTTACCCTCATACCTTTCCATAAGTATTCTATCAATAGAATCTTGCTGGTTGTGATACATTAAAAACCCTGTAAAAAAGGTATTATTAAGTTCTGCTTCGCTCAGTTTTTTATACCGCATCCTATCGTTGAGCGGCAATAGAAACAATTGATTTTTATAAGCCTGAAACATTCTGGACTTCATTGAATGCCATAGGTTGCTATCTGGCGGTAAGGTGGAGTAGAATTGCTTAAGGCTTTTGCTAAAACTGTTGGTGTAATCCGAAAAAGTTTGGATATCTTCCAGTGTGTTAGAATAGGACTGCACCACGCCACTTTCAGATCCAAATTTTTGTTTTAGAAATTTCAGCGCTCCTTGGTCCCCAACATAGGTGGCAAGGTTCTCGTTAAAAACTGCATCATCGGAAATATAGACGGTAGCATGGGTCAATTCATGAATAAGTAAGCGTACAAATCTTCCTGTATCCAATTCCAACATTGAGCTCAAAATAGGGTCGGAGAGAATACCCAGGGTAGACCAAGCACTTACTTCTCCTAAGTCAGTTTCAAGTCCTTGTTGCTTTAGTCTTTCGGCTTCTATCATACCAGCAGATTTATCAAAATAGCCTTTGTATTCCAGTGCGCCTAAAATGGGAAACTCCCACCTATAGGGTTTAAGAGAATAAGGCGGACAAGCAGTTAACGCCCATAGTATGGGTTTACCTTTTTGGTCAAAGTAAGTCGTGTAATTGTCTCCCGGCTCTAAGCCCAATTCTTGTTCTGCATACGTTTTAATTTCTGGAACCAACTTTAAATAAAACTCAGCGCTCTCAGTTAGCGTATCTTGTTCCAGAACGGATTCAATAGAGACCGTTTTAGTTATTATTTGCAACTGCCCCTTTCCTTGCATCAACAAATAAGAAAGCATGTGCCAGTGATAAGTAAGGAAAACAACGGCTAAAATAAGTACTGAAAAAATAAGTGCTTTTGGTCGAATAAACTTCACAAAAAATGACTTTAAAACCGCGAATTTAAGCCATAACTTTGTCGTTTAATTTTACTTATGAGCAAACTATTTATAATTCCCGGATTGATTTTTTTATGGGCATGTAATGGAGCCACTGAACAAAAAAAACCCAACTGGACTGAACAAGAACTAATGGAGAAAAAATCCTTGGTGAAGGATGTAATGGATACACATGATGCAACCATGATTTTTATGGATTCTATTCATAATACAATCGCTGAGTTAGAGGCGTTGATACAATCATCAGACTCTAGTAAAATTGAAGAGATAGATGGTGCCATTCAATCACTTCAAAAAGCCGATGAGTCCATGATGCAGTGGATGCGTAATTATAGAGAACCAAGAGATACCGTACCTTTTTTACAAGCTAAAGAATATTTAAAAAATCAAAAAGTAGCCATTTCCGAAGTTGAGGTACAAACGGATTCAGCTTTGAAATTGTCTGAAAAAATACTAAGTAATGTACAAGATACTATCCGTTAGTCTCCTTCTATTGTTCATTGGCTGCCAAAACCAAACAGCAGATAAATTACCCATATTGGGACAGCACGAATACAATAGCAGAACAGAGGGGGTAAATATAGTTACCGATACGATTTACTACAATGTGCCTGATTTTCAATTTGAAAGCCAACGCTCAGAAATTGTATCTAAGTCTACGGTATCAGGAAAAGTTACTATTGCAGATTTCTTTTTTACATCTTGCCCGACCATTTGCCCAGTCATGACAAAGAATATGCAAAAGATATCGCAGGAGTTTAAAACCAATGAACATGTCGCATTATTATCTTTTAGCATAGATGCTTATCATGACTCGGTGCCAGTATTGGCAAACTATGCAGAGAAAATGAATGTTGAAAACCCAAATTGGCACTTCATGGTTTGTGACAAGAAGAAAACATTTGAACTTGCCAAAGGTTTTATGATTAGTGCCGCAGAAGATAAAAACGCACCTGGCGGTTTAATTCATAGTGGTGCATTCATTTTGTTAGATGGAAAACAAAGAATAAGGGCGTATTATGATGGAACAAAGGATGAAGACGTTGATAAAGCAATTAGAGATATCAAAACGTTACTCAATGAAAGTTAATGCTTTGCTTTTTATATGGATTTTAGTGATTACAAGCGTGAGTTGTGGGGATAGTAATCGCGATTATGGCAGTGAATTATACACTAAAAACTGCGCGAATTGCCATGGGGTTGAAGGGCAAGGTTTGCAGGATTTATATCCTCCATTAAAAGGAGCGGATTACCTTATTGAGCAGCAACAAGATTTGGTCTGTTTGATACGTTATGGAGTAGAAGGTGAAATAAAGGTGAATGGAAAAAGCTACAATCAAAAGATGCCCTCAATGCCTAATTTAAGTGATGTTGATATTACGAATATCATTAACTACATATCCAAAAATATCGAGCCAGGAGTAAAGAAAGTTTCTCTCAAAGATTTAAAAGAGCGGTCTTACGATTGTAAATAGCCTAAAGACCCGTTTTTTTATAGTGCCACTAAAGGGGAATAACTATCTTGTGGCCTTCCAATTTTGAATTGAGAAAATGAGTGAGTCAATTTTAAATGCATTGATGCAATTGTTTGCCATTGTGGCAAATGTGGATGACGAGAACGATACCAGCCGTTCATTTGTGCGATTATTCTTGAACGAAGAGCTCGATGCTAACCAAACCGAGAACTACTTAAAGATTTACGACGACTACATTCAACAACATCATTTTAGACGCAGAGCGAAAGACGGAGCTGTAAAGCGCACCTCACGTAATTCTGTAAAAATGTTGCGGATTGCGGCGGAAATAAACAAAAGCTTATCGAGACCGCAAAAGCAAATTGCATTGCTCCGTCTGGTCGAGTATGTTTACAGTAGGGATATTTCGACCCCGGAAAATCGAGAGTTTATTGATGTTATTTCGGATGCATTTAATATTGAAAGCTCGGCGTTTGAGTCCATGCTTCAATTCGTTCGATACAAGGAAGTTCCCGCGAACAGCCCAAACTTGTTGGAAGTATCTAAAACATTATCCAATGCCAGCCTGAAGCATTTGGAGCGAAGCAAGCTTAAAGGCTCGGTTATCTTTTTATACTTGAAGGATAGTGGCCTTTTGGCGTTTAAAAAACTTGGAGATCAGTCGCTGTACATGTCCGGCAACTTGCTGAAGCAGGATAGAGTGTACCTAATGCAAAAGGGTTCTGCAATCAAAAGCCCCGAGTTGCACTCAATTTATTTCAGTGATGTGTTGTTGCGCTTTACTCAAGACAACATTAGCAGCCCAATTCATTTGCAGGTAGAATCGATTGAATACAAATTTCCCAACGGAAATATTGGGATACAATCGATAAGTTTTACTTCTTCTTCTGGAAAGCTCGCAGGGATTATGGGGGGCTCAGGAACTGGAAAATCTACTCTGCTCAGTATTCTAAACGGAAGCAGCGCGCCAAGTGGAGGAAGGGTACTAATTAATGGGTTTGACCTTTATACAGAGTCGGAAAAGCTTCAAGGCCTTATTGGGTTTGTGCCGCAAGATGATTTGCTGATGGAGGACCTTACGGTTTGGCAAAATTTATTTTATAGTGCCAAGCTGAGTTTTGGAAGTTTATCGAATCAAGAAATTAAATTAAAGGTCGAGAAAACACTTAAAGAACTTGGTCTATTCGAGATTAGACAACTTAAAGTGGGAAGCCCAATTGACAAAAGTATTAGTGGAGGACAGCGTAAAAGACTCAATATTGCACTCGAACTGATACGAGAACCATCAATTTTATTTGTAGACGAACCAACTTCAGGATTATCTTCCAGAGATTCGGAGAAAATCATGGACTTACTTAAAGGCCTTACCCTAAAAGGTTGTTTGGTTTTTGCAGTAATACATCAACCTTCTTCTGAGATATTTCGGCAATTTGATCAATTAGTGGTGCTTGATAAAGGAGGTTACTTGGTATTCGAGGGGAATCCAATTGACGGTCTCAATTACTTCAGAGAAGCTAGCGATCAAGTACTCGCATCAGATGCAGAATACATGGTAAATGCTGAGCAGATTTTTGACATCTTGGAAGTGCCCATTGTGGATGAGTTTGGAGAGTTTACAGACGAACGTAAAGTAAAGTCAAAGGAATGGGCCAGTCGTTTCGAGCAACACCGTAAATTACCTAAAAACATAAAACCAAGTCGAAAAGTAGCTGATGTAGACTATAAAGTGCCCAATTCTTTCGTTCAGTTTAAAGTATTTGTAATTCGAGACGTACTGGGAAAACTGGCGAACATGCAGTATTTGTCTATTACAATGCTTGAAATGCCTGTATTAGCTACAATTATTGCGGGATTTCTGAGGTATTGGGGAGATGAAGGTTATGTATATCGAGATAATTCCAACATTCTGGCGTATACATTCATATCGATAATTGTTGCTCTGTTTATTGGTCTCTCGATAAGTGCTGAAGAGATAATTAAAGATCGATCCATAAGAAAACGGGAGTCATTTTTGAATTTGAGTTGGGGGGGGTATCTTAATTCCAAGATTGCTATTTTGTTTAGTGTATCAGCAATACAGATTTTACTTTATGTATTAGTTGGTAATACCATACTTGGCATAAAGGGGATGTATTTTTCCTACTGGTTGGTTTTGTTCAGTGCTGCGGCGCTTGCTAACATTGTAGGTCTTATTATTTCCGCATCCTTCAAAAAAGTAGTTACCATTTATATTTTAATCCCTTTTATTATTATTCCACAGATAATGTTCAGTGGGTTGTTGGTGAAATATGAACGCTTGAACCCCTGGTTTTCAAGCCAGAAAGAGGTGCCTTGGATTGGTGACATAATGGCTTCTCGGTGGTTGTTTGAGGCCCTTGCGGTCAATCAGTCCGTTAATAATGAATTTGACAAGTACTTTTTCAATGCCAATGTAATGCTGGCTCATGCAAAGTTTAAAAAGAATTTTTGGATACCTGAGATGGAGGCAATGCTTTTGTACCTCGAAAACCAGTTGAAAAACGAGCAGAATATAGAGGGTACATCCGGTAGAGCGAACACCATTTACAACGAGTTAGTAAAACTTCCGAGCAAGCTCAAAGAACATTTAAAGTTTGATATCGAATGCTTAAAAAATGGAACGTATAAGCAAGCTGATTTGTATGAATTGGCCTTGTATATAGAACTATTAAAAGACTATTACGGAAGAAGTTTAAAGTCTGCAGTAAATAAAAAAGACATTTTAGTAGCGAACCTTCAAGAGCGCTTGCCTGAAACAGACAGCTTTAATGATTTTAGAAACCAATATCAAAATAAACAATTGAATGAATATTTGAACAGTAAAACCAGTCTGACTAGAATAATTACCTATAAAAACGAAATTATAAATAAGTCAAATCAAACTTTTCAGGTGCCTACCGATACCAACCCACATTATTATGCGTCACTGAAACTTTTTAATGGTCGGTTATACTCCGTTCTATACTATAATCTTGTGGTTATTTGGATAGCAACAGCTGTTCTTGGAATGGCATTATATTTCAAGCTTTTACCCAGACTGTTAAACTGGAAAAAATAGCTGTGATTTATTTTTCTAAATAGTTGCATCAACTAGAAGAAAAATTATATTTGCACTCCCAATTTTTTGGGCGATTAGCTCAGTTGGTTCAGAGCACCTGGTTTACACCCAGGGGGTCGGGAGTTCGAATCTCTCATCGCCCACAAGAAAAGCTTTTCAGAAATGAAAGGCTTTTTTTTATGCTGTTTTTTTAAAGCTCGTAGTTTGTATTTCAAAATGTTTTAAGTAAAATGGTATTCATCAGAATTGTCGAAACAATCTATCAATAAACATCTGATCCGTAGAGTTTTAGCTGGTTGATTTTTTTAAAAACTCTTTCAGTTCCATTAAACAATCCTCTGGAGCTTCTATATGACCCATGTGACCGGGTTCTTTTAGTACCACACCACTTACATTTTCGGAACGCGACATTTGTTTTATCATAGTATCCACAGGAATTATTGGGTCGCGTTCGCCCGAAACAATGTGTATCGGGTAAGGAGGGAATTTGAGCAATATTTCACGAGAAGGACGCTGTTTCATTCCTTCCAATGCAGCAATAATTCCTTGCTTGGAGGTTTTTAAAGCTTGCGCCTTTGCTGTTTTGATTGCTTCTTTTTTTACTCGTCTAAACTTTGAACGAAATAGCATGGGGAAGGCAACGCGGATAAATGAAAGGTGGTTTTCTGTAACAGCTTTTATTGCTCGTTTTCGGTCTTTCTTTTTTTGAACAGAATCTGCTCGACTGGTGCTAAAAAACAAACAAATTCCTTTGGTTTTATCAGGAAATAAATCAGCAAAAGCTAGAGCCACATAGCCGCCTAATGAGTGGCCTATCAATTTAGTTTTCCGAATCTTTACCTTTTTAAGCACAGCATCTACACAGCCAGCCATTTCCTCCATGGTATGCGTATATCCAAAACATTCTGATTGCCCGTGGCCAGGTAAGTCAATTAAGATTACCCGGTTACGTTTTTGCAGTTCTTTCAAAAAGACCTCCCACATGGAAGAGTTTTCGAGAAAGCCATGAATCAAAACTACCGCAGAACCTTTACCGGTATCCGAATAATGAATTTTTGCTTTTTTGTATTTAGCGAATGACATAGTTTACAACGTCATTCTCGAAAGCCAATTGACTCGGGAACCCTCGTGTTAGAAATAAATCCCTGCTCGCGAAGGAACGACTTTCGTTTAATTTTCGACTCCACAAATTACTCATTCATAGCATCTTCAATTGCCTCAGCTTCAATTGGAATATCACGCATCAAATTGAATGGTTCGCCTTTTTCCTGAACAACCAAGTCATCTTCCAATCGAATTCCTAGATTTTCTTCAGGGATATAGATGCCAGGCTCACAAGTAAATACATTTCCTGCCTGCATGGGCTTATTCCACGGTCCGACATCATGTGTGTCCAATCCGATATAGTGAGAGGTTCCATGCATAAAGTATTTTTTATATGCGGGCCAAGCAGGGTTTTCATTTTTAATATCCGTTTTATCAATTAAACCCAGCCCTAGCAATTCGCTTTCCATGAGTTTGCCGACTTCTTTGTGGTAGTCCGTCAAATATGTCCCAGGAACTAGTAGTTTTTCTGAAGCTGACTTCACGCGTAAAACAGCATTGTATACGGCTTTTTGTCTATCAGTGAACCTACCATTCACTGGAAAGCAGCGGGTTAGGTCAGAGGCATAGTTGGCATACTCTGCGCCAAAGTCCATAAGCACTACATCGCCATCTTTGCATTGTTGGTTGTTTTCAATGTAATGTAAAACGCAAGCACTGTAACCACTACCTATTATTGGAGTATAAGCAAAACCGGTCGAACGATTTCTTAAAAACTCATGCATGATTTCTGCTTCAATTTCATATTCCCAGACTCCCGGTTTTAGGAAGTTCAACACCCGCTGAACACCTTTTGCGGTAATATCGCACGCTTGCTGCATTAAGTCAATTTCGATTTGCTCTTTAACAGATCGAATGTTGTGCATAATTGGAGCTGCCTTTTTGTAATTGTGCGCAGGATGTTTTTTCTGAAGCGATTCAATGAAACGGTCTTCACGAGTTTGAACTTCAGTATTTGCTCTTAAATGCTCGTTGGTATTTATGTATACGTTTTCCACTTGAGCCATCATGTTTTGAAGTTGTGTGTCAAAGTCTTGCAACCAAAAAACACTTTGTATACCAGAAGTATCAAAAGCAGTTTCTTTGGTCAGTTTTTTACCCTCCCATATCGCAATCAAATCGGAAGTTTCTTTTAAGAACAAGACCTCTTTGTGTTGTTCATTGTACGCATCAGGAAAAATAACTAGAATACTTTCTTCTTGATCCACACCTGATAGATACAGTATGTCTTTATGCTGTTTGAAGGGCATAGTGCTATCGGCACTTATCGGAAAAATGTCGTTGCTATTGAATATTGCAAGTGAGTTGGGCTCCATTTGAGCAACAAATTTTTTCCGGTTTTTTATGTAAAGTTCTTTGTCAATTTGTGAATACTTCATATCGAATTTTTATTGGACTCCAAATTTATCATTCTCTAAGGATTTTTTGAGGTCTCTTGCTTTTCTTTAGTCCAGCTATACTTGAATAGTTTGACTTATTTAGAATCATTCCAAAAAAGAAATAATAAAACAGCAAAAAGAAAGCTAAAACCAACCAGCGTTTACATTTGTTCTCAATTACAAATACATTAATTCTATGTCAACAACGAACGGAATGACGTCAATCACAAGAAAGTTTTTTATGGCCCTCTCGGGTTTTTTCTTGCTTGTGTTTCTATTGCAGCATTGTGTAATTAATATGCTGTCGGTAATATCCCCAGAAATGTTCAACTCAGTTTCCCATTTTATGGGAACAAACCCATTGGTTCAATTTGCATTGCAGCCGGTACTCGCGTTTGGTGTAGTATTTCATTTGGGAATGGGTATTGTGTTAGAAATGCAAAACAATAACGCTCGGGCCGTAAAGTACGCAATGAATAAGCCCAGCGAAAATGCAACGTGGATGTCAAGGAACATGATTATCACAGGCATTATGATTATGCTGTTTTTAGGATTGCATTTCTATGATTTTTGGTTTCCAGAAATGAATGTAAAGTACATTCAAGGAGACTTGTCGGGTTTAAATGCCGCTGGCGAGTTTAGATATTTTGAAGAATTACAACATAAATTTCACGATCCAATTCGAACGGGAATTTACGTAGTATCCTTTTTGTTTTTAGCTCTGCACCTGTTGCACGGATTTCAATCGGCATTCCAATCGGTGGGATTTAGACACAAAAAATATACACCCATAATCAAAAAATTAGGTGACATATATGCAATCATGGTACCGCTTGGTTTCGTTACAATTGCTATTTATCATTTTTTAAACGCATAATCCAATTCAGATATTATGACAAAGTTAGATGCAAAAATTCCAGAAGGTCCAATAGCTGAAAAATGGACGAAGCATAAAAATAACATCAATGTTGTAAACCCTGCAAATAAGCGTTTAATTGACGTAATTGTTGTAGGAACAGGATTGGCTGGTGGTTCGGCATCAGCATCTCTTGCAGAGATGGGGTACAATGTAAAAGCATTTTGTTTTCAAGACTCTCCTCGAAGGGCGCATTCCATTGCCGCTCAAGGAGGAATTAATGCTGCTAAAAACTATCAGAATGATGGTGACTCAACTTACCGTTTATTCTATGACACGGTAAAAGGAGGTGATTATCGATCAAGAGAAGCAAACGTTTATAGATTGGCAGAGGTTTCGGCAAATATCATTGACCAGTGTGTAGCTCAAGGAGTGCCTTTTGCTAGAGATTACGGTGGGTTGTTAGACAATCGCTCATTTGGTGGAGTGCTGGTATCTAGAACATTTTATGCTAAAGGTCAAACAGGGCAACAATTATTGTTAGGAGCCTATTCGGCAATGTCTCGTCAAATCGGAAAGGGAAAAATTAAAATGTATAACCGTCACGAGATGCTCGATGTTGTCAAAGTAGACGGAAAGGCACGAGGAATCATTGCGAGAAACTTAGTTACTGGGGAAATTGAAAGACATTCGGCTCATGCTGTGGTTATTTGTTCTGGAGGATATGGCAACGTATTTTTTCTTTCAACCAACGCAATGGGTTCAAACGTGACTGCAGCTTGGAAGGTGCATAAAAAAGGAGCGTATTTTGCAAACCCTTGTTACACTCAGATTCACCCAACATGTATTCCACGTTCTGGTGAACACCAAGCTAAACTTACATTGATGTCGGAGTCCCTCAGGAATGATGGTAGAATTTGGGTTCCAAAGAAAAAAGAGGATGTTGAAGCGATTCGAGCTGGAAAATTGAAGCCTACACAACTGAAAGAAGAAGAACGCGATTACTACCTAGAGCGTAGGTATCCAGCATTCGGAAACTTAGTGCCGCGAGATGTGGCTTCTAGAGCTGCAAAGGAGCGCTGTGATGCAGGTTTTGGAGTCAATAAAACGGGAGAGGCTGTGTATCTTGACTTTAATTCTGCTATAATGCGATACGGTAAAGAGAAAGCTACCGTAGAGGGTATTGAGAACGCGAGTCAAGACGAGATTAGAGCCTTAGGAGAAAAAGTGGTGGAAGCCAAATACGGTAACCTGTTTCAGATGTACGAAAAAATCGTTGACGAAAACCCCTATAAGACTCCTATGATGATATATCCTGCCGTACATTATACAATGGGTGGTATTTGGGTGGATTACAATTTGATGACTACCATTCCTGGATGCTATGCACTGGGAGAGGCGAATTTCTCAGACCACGGAGCCAACAGATTAGGAGCTTCGGCGCTTATGCAAGGTCTTGCCGATGGTTATTTTGTGTTGCCTTACACAATTGGCGATTACTTGGCCAATGATATTAGAACGGGATCAATATCAACCGATCTTCCTGAATTTGCTGAAGCTGAGGAATCAGTTAAAAGCGAACTCAATAAGTTGGTAAATAATAATGGGAAACATTCCGTTGATTATTTCCACAAGAGATTGGGTAAGGTAATGTGGGATAAAGTTGGTATGGCGCGCAGCGAGCAAGGTCTAAAGGAGGCTATTGCTGAAATTCAACAAATAAGAAAAGAATTTTGGAAAGATGTAAGAGTGCCAGGAAGTGTAGATGAATTAAACCCAGAATTGGAAAAAGCAGGGCGAGTCGCAGACTTTTTAGAATTGGGTGAGCTCTTTGCAAAAGATGCACTTGAACGAAATGAGTCTTGCGGTGGTCACTTTAGAGAGGAATCGCAAACTGAAGAAGGGGAAGCCTTAAGAGATGACTCAAATTATGCTTATGTAGCAGCTTGGGAGTATACGGGTGAACCAAAAGATGCAGTTCTTCACAAAGAAGAATTGGAGTTTAAAGATATTGAATTAAAACAACGTAGTTACAAGTAGTTACTTGTAATTAATAACTAGAAGTTATGGATTTAACGTTAAAGATTTGGAGACAGAAAAATAAAGATGCTAAAGGTGAAATGAAAACCTACCCAATCAAAGGCGTTTCGCCAGATTCATCATTCTTAGAGATGATGGATTTGTTGAATAACGATTTGATTGAAAAGGGAGATGACCCTATAGCTTTTGATCATGACTGCAGAGAAGGGATTTGCGGTTCTTGTTCATTGTATATCAATGGTGAGGCACATGGTCCCGACCGAAAGGTAACCACCTGTCAGTTACACATGAGAAAATTTAGCGATGGAGAAACTATTCATATAGAACCGTGGAGAGCAAACGCATTTCCGGTGGTGAAAGACTTGGTGGTAGACCGTTCATCATTTGATAGAATAATGAATGCTGGTGGGTTTGTTTCAGTAAATACTTCAGGTAATACGCAAGATGCTAACGCAACCCCAATTCCAAAAGAAGATGCTGATAATGCGTTTGATGCCGCAACTTGTATAGGTTGTGGTGCGTGCGTAGCCACGTGTAAAAATGCTTCTGCAATGTTATTTGTATCTGCTAAGGTTAGTCAACTTTCTTTATTGCCTCAGGGTCAGCCAGAAGCTAAAAGAAGAGCCCTTCACATGGTGGAGCAAATGGACCATGAAGGATTTGGAAACTGCACCAATACGGGAGCTTGTGAAGTAGAATGTCCTAAGGGAATTTCACTTGAGAATATTGCCAGAATGAATCGTGAGTATCTATCGGCTTCATTGTCGTCGGAGAAGTAGATTATAAACACATAATATTTTTAAAGCCCTATTCGTAGGGCTTTTTTTTGTAATTGCTTGAGCTAGTGTTAATAAAATAAACCCCAGTTCGATGCGATGCTCTAATTAAAAGCGATTGAACTTGTAAGTTTGCGCTAGATAAAACTACCTAAAGAATGCCCGAATTTAAAGGTTCACTAAGTTCAAAGTTACCACAAGTTGGCACGAGCATTTTTGCTACCATGTCAGCATTGAGTGCGCAAGAGAATGCCATTAACTTGAGTCAAGGTTTTCCTGATTTTGGGGTTGACCCAATTTTATTAAATCTGGTGGATAAGTATTTGAAGGAAGGCTATAACCAGTACGCTCCTATGCCAGGTATACTTCCACTGAGGCAGGCATTAGCTGCTAAAATGGAGCAGGCGTATAGTACTGAATACGATCCCGAATCCGAGGTGACTTTAACAGCCGGCGCCACGCAAGCAATATACTCGGCTATTTCAGCGGTGATTAAGGAAGGAGATGAGGTGGTTTTATTCACCCCCGCTTACGATTGTTATGGGCCAACAATCGAATTAAATGGTGGAAAACCAATTTACATTCAAATGCAACCACCTTATTATCAAATTGATTGGGAGGAAGTTAAGAAAACAGTAAATTACAGAACCAAGCTCATTATAATAAACACACCGCACAACCCTACCGGCACCATCCTTTCAGCTAAGGATATGATTGAGTTGGAAAAAATAACCTCCAATAGCGACATCATGATTTTGAGTGATGAGGTATACGAACACATCATATTTGATGGATACGAACATCAAAGTGTAGCACGTTTTCCCAAGCTGGCGGAGCGAAGCTTTATAGTGTATTCATTTGGTAAAACGTTTCACGCTACGGGTTGGAAACTGGGCTATTGCGTGGCGCCTGAGAAAATGATGCGAGAGTTCCGTAAAACACATCAGTTTCAAGCATTTGCATGCAACCATCCTATGCAAGCAGCATTGGCAGAATATTTAATGGACAGTGCGCATTACGCGAATATTGGAAGTATGTATCAATACAAGCGGGACTTGTTCAACTCCTTGTTGAAAGATTCCAGGTTTGAGATTAGGCCAAGCGCAGGAACTTATTTTCAGTTGTTGGGATATAAAGAAATTAGTGACGAAAAAGATACTGAGCTAGCAATTCGATTAACAAAAGAACTCAAGGTGAGCTCAATACCAGTCTCAGTGTTTTATCATCAACCTGTACATAATAATGTGCTGCGGTTTTGTTTTGCAAAGCAAGACGAAACAATTGCTGCGGCAGCAAAAATTTTAAGCACTATTTGATATGCCCGATTTAAAAGTTTCGATTGTTCAATACGATATAGCGTGGCAAAATCCAGCTAAAAACTTAAAAAAGATTGACTCGTTACTTTTATCTGTGGACAGAACAGACTTAATTGTTCTGCCTGAAATGTTCACCACAGGGTTTACCATGGATGTTACCTTTCAGGCCGAAAAAATGGACGGCAGTACCATTGATTGGATGCGGAAGGTAGCAGATAAAAAAGGCGCAACAGTGCTGGGTAGTTTAATAATCCAAACGGAATCAGGTTTTTATAATCGGTTGATTTGGATGCGTCCTGATGGGAAAATGAGCCATTACGACAAAAGGCATTTGTTCAGAATGGCTGGGGAGGATGAGCAATTTTCAGAAGGCGACTTGAAGATTTATCCCATCATAAAAGGTTGGCGCATATGTCCTCTAATTTGCTACGATTTGAGGTTTCCGGTTTGGAGCAGAAATCAAAACGATTATGATGCCTTGATATATATCGCAAATTGGCCAGCAGCACGCGATAGCGCATGGGAAATATTGTGCAAAGCAAGAGCAATAGAAAATTTGAGTCCGGTTATCGCTGTAAATAGAATAGGCCGGGATGGAAAAGGAATAGATTACGTTGGTAATTCTGCGGTATATAATGCCAAGGGAGAAACAGTTGCTGATTTCGATAAGCCAATTGAAGGTGTTCGAACTGCCACGCTTAAGTACAGCGAATTAAAGGCTTTTAGGACAAAGTTTCCTACGTATTTAGACGCAGACAGTTTTTCTATTCAGGGATAACCCATTTTATATTTTTGTCCCAACCTTCTTTCATTTCTAGTTTTTCTGGGTAAAAAATGACCCGCTCGGGTTGTGTTCTAGGAATATAGGTACCCGTGGTCCATTTGCCGTCTTTGTTTTTATCAAATATCATTTTAAACTGGAAATTACCTGGAGATAAATTAGAATAGCTCAACGTAGTGTCTGTACTCAGTAAAGTTTGTTGAATTATTTGGTTAGATGTGGCCATCATCTGAAGAATTACCGGGTCTGAATCTGGAGGAAGTTCAATTTCAAGTTGGAGGTTAGCGTATTCAATATCACTTTTCGTTTTGAATTGAACTGTTGTTTGTTCGGAGTAATAGCCGAGTGTGTTTTTTATTAATGAGTCGGGCATGAAAAGCTCATAGCTTTGCTCCTGCTCAAGAGTGGTATCTAATAACAACTTTCTTGAGCCAATTTGTTTTACTCCAACAATTGCGGTGTCATTGGTGCCAATCACAAGTAGTAATTCCTTTAGGTAAGTCTCAATTGGACTGCTTGAATGCAGGATAATGCTATTGAAGTATTTTGCTGTTCCATTTTCCACATTCAGAGTTATTTCAGGAAGGGGTAGCATTGCCGAATCAAATAAGTTGAGTTTTAAGCTTACAGTATCTAAAATTTCACCTTCGGCAAGCACTTGAATGGCTAGGTTGGTGTCCACACTTTGCCCAAGATCTGTCCAAAGTTGTATTGTGTCTCCAGCAAGCGTTGTATCGCTTGTAAACCAACTTTTTTTAAATGTTCGACCTATAATATTGAGTCCGATGTTTTTAGCTGGCTTGTTTATTATTAACGTTAATTTACCTGGAGAAACTTCTTTTAGTGAAATCAAGAACTGTGTTTTGTTGTCTGGCTGAAATAACTTGACTACATAATTACTGTCCGTCTTTTGGGTGTTGATGCGTTCAGAGGTAAAGCCTATTTGTTCATTTGGTAGGTCGTAAAGTCTATTGTTGTTTTGATCATCGAGTGCAAATAATGAAAAGGCACCAGCTTTAAGGTAGTTGAAGTTAAACGCTCCGTCCTTATTGGTTCTGGTGTAGTAATACGGCCTTTCCATCGAAGGTACCGAGTCTTCTGAGCTTTCGTAAAGTAGTACCAATGCTTTTTCTATGGGTTTAAGGGTGTAGGCATCTTTTAAAACCCCATTCACAGTTAGTGAGTCAATATATTCACCGGTAGAAAACACTAATAGGTTAGAGTCCAACAATACACCTTCATGAAAATCTTTAACCCCTTCACCTAAGTTGATAGTGTACGTAGTATTTGGCAAGAGGGCTTCATCAAAAGAAACTTTGAGTGTTTTATTGCTAACAGTAAATACTGGATCCTCTTCTGAAGGTGGAGAAATGATGGCCTCTTGCTTTATTTGATTTAGAACAATAAACTCATCAAACTCAATTTTGAGTTCAGTACCTGAAAAATTTGTAGACCCAATGTTGGGATCAGCTTTTATTATTTTAGGAGCTTGATCATCTTTGGGGCCCCCACTTGGTGTGCCCACCTGAGCACATGAAAAAAAGGCGATTCCAAAAAAAATAAAAATTATCTGTTTCAAGTAAAAAATTGTTCTGCAATGGATGTACAAATTAACTCCAATTCTTTTTGGTGCGTCTCATTAAACGCATTCAATTTTTCACTATCGATATCTAATACTCCAACAACTCGATTTGTTGCTCGGATTGGAACTACTATTTCTGAGTTTGACCGACTGTTACAAGCAATGTGTCCTGGATATTCATGTACATTAGGTACAATGATGGTTTTGTTGTTTTTCCATGCATTACCACAAACGCCTTTTCCGTATGCTATTTTGGTGCAAGCCACAGGGCCTTGAAACGGCCCTAGGGTTAGTTCTTTTTCGTGTACCAGATAAAACCCCGTCCAGAAACAAATAGTATCCCATTCAGAGTGTATTGCTGCGGATACATTGGCTAATGAAGAAATCAGTTGGTGTTCATCTTTAATTAATGCATTGCAAGATTCTACTATCATGATAAGTAATTTGAGCAGTTGTTTGCAATATTAATTGGAGATGTTGTACTATTTTGATTTTTTCAGTTTTATTTAATTCAAATAAAATCCATATTTTGGCCGGTTATTAATAAAAATCAGGTAACTTCAATTATTTTGACACGTCTGATATACGAAGAAGAAAATAAAAAACCCACATTATGAAAAAATTATTAGTTGTATTTTTTGGTTTAATCATTGGATTATCATTCAGTTACGACGCCACTGCATCTCACCTCGCAGGTGGAAGTATCCGTTACGATTACGTAGGTCCAACACCCGGTTCTACCACTTCATGGCGGTATAAGATTACCGTTTACGCATTCAGGTATTGTGGTACAGGAAATACAGCCACCTACAACTGTGGGACACGACCAGAGGAGGTTTACGCGCAATGTACTCAATCGGGTGCTCTTTTGGGCCCTATACTTTTGACAGCAGTTCCTTATGTACCAAAGCCGGGCGATAGACCCAATCCAAGAAGCGCACGTGATGTATCTGATGTATGTACGAGTCAGCAAACGGGTTGTGAAGTTCGCGGTGGTGTAAATGGTTATGAGCTCTTTGTGTGGGAAGGTACAGTAGACTTACCAAGATGTAATTCTTGGAGATTTACATATAAGAGTTGTACTTGCTGTAGAAACGGCGTTCAAAATTTTACAGGTGGTAGTAATACTGGGCTAGAGACTTTTATAAATACTGCTTGGTCTCCGAGGAATAACCCCGGAGGTGCACCAGCAAACAGCGCACCAGTATTTGCAGATGAAGCGAAGCCATTTCCATCGGTTTGTGTAGGTCAGGATGTATTTTATGGGATAGGTACATATGATAGAGAAGGAGATAGTTTGCGCTTTGATCCAGTTTGTCCTTGGGCTACTACTGGGACAGGAGGTCGCCCTGTATTACAGCGTATGAATCCCCGGGGAACAGGAGTGAGTTGTACCAGAGCTTTGCCTGGTCTAGTATTGGATCCTGCAACTGGATTGATTTCGTTTACCCCTACTACAACGGGTTCGTTTATTGTGGCTTTTTATGTCAGCGAGTACGAGCGTTGTACGGGTATCCTAAAGGGAAAAACGTATCGTGAGGTTCAGTTTCAGGTGGCAACCTGTAGTAATAAGGTTCCAGAAGATATTAGCGGTATTTCAAATATTACAGGACGCGCTACCTTACTGTCTACCTATAAATTGGAAGTGTGTAATGGTGATTTGATTACTTGGGAAGATACCTTGGAGGACGCGGATAGAGGAGATACTTTGTTTGTTGAGACCAATTTAGCCCGTGTTATGCCAAATGCGCGCATGGATATTATATCTGTGGGTCAGCGTAACAAAATTGTTGTGCGTTTTACTTGGAGAGCGACCATGGGAGCTGATCCGATTAAGAGTTTCTTTATGACCTTTACGGATGATAACTGTAATATACCCGGTAGTGGATTCTCAGTATTTGAGTTGGATGTAAAACCCTCAGCGGCATTGGATCCAGACATGTATGTGTGTAAGGGGGATACCGCTTATATGCAAGGTTACGGTAGTAATACGTTCAAATGGACGAGTTTGTATGGCGATCCATTACTTCCGGGTGTAAACTGGTTTCCAGACACGACTCCTGGAGTAGATACGAACCGAACAGCAAAATTTTTACCTAACCAAACCTCTGCTTTAGCGATTGAAGTTCCAAATGTTCGAGGGTTGTGTGGCGAGATTGTACAAAATTGTTTTGTGCGCGATACTATAATCGTTCACGTACCAGAGGCATATCAGGTTACGGTGCCCAACGATACGGTAATATGTAATCCGGCTACTGGTCAATTAA
>CBFIBQ010000009.1:0-112639 GCA_965660875.1 Salibacteraceae bacterium | reverse complement strand
TATTCGGTGCTTAGGCACAGAATTGTGCGGAATTACCGAGCCGAAGCCGACGGATACACGGTAGAAAAAATCATTTCAGAAATTCTTTAAAAACGAGTAGAGATGAAAGCACTAGTTGTATTATCAGGAAATGGAGTTTACGACGGTTCAGAGATTCACGAAGCGGTACTCACCTTGCTTCACTTGGAAAAAGCAGGATTTGAGTACCAATGTGCTGCGCCCAATGTAAAGCAATATCACGTGGTAAATCATACCAATGGTGAAGCTATGGATGAAGAGCGAAACATCCTTGTTGAGGCGGCTCGAATTGCGCGTGGAGCGATAAAAGATTTAGACACTGTTACTATGGATGCTTACGATGCTTTGGTACTTCCCGGTGGTTTTGGTGCAGCAAAGAACTTAACCACCTGGGCTTTTGATGGACCAAATTGTAGTATTCTTCCTCAGGTAAAATCAATAATTTTAAGTGCAGTAAAACTGAACAAACCCATACTTGCTATGTGCATGGCTCCAGTAGTTGTTTCCAAAGCATTAGAGGGAAGCGGTATCTCAGCTCAGCTGACCGTCGGAACGGATGCAGAAGCCTCCCCTTACGAGATAGCGGCAATCTCTGAAGGAATGGAATCCTTAGGTGCCGTAGCTGAAATGACGAGTCTGCACAAAGCTGCTGTAGATACTCAGAATAAAATTGTAACGACACCGTGCTACATGATGGAGGCCAATATTGCTCAAATTGATACGAGCATTTCAAATGCAGTAGCCGCATTAAAAACCTTAATGTAGTTGAGTAAACATTTTTTTAAGACAGAGCGTACGGCCCGATACCAAGTTGGAGGCAATACGGTTAACCCAAAAAAAATGTGGCTGGCAGTGCACGGTTACGGTCAGCAGGCTAAGTACTTTGAACGAAAAATAGATGCACTGCATGCGGACGATACTATTGTGGTGACACCCGAAGGGCTCAACCGATATTATTTAGAGGGTTTTAAAGGAAGAGTAGGGGCTACTTGGATGACTTCCGATGATAGGGAGGTGGATATTGCGGATAACAACAAGTACTTAGAGTCTTTAGTAGCGCACATTAAAGTACAATATCCAAGCATTGAGGAAATCAATGTATTGGCTTTTTCTCAAGGTGTAGCTACTAGTTGCCGTTGGTATGCCAGTTCCCAGTTTAAAGTAAACAAGCTGTTGCTTTGGGCGGGTTCTCTAGCACACGATTTAAACTTTACTCAATACCAAAATCGGTTTTTAGACAGTAAGATTTATTACATTTTTGGTAATCAAGATGAATTTTTTGATGCTTCCAAGATTTTGATGAATGAGTACAAACTGATGAATGCAGATATTGAATATCAATTGGTTAGTTTTGAGGGGAAACATGTAATAGACTCTGCAATGCTAAAACAACTTTCACATGATTAAGCAAAATAATTGGATCAAAACGCTGTCTTTTGTGCTCTTATTGGCGGTATTGGTGTATTTGCTTTGGAACTTGCAAACACTGATAATTTACGTGCTTATCTCTGGAATTCTTTCTGTTATTGCAAATCCCTTAGTAAGTTATTTGGATACGCTCCGATACAAGAAACTGTACATTCCTAGGGGTATATCTGCGTTGCTTGCTTTAATATTAATTTGGGGCGTTATTATCGGAATTATGAGTGTCGTAATACCCGTGATTTCTGCAGAAGTTAGTGTATTGTCTAACTTGGATTACGATAAAATTTGGGTCAAACTAAAAGGCCCTATTTCGAATTTTGACGCTCAATTGCAGGACTACGGTATATTGAGTGGAGAAGGAGCGCAGAGCGTTGATGTGCTAAAAGGAAGGTTACGAGACGTATTAAACGTGTCGGATATTGCTGTAATTTTTTCCTCCGTGCTGAATGGATTGGGAAATGTGTTTATCGCTTTCTTTTCCATATCCTTCATTTCCTTCTTTTTCATTAAAGAAAAAGGACTTTTTGGAGAAATATTATTTGCCTTGATACCAGAAAGGTATAAGGAAGAATCAAAAATAGTGACGCGGAAAAGTAAGCAACTTCTTTCTCGTTACTTCCTCGGAGTATTATTGCAAATTTCCATTATTTTCTTTTTACTGCTGGGTACCTTGGCATTGCTGGGTATTAAAAACGCTTTTCTGATAGCGATTTTTGCCGCAATCATTAATATTATTCCTTACATAGGACCTTTTATTGGTGCGTTTGTGGGTATTATGATTGCCATAACCACTGGAATAGACACTACTCCAATAAATGAATTGCTGCCATTGGCCGGAATAGTATCGGTTGTGTTTTTGGTCATTCAGTTGTTAGACAATATCGTCTTTCAGCCGCTTATATTCTCAAACAGTGTACACGCGCACCCCTTGGAGATATTTTTGGTGATTTCCATTGCAGGAACCCTAGGTGGAATTACTTCAATGATATTGGCTATACCCTTGTATACCGTAATTAGGATAATTGCCAAAGAATTCTTATCGGAGTTTAAAATTGTACAAGACCTTACAGATAACTTATAGAGATGAAATACAGCTTAAGCGAACTGAATGAAATTATTGAAAACAGAAGAACGATTTTCCCCGAGCAGTTTTCGGAACGCAGGGTTCAAAAAGAGCAAGTAGAGCGACTGATAAATGCCGCTAAATGGGCGCCAACGCACCGACTCACCCAACCTTGGCGCTTTAGCGTATTTATGGAAGAAGGATTAAAAAAAATCGGAGCATTTCACAGCGAATTGTACAAATCAAAAATGTCGGAAGATCAATTTAGTACCATGAAGTACAATAAGATTATCGACCGTTGTGAAAAGTCTAGCGCTATCATTATCGTTGGAGTAAAAAAAGATCCCGATGCTAAAGTGCCTTTTGTAGAGGAGATAGCCGCAACTGCAGCAGCTGTGCAAAATATGGCACTTATGGCAACTGCTTATGGTTTGGCTTTTTACTGGGGAAGTGGCGGAATGACTTATTCCGAAGAAATGAAAGCATTTGTTGGTCTCGAAAAAGAAGATCAATTATTAGGACAGCTTTTTATAGGATATCCGGCTGTTGATTGGCCTCGAAAAAGACCTCGAAAACCAATCGAATATTTTACGGATTGGCGAATGGATTAGTGCTCGGAAATCAATCTCTTTTCAAAAATCCAAGGACCTAAGGGAAGCAAACTTGCAACAGCTGCTAAAGCCAGTTTCTTTACACTCCATTTGTACTCAAAAAACACGTAAATAGCTGCAGCAAAATAGGCCATAAAAAATACCCCATGCAGCCAGCCAGCGTATTTTACGTAAAGTGGGTCGCCAAAAATGTATTTCATGGGCATTGCAACAAGCAATAAAAAAAGGAAGGATGCACCTTCAACTCTACCCACCCATTTAAAGGTATTCATGCGCTAAGTTTTTGCCAAAGGTAAGGTGGGGCAATCAAACAGGTCAGTTTATTTTACCAAATAAGTTTTTACTGGCCAGTTTTGGGTTGTCACTCATAAAAAACTCGTAAAACGTATTGTAAAACTCTAGATGTGAAATCTTACCGTCTCCGTTGCCATCAATGGAATAGAATACGGTTTCTGCATGCTCCCATTCCAAGGAAAAAGCGTTAAAGAAGTTGATGAAGTCGGATTTACTCAGGAGGTAATCGTGGTCCGAATCAATGACAAGGAATAATTCGTCCATGTAGGGTTTTATGTGCAGAAAGAATTGCTCTTCACTGCTTGTAATCCTTTCAAAGTAATTGGAAAACTCCGCTAAACTTACCTTGTGGTCGTGATTTAAATCCGCCTCCCTAAACAGCTTCGACCAGATTTTAAAAAATACCGACTTGAATTTGTTTTCTTGTTGTGAGCCTGCTCTCCAACCAAATTCCTTACAAACGTTTTTGGTTAAAAGAATTAAATCGTTCATATCCAGGTACCCGTTTCCATTGGCATCATAGGCTTTGAATAAGCGATGAATTTTTTTCTTTCGAATTCCAGACAACATAAAGACTAGATACGAGACTAGTTTGCAATAGGTTACCTTACAATGGATATGCTCATATTTTGAGTGCTACGAGCAGATTTTAATTGCAAAGTATATAGTCCTTGTGCAAGCTCAGCAGTTTCAATGAGATGCTGAGTTCTTCCAATAATATCGGATGAATACACCGTATTTCCAGTAATAGTTGTCAATCGAAGGGTTACGTTTTCTTCCGGCACTTTTGCTAGTACTACATTTAGGTAAGATTTAGCTGGATTCGGGTAGACTTTAACCTGGCTCAACACATCAGTTGCTTCATTGCCTAAATAAAAGTCAAACGAGTGATCTACCTCAACAAATAGTGCAGGGCTTAGTACTTCGTAGGTACCCGAATTGGTCGTGTCGTATTTTACCGCTCTTACCATGTATTGGAGCAAACCTTCCGTGCGTTTATTGGAGTCCACAAAATTCAGTTCGGTTAGCAGCTCTTCAGACCTTTTGTAATTAGAACCTTCAAACTGATCGAGTTCATACACGTAATATCCGTCAACATCTTCTAGTGAAGCTTCCCAGGTTAAACTTACATTATTATCTGCGCTGGTAGCACTGCCATTTTTTGGACCTTGGATGTAGCTCTGTTTTAAGCTGGGGTCACCCATTAATGCCATGTGCGCACTGTTATAACTGCTGTTAAAGTTACCAGTAAAATATTCGCCACGATTGTTCATAGACTCCCGCGTACCAAACCCTATATTTTTCCCCAATGCCATGGTATGAATGTACCATTTTGGAATTCCACCCCAAAAGGAGACCAAAGCAGAATTTGCCAAAGGAGCTCGAAGTAAATTGTTCTTGATATCCCAATCACCAAAATAACTGCCCGCAAGTATGGTGAATATACTTTGCAGTGAATCTGCTGCAAAGTCGCTTGTTCTGCCCACACCGTTGCAAGAGACATAACTGCCTGCACCACATCCATAACTCCATTGGTATGGAGCGGCTTTCATTGCAGTAAAATAGTCTTCGGTGGAAATGCTATCGGCGGTATACAATGCATTGAAATTATGCCAACCCGTAGAGGATAAGTTTAATCCATTAAAATTGTCATCAATTACCGCCCTTTCCACAGTTTTGGTTACTCCAGTTCGGTACAGGTGATTTCGGTTGAGGTAGTCGCGCACCAACTCCGTATCGCTTTTACTGAACTCCGGCATATCGAATAAATCTACTCGGCCAATTTCATATTCTACGTTTCCAGGCAATCTACTTTGGTCAAATACTCCGTCTCCAATGGTGTTGTGATTTCTGGATCTAGATCCCGTAGTGTTGGTTACCCTAGAATCTGTCCATGCGCCGCCAAAGCAAGCGTAATATGTATCAGCACTCCATGCTCCCGTATGGCCACCGCTACCAACAACATGTCCGTCGGGTGGTGGCAAATCGCCAGACCCACCATAATTCCCTGAATAAGGAACTGGAACGTGTCCTACTATAAAAATACTGTTGAGCTTATTACTTACTTGCTGCGCTGCTTGGCTAATTTTTGGTTTTACATCTTTTGGAGACATATTTCTGGGAATGTATTCTTTGAGTACGTTCCACCCCTCATTCTGTAAATCGCTTTCCAGCCGATCCAATTCAAAACTTAAGGGTTGACGGTAGTTTTCATCAATAAGTAACAAAATACTACCCATAGACGACTCTGCTTCTTTTTTTATGCCACTGTATACGTAAGTTCGTTTGGTGGTGCTCGAAGTATTGGTGGCAATATAATATTCATAACCCTTTCCAATTTCCACATCAGTGTCCACAAAAACGGTGTCCATGGGCATGTTCGTTTTAATTGGGGTGGTAGAAAAAGCAGTATCGAAACTGCTGCGTTTATAAATGCGGTAGGAATTGGCTCCCGAAATACTTTCCCAACTTAATTCAATTTGAGCGGGGTCATCAGACGCCGTGACATTTATTTTTAGTACTTCTCGTTCGCCACGTTGGGCTTGAACTGCAGACACAATTAGTAGCAAAATAGAGCAAATGCTAAGTGCAGTAATTCTCATATTAATTTGATATGCGGTGAGGGTGTGAATATACATTAAATGATTTTGATTTCAGAAAACCAAGCAAGGTGATGCCTTGTTTTTCTGCAAGTTCTACGGCAAGTGATGAGGGCGCTCCAACGGCCAAAACAATTGGAATACCTGCCCTCGCAGCTTTTTGAATTAACTCGAAACTCGCTCTACCACTTACCAACAAGATATGCTCAGATAAAGGAACCTGATCTTTAAAAAGCTCTGCTCCTACAACCTTATCCAAGGCATTGTGTCGGCCTACATCTTCTCGCATGGTTAAAATATTTCCCTCTAAATCGAATAAAGCCGAAGCATGTATACCTCCGGTATGTTCAAATACCGTTTGTGTCGCTCTTAGTAGGTTGGGAAATTGCGCAACTAAAGAGCTGGGAATTTTTATTTTACTGTGTTGTAAGGGGCAATCAACGGTAATGGCATCAATGCTTGATTTTCCACAGACTCCGCAACTCGAGGTGGTGTAGAAGTTGCGGGTAAATGTTTCGGGATCAATGCGAAAGCTGTCGATTAAGGTAACCTTAACCACATTATCTTGTTCTTCCTCTTTTACATTTTCGCAGTGCCGTATGGAGGAGATGTCGTGAAAAGAATTGATGATTCCCTCGGAGAATAAAAACCCCAATGCAAGTTCCAAATCATTACCAGGTGTGCGCATAGTAACCGATAAAGGACGCTCAATACGCTTCGATTCGAATACATAATTGAGTCGAATTTCAAGCGGTTCTTCCACGGCTAGCACATCCGGCTTTGCCGTCAATTGGTCATTGGACCATTTCAACAAATTGTGTGCTTTTACACTAGTTTTTATCATATCGCAATCAATGGGAATTACATTTGCTCAAATTTCGTGTTTTATGCTCAAAAAACCTCTATTTCTTTTATTTCTCTTTGGTCTATCCATAATTGGTTGTCAAGAAGGGCGAAAGGAACTACCAACTGCAGATGTAGTTATTGTGCAGGTAAATGATATTTATGAAATTGATGGGGTAAATCAGGGAAAGGAAGGGAACTTGGCTCGGGTTCAGGGATTAGTGGATAGCCTCAAAAAGCTGTATCCTCAAGTGCTGTTGGTGCATGCCGGTGATTTTTTAAATCCTTCGTTGATTGGAAACTTAAGGGAAGCCTCTGGAGAAAAGGTAAAGGGTAGGCATATGGTTGAGGTAATGAACGCCATGTCCTTCGATGCAGTCGCCTTTGGTAACCATGAGTTGGACTTAAAGCAAACTGTTTTGCAAAAGCGATTAGACGAAATGAATTTTGATATGCTGGTCGCTAACCTTTTTGAGATTAGAGATAATAAGCTCAATCCATTTACTCAGAACGGTTCGCCAATTCAAGGGTTGAAACAATTTGAAGTACAAACGAAATCTGGTAAGAGAAGATTGAGTTTACTCAGTGTACTGCTGCCATACAATCATAAGGATTACGTAAGGTATACCGCAGTTGATAGCACGGTCGCTGCCGTCTTGAATTCCATAGATGAAGAAAAAGGTGGCCTTTTCCTCTTGTCACACCTTAGTCGAAAAATGGATAATGCTATTGGCGAAAAATTTGATCGAATTAACTTAATAATGGGTGGGCACGATCACTATCATTTTTGCGATACTGTGGGTAGTCAGCGTTATGTGACTAAAGCAGATGCAAATGCAAGAACTGCGTGGGTACACTTCGTAAATTGGAACGACGATACTAAAGAGTTTTTGACCGAATCCAAATTGATTAAAGTGGATGATTCTATTCAAAAGAATAGCACTGTTCAGAAGGTTATTGATCAATGGAATCAATTTGCCAGTCAAAAAACAGAAGCGCAAGGTTACCGGATGGATCGGGTGCTTGCCGAATTGGATTATCCTTTGGATGCCAGGGAGGAAGTGATAAGAAGTGAGGCTACCGATTTTGGTCAATTGGTTTGCGAGGCTATGGCTTCAGTTTTTGATACGGCGGACGTAATGCTGCTCAATTCGGGATCTGTACGCTACGATGATTTAATTATAAGTCCTATGACTGAGGGCGATGTGTTAAAAGCATTGCCATTTGGGGGAGGTATAAAAGGTGCTTACGTGAGTGGTGCAGAATTGGCTCAAATATATGCTGCTAGTGATAAGAACACAGGCACTGGAGGCTACTTGCAATCTGTACAGTTTCCAGCAGAAATTGCTGAATACGGTATGTATTATGTGATTACTACAGATTATATGAGTGCTGGAAAGGAAAAAAACTTTGAGTTTTTGAAAGAAAAACAATGGAGCAGTCCCTCTAATTTAACGGAAGCGGAAAACGATATTAGAAAAGTGCTGATTCGTTATTTATCGGAAAAAGAAGAGGCGATTATCAGTCATCAAAAGTGAAGTATCCAATTAATGGGTAATGATCCGATAAGTCTCTTTTAACTACCTCGAAATGATGGTTTTTAATGGTTTTGCTGTACAACATGTAATCAATTCTGAGTAAAGGAAAAGCCCCATTATACGTATGCCCAAAACCCCTTCCACTGTTTTCGAAAGCGTCATTCAAGTCTCCCTTTATTTGCTGGTAGGCAAAGGATAGCGGCGTATCATTGAAGTCGCCGCAAACCACCACGGGATATGGGCAATCGTATATGTGTTGGCGGATTTTTTCCGCCTGTTCTTGTCGCTTAGAATAGGCAATTTTTATTTTTTCCAATAGGGATTTTGCACCCTGTAATTTTTCTTCCTGACTGTCCCCGTTATATTCAAAAACGCTCATGTCTTGCTTGCCTAAATGAAGGCTTTGCAAGTGCATGTTGTAAACCCTAACAATGGTTCCTTTAAAGTCAATATCTGTGTAAATGCACATATTGGTGCCCTCTCTTTCAAAACTGACCTCCCCTTTTTCTACTATCGGGTAATGGGATAATGTTGCTATACCAAAGGAATTGTTCCTGAAGTTTACTAAGTATTCTACGTGGCGATATTTTGCCATGGTAATGTCTTTAATAGAATCGTAGGGTGCAAATCCTGCTCTATCCGTATCAAAGAATTCCTGAAAACAATACACATCAAAAATGCCCTCTTTGAGGTATTCAAATACTTTGCGACTGTCTTCAGTTTGGAACTCTGGTCCGTTTAGGCCCAAGGCTCTCAAATTGTGCGATAATATCCGAATACTGTTTAAGGGTGGGTACTCATTGACTTCATTGGATTGATAAAACTTGCTGAAGTGAAAGTAACCCACAGCAATAATGACTGTACTTAAGAAAACTTTTTTTTGCAGTCGGATAATCCAATACAACATAAATACGCCGTTGCTAATTAACAACAGCGGATAGCCCAATCCAAATATGGAGATATACCAGAAGTCTTTTGGATTTACATAGGGTGCAGCATAGGACACTAAAAGCGCTATACCGGCTAGTATATTAAAAAAATATACCACTTTATCTAGAATATGTACTGCCGTTTTTCTCATTACAACTTGCGAAACCAAAGATGTTTCAAGCAGTCAAAAAAACGTAAAATAAAATGAAACCTTTATAAACAACTTAGGGTTATTATTCACCCTTCACTGGTTTATTGTTTCCCGCTCGCCTTGAACAGAAACTCTTTTTCGTCGTTGGTTAAGGATTCGTAACCTGATTTTCCAATCTTATCAAGGATACTATCCACTCGTTGTTGCTCTTGTTCGGCCGTCATAGTTGAGCCAGAAGTATTCGCACGGGTCGCACGCTCCGTCTTTTTCGGATTTGATTTACGGGTATTGTTCGAAACCACACGTAGTTTCTTTTTTACAAATGGATTACGCAGGGCAAACCAAAAATTGTAAAAGGGAACTGAAAAGTCTTTGCCGTTTTGTAAATTCCGAATGAAGAAAAAACCAAGAGCAGCGCCGCCGATATGCGCTAATTTACCTCCCATATTCACCGAAAAATCGAGCAAAGAAGTCAATATCAATGCGCCAATTGCTAGGTACTTTAGTGGAACGGGACCAATCAGGAACAAATGGATTCTGTAATCGGGCAGTAAAGTACCGGAACCCGCAACAATAGCCATAACTCCAGCAGAAGCACCAAGCAGCAGCCCTCCCATAGGGTAGACGCCCAGTGCTGCAAAAAAATTGTAGGCGAGTAGATAGGTCATTCCACCGGCAATACCGCCAAGAACGTAGATAGCAATGAATCTTCTGGGGCCTAAGTACTCTATTAATATTTTTCCAATCCAATACAGCCAAAGCATATTGAATAGAATATGCATAAAGTTGGCGTGCAAAAACATGTAGGTAAAAGCCGACCAGAATTGAAACAGAAAAGCACTAATATCGCCAGGAATAGCAAAGTATTCGATCAGTGGAATCCAGCTACCAAAAAGGTTGGTAATAAGGAAAACGACTACATTTATAACTATGATTTTTGGTAACGGATTATCTCCAGTCACCACACGCTTGAAGTCGTTGTAAAGAAAATTTGCCATACTTACCTGAATCGATTTTTAGCCTGATGTTGCCAAAACTTTATCAAAATATAGCCAAACAACATTCCGCCCAAATGTGCAAAGTGCGCCACATTGTCACCCGGACGGTTTTGGATGCCATTGAACAACTCCAGTGCGCCGTAACCCGCTACAAAATACTTTGCTTTAATGGGTATAGGTAAAAACATCAAGTACAAGTTCGCATTGGGGTACATCATACCAAAGGCGAGGAGCACTCCAAATAAACTACCCGAAGCACCCACCAAAGCGGTATTGTAAAATAAATTGAGCTGACCCATATCCGGATCAACAAAATTTCTTCCCGTCAGAACGAGTTCAGCGCCCTTTGTTTTTACATACTCTATTGCTTCTAAAGACATACCCGCTTCTAAATTAAGTATGCCAATATGGATAATGATGTAGTGCAGAATAGAGGCACCAACTCCGGTAATTAGGTAATAAATTAAAAATCTTTTGGGTCCCCAGGCATTTTCAATCTGGCTCCCGAACATCCAAACGGCGAACATGTTAAAGAACAGGTGGGATAGTCCGCCGTGCATAAACATGTAAGTAATGATTTGGTAGGGTTTGAATAATTCCGAACCAAAATAGTGCAAGCCCAAAATATCCGTTAAGTCTACGTTCATAGAAACGTTGAACGAAATAGTAGCAAAAAAGAGAAGCCCATTGATGATGAGCAAGTTTTTTACTACCGTTGGGAGCATTGAAAAACCGTATGAACCGAAACCCCTCATCAATCAAAAAACTTTTCAATGTTTTGCAGCGGAAGCAACTCAATAATTTTTTTTCCGACGGGATTGTAGTTGGGGTTTTCGCAAGCAAATAGTTCGTCTACTAAAACCTGCATTTCGGGCTTATCGAGAGTTCTGCCTGCTTTTACAGCACCCTTCTGTGCTAGCGAAAACGCAATATTTACTCTCGCATCGAGTTTCAGTTCTGTATCGTTTAACTTGTAGTTATTGATCAAGTCTTCCAGCACGTTTGCCGCATTCGTCTCTTTCAAATCACTAGGAAGTCCCCTGACGATAAAACTATTTTTACCAAATTCATCAATATCAAAACCCATACACTTTAACTGCGGCATCAATTCCTTTAACAACTCGCCGTCGTTTGGGTTTACATCGATGTTTTCTGGAAAAATTAATTGCTGAGCTTTTCCACTTCCCTGAGCAAGCTGTCCGAGAAAACGCTCAAACAATATCCTTTCGTGCCCTCTCTGCTGGTCAATGAACATTATTCCCGACTTGATTTGAATAATAATATAGCGCTGGTGAATTTGCATGATTTTATCGCTGCTGTTTCCACTAGATTCATGCTCACCGGCACTTTTTAGTTCTGCATGTTGAACAAACTCTTGGTCCATTTGCTCAAATTCTATATCCGATTGGGTGACATTTTCTTTGGTTTTAATCAGGTTTTCCCAGTGATCTACTGGGGTTGAGTAGGCCGGATTTACCGCACTGTAGTCCATTTTTCGTTTGGCTGGATCTGCTCTTTTATTGGTATCAAAAGGATTAAACCCAGGATCTACAGATATACCGGGAATTCCACCTTGATCCTCACCTAAGTTATCAAAACTGGTTTCTCTGTTAAAGTCGAGCGAAGGTGTTATGTTATGCTCACCAAGTGCTTTTTTTACCGAAGAACGTATAATGGCATACACCGCTTTTTCATCTTCAAACTTTATTTCTGTTTTTGTAGGGTGAATGTTGATGTCAATGGAACTGGGGTCCACATCAAGTTTTAAAAAATATGAGGGGTGGTAACCTTTTGGAATTAATTCCTCAAAGGCTTGCTGAACGGCATGATGCAAATAGTGATTTTTTATAAATCGATTATTGGCAAAGAAATATTGTTCCCCCCGCGTTTTTCGCGCAAAATCGGGTTTCCCAATAAAACCTTTTACCGAAACAATGTTGGTGGACTCTTCTGCCGGAACCAATCTATCGTTGTAGCTTTTACCCAATATCCCCACCAAGCGCTGACGAAAAGTACCTTTTGAGAGGTGAAACAATTCTTCTCCGTCCTGATAGAACTGAAATTTAATATCTGGATAGACCATTGCTACGCGTTCGAACTGATCGATGATGTGGCGGTTTTCTACTGCATTTTTCTTTAAAAATTTCCGACGAGCAGGCAGGTTGTAAAACAAGTTTCGTATGGAAATGGTCGTTCCTGTTTGACCCATACAAGGCTCTTGTTTGGTTACCTTGCTGGCACTTACCTTTATCAAGTTTGCCAACTCGTCTTCCGCTTTTTTTGATTTTATTTCAGCTTCCGACACCGCAACGATACTGGCCAGGGCCTCTCCGCGAAACCCCATAGTAGTGATGTAAAAAAGATCTTCTGCATTCTTTATTTTGGAGGTTGCATGCCGCTCCAAACACATTCTAATATCCGTTGGAGACATGCCTTTTCCGTTGTCAATTACTTGAATTAAGCCTTTTCCCGCATCTTCCACCACAAGCTTTATTTCGCTTGCACCGGCATCAATGCTATTTTCCAACAATTCTTTTACTACAGAGGCAGGTCGTTGCACCACTTCACCAGCGGCAATTTGGTTGGCGACATTATCGGGAAGTAAATTGATTATGTTTTCCATTTAAAACGAGAGGTATAAGTAAATTACCAAAAAAAGGAACACGGCAATTATGGCTATGCGCAGGTTGGATTTACTGATAGCGCCTTGTCGGTCGCTTTGCCGCCAATCTGCCCTTAAACGTTCCCTTAGCAGTTCACTGTCTAATTCACCTTTTTTTTCTGCTTCAATTTGTCGTTTTATTCGTTTTTTTCGCTCCTCAAGTTCTTCTTTTTGAGGGTCATAGTATAGCGGTTGGTAATCGAACTTACGGTTATTCGGTAGCTTTATAAATGATGGGAGTTTGTTTCTCATAATTGTTGTTCAAAGGTAAACACTTTGTGAGAGTTTAGTCGCTTCAAAGGGCCTTCAAATTGTCTAAAAATTGGTAAGAGGTAAGCATTGAAATACCAATGGTTAAGATTTTTCAATCTTGAAAACTTTAGCTACAAAATTGGGGGTTTTCTCTCATTGTGCGCACCAGTTCAATTAAATACATTTATAGTTCATATTGGAATAGTCGAAAAATCTAATCACGATAAATTATTGTACTTAAAACTATAGTGAATTATGAATATTGAAGCAATTAAACCTGGCCCAAAACCAAAAAAGCAAGACGGTACACTTGATAAAAGAAGAAGAGATAACAAGAACTCACCAAAAAACTTTCCTAAACTGAAACCTAGTAAATCGACTAAGAAGAAATGAAATAATATGTGCTAGCATTATGGATAATGTAGCTTCATAAAACTATCAGTAAGAACACATAACGACAGGAAAGGTGGGGATGCAGCTGTGTGCGGCGTGATTCTATTTAGATTTAATAGAAATGATTCATAGCCTTTTCTGTTGGCCGATTATGATTTAATTTGGTAAACTCAAACCAAACATAGAAAATGTCGTTATTTCAAAAGTCTGTACTCAATAATTACTTGGCTCAACAAGACAAAGAAGCCGTATCAAAAGCGTACAAAAAATTTACTAAATACTTTCATAACCCTGCTATTCAGAAGAATATCAGAGAAAGTAAAGAAGAACAATTTCAAGAAGGATTTTTAAGGGAGTTATTTGTTAACGTGCTTGGTTATACATTAAATCCAAACCCCAAATTTAACCTCACTACAGAATTTAAAAACCAATCAGGCGCCAACAAGGCCGACGGTGCTATTTTAATTGATGGTAAAGCTATTGGTGTCATTGAACTTAAAGGAACAAAAACCAAAGACCTTGACAGTATTAGAAAACAAGCATTTGATTATAAAGCGAATCAGCCTGATTGTAATTATGTGATTACTTCAAACTTCGAAAAGCTGCGGTTTTATATAGAAAACGCGGTAGAATTTGAAGAGTTCAACCTATTTACCTTGACCAAAGAGCAATTCGAATTGATGTATTTGTGTCTATATACATCCAACCTACTGAATGATGTGCCTCTGAAATTAAAAAAGGCTTCGGTGGTTAAAGAAGAGGCAATTACCAAAGAGTTTTACAGCGACTATTCAAAGTTTAAAAGAGAACTGTACCGCGATTTGGTGAAAAACAACGTGAGGAGCGAAGTGTTTAGGTCTGAATTGCAAAAAGAAGATGAAACCCGGGCAATAAAAAACATAAAGCTTACCCTCTTCAAAAAATCGCAAAAACTCATCGACCGTTATCTCTTCATCTTCTTTGCCGAGAATAGGGGGTTGCTGCCTCCGAACTCAACCATGCAAATATTAAATAAGTGGAAAGCCGACTGCGACTTTGGCGATGAAAGGCCGCTTTATAATTTGTTTAAGCAGTACTTTAAATTTCTTGACACAGGCAGAAAAGGAACAACCGGCAGGGCAGAAATCTATGCGTACAATGGCGGCTTGTTTAAACCCGATGGTGTGCTAGACAGTTTAGTAATTGACGACGAATTATTGTTTAAACACACGCAAAAATTATCGAACTACGATTTTGTGAGTGAGGTAGATGTTAATATTCTCGGACACATTTTCGAAAACTCCCTCAACGAAATTGAAAGCATAAATGCCGAAATAGAAGGTGGTGACTTCGACAAACAAAAAACAAAACGTAAAAAAGACGGTGTATTCTATACCCCCAAGTACATTACCAAGTACATAATTGACAACACCGTTGGAAAACTCTGTGAAGAAAAGAAAAAGGAATTAGGCTTAGTCGAAGACGAGTACTTAAAAAAACGAAAGGGAAGAAGCATCAATAAATTGCGAGAATTACAGGATATACTTGATTCTTATCGTAATTGGTTGCTTCAAATTTCCATTTGTGACCCTGCTTGCGGGTCTGGAGCTTTTTTAAACCAAGCGTTGGACTTTCTGATAAAAGAACACGAATACCTCGATGAGCTTAACGCTCGCTTGTCTGGAACACCCATGATTTTTCAAGACATTGAAAACACGATCCTCGAAAACAATATTTACGGAGTTGACATCAACGAAGAGTCGGTTGAAATAGCCAAACTCTCCCTTTGGTTGCGAACCGCACAGCCTCGCCGAAAACTAAACGACCTAAACAACAACATTAAATGCGGTAACTCGCTCATTGACAGTAAGGCGGTAGCTGGTGACAAAGCCTTCAAATGGGAGAAGGAGTTCTCACACATTTTTAAAGAAAAGAATAAAAAGGCATTTCATATCACCACAGCTACGCACGACAGCAGAACATCGCAACGAATGGTGGACTACAAAGTGCGCGAACTCCGAGACCACGGAACAAGACCAAATGCTGAAGGTATTTGGCTCACATCGGAAGACGAACTGCAAATAACAAAAACACTTTCCCAAATAGTAGAACAAGACAACCTAAACCTAATGGCCTACAATATATGTGGCGACCATATGCACCTGCTACTGGTGTGCGAAGAAGAAGAGCTAAGCAAGGTAGTAGGTAAAATAAAAGCAATAACCGCTAAAGAGCATAATATTGCCAAGGGCATTACAACAAGGGGACAGGTCCCCTTGTCAAAAGAAGAAAAGAAAAGCTATAACTCGCTCTGGACCCAAAAATTTGGGTGTAACCCAATAGAGAGTGACGAACAACTCCATAACACCCTAAACTATATCCGCACCAACCGAGAGAAACACAAGCTGGAGCCCAACAAGGCCATGCAAGCCATCATTGACAAAATGTGTACTACCCACGACCATGCGTTTCGTGAAGAAAACAAAGGAGGTTTTGATGTTGTGATTGGGAACCCGCCTTATGTGCGGGCAGATTCACCAGGTAATTTATTACCATTCCGAGAGCACATGACATCAATTGGGAAATATGAAACTTTGAAAGGAAAGTGGGATTTATATATTCCATTTGTTGAACTTTCAAATAATCTTTTAAAATCGAAAGGTATTTCATCATTAATAATACCTGATGCTTATTGTCATGCTGATTATGCTGCGAAGTCCTTGGAACTTTTTACAAATAATTATTACTTGGAAAGGATAGATTATTATCCTGATATTGAGGTTTTTGCGAATGTTGGCGTAAAAAGCGTGATTGTTTCGTTTGTAAAGGATAAGAAAAGCTCCAAGTTTATTAAAAGAGTTCACAGTAGTAACTCAACGTATTTAGAAACGGTAGCTAAAGGTTACCCTGTTAGTTTCAGACTAGATTATTCTCAGTCTATAATGGAAAAGGCTCAAAATACAATAAACATTAATGATATTCTTTACCTATCGAAAGGTATAGTTGGGAATAGTTGCGAGAAAAAATATCAAGGGGAATTTAAAGTTGGAGATTTACTTTCTGCTGAAACCGATAAGGATCATACCAAATTATACTATGAAGGAAAGAACATCAATAAATGGCAACTTGATTCTGAAAGATGGATTGAATATAATACTGATAGATCACCAAAGAAGTGGAGTAGAAAGGGTTTTCCTGAATTTTTTGAAGCAGATAAAATTGTAGCAATGCGCAGCCCTGGGCGTACTCCTAGAGTATTTCTTGACGATAAAAAAGGAATTTTTAATGAAAGCGCGATAGGGTTTGTAAGATGGTGTGATTTAAAAGGTGTAAACAATAAATCAATTTCCAAAAGTTACGCAGATAATGATGAAAGACATCATTTTGAAAGTTTGTCAGAATCGTATGATTTGAATTATTTAATTGGGATTATGAACTCTCAACTTGTAAAGTATGAATTAAATGCGAATCGTAGAAGCAATATTCATGTATATCCTGATGATTGGAGAAGAGTAAAAGTTGTGCAGGCCGCCGAACAATATCAAATACCTATTTGCGAGTCAGTTAGGCAGATTAGACAAAAAACACAGGACCTTACTTGTCAGGCTCAAAATTTCATTAAGTATTTAAAAATTAAGCTTCCAAGTTTGACTTTGAGTAAAAAACTCCAAAACTGGCACGATTTAGACGTTGGTGATTTTATTAAAGAACTCAACAAAACCATTAAAAAAGCAGGAGGAGAAAAGCTTTCCAAAACGGATGAAATGGAGTGGATGGAAGTTTTTGAAACCAAAAAAGCAGAAGCCCAAACTTTAAAAGCACAAATTGAAAAAACAGATAAAGAAATTGACCAAATGGTTTATGAGTTGTATGGCTTGAGTGAGGAGGAGATTAAGATAGTTGAAAGCTCTAATTGATTAAAGTAGTGGTGGATATGATTGACATACGTAAAACATTTGGTGATAAAGACATTGTTTATCATTACACAACAACTGAAACAGCTTTAAATTACATTTTAAAAGGTAAAGAAATACGATTATCACCACGTAGAGCATCTATTGACCCAGTTGAAAATATTGATGAATGGTATTCATATTCTGGTGGAGGTAATAAAAGTTCTTCTCCTGAAATCAAGGCTAATGCCCGCAAAGTAACAGACCTATTCAAAAAAAGGTTTACAAAAACAAAGCAAGTTTGTTTTTGTGAAAACAATGAATTGAAAAATGAAGAGAAAATGACTTCTCTGCCAATCGAGAAATATGGTTTTTTTAAGCCTCGAATGTGGGACAATTATGCAGATAGATACAAAGGTGTTTGCCTTGCTTTTTCACTTAAAGAATTAATAGCAGAAGCAGATAAAAACGATATCATATTTAATCGAATAAATTATATTGATACAGGGAAAATAAAAAGAAATCACATCACTATTGATTTAGAAAATGTGGGGCTTATTGGAATAGAAGAATATTTCAATCAAAACATTAAAAAAGAGGGTAAACATTTATTTGACAAACACAACGATTACTCTGGAGAAAAAGAATTTCGCTTTTGCTCATTCAGCGAAAAAGAATTCGATTATTTAAACATATCTAATGCTCTTCGCGGAGTATTTATTTCTAATATAGGGTTAAATAACAATTTGATGGAAGCATTCCGAGAAGTTATTCCGAGTACCATTTCTGATGATAAAATTGTTCAAATAAAATGGAGTGATACTGGAGTTAATTTACATTCCTATAAAGAAATAAAATCACGACAGTCTTTAATAGAAGGATTAGCTAAACAGTCTTTAATAGAAGGATTAGCTAAATAGTTTAGAAATGACTATTGCTCAACTTCAACAAACCCATGTCAACGATACAGCACACAAAACTTCAATAAGTATTCAATAGCTTATACCTTTGCCCTATGTATTACCGCCGAAAAATTCTTTTATCCATACTAGATGTTTTTGCAGGCCAATTGGATAAAACAAAGCTGCAAAAGCTGCTGTTTATCTATACCCGTTGGCAAGAGAAAAAGGCATTTGACTTTGTGCCGTACAAGTACGGCTGTTATTCTTTTCAAGCAAACCAAGATTTAAAAACATTGGGCAAGTACGGGTTAGTTGAAGAAAACTCAGTGGGTAGTTCTAAAACATGGAAAAAAAGCTCTGACGAAGATTTTTCGGTGACACTAAAAAAAGAAGACAAAGCCTTATTGGTAAAATTAAAAAACACCTACCTATCAAGTTCGAGAGAGGAACTTTTACAATACACCTATCGCAACTACCCGTATTTTGCTACTAAAAGCGAGATAGCACATAAGGTTTTAACGAAAGAGGAGATAAAAAAAGTAGAAGCGCAAAAACGCAGCTTTACCGAAACCAAACTCTTTAGTATTGGCTACGAGGGTAAGTCGCTCGAAAACTACCTTAACCAACTAATAATAAACGATGTAAAGTTGCTTTGCGATGTGCGCAAAAATTCCATGAGCATGAAATTTGGTTTTTCCAAATCTCAGTTAAAACACGCTTGTGAAAATGTGGGTATAGCTTTTCTGCATATTCCAGAATTGGGCATTGTTTCTGAAAAAAGAAAAGAACTCAATTCGTTAAAGGATTATCAGATGCTATTTGATGAATACGAGAAAACTGTACTAGTAGAAAATGAAACTTACTTGTTAAGTGTAAATGATTTATTGAGCAAATATAAAAGGTTAGCGCTTACTTGCTTTGAGGCAACCGAATGTATGTGTCATAGAGGTAGGGTAGTAAAAGCCCTCGAAAAACAAACCAATTGGAATATTCCAATACAACATTTATGAAATGGCCAAAACCAAAGTTTTAATAACCGTTACCACCTATCCGCTTCCATCAAGAAGTTATGACGAATTAGTTTGCACCGCAGGTGTTTTAGAAAATGGAGATTGGATACGAATTTATCCGGTACCACTTAAATTTTTGCAAGGCTTAAGGAAAAGCGGAAAAATGGAGAGTTTTAAATACAGTTGGATTGAGTTAGAGTTGAAGGCTAGAACCGACGATTTTAGACCAGAAAGTCATTCTCCGGTCAGCTATAATTTTAATGATGTAGAACCATTTAATAAAATTGGAACCGCAAATAATTGGGCTGAGAGAAAAATCTATTGCACAAAGAATGTCTATACCAATTTAACGACTTTAATCGATGATTCTAAAGAACCAAAAAACATTTCGTTAGCCACATTTAAGCCTGCTAAAATTGTAGGGTTTGAGATAAAAGAAGAAGATAATCGCGAGTGGAAAGATGAGTGGAAAGAACTGAGAAAACAGGGCGATTTATTTGACCAAGAGAAGAAACCCGAAATTATTATTCCAAAACTTCCGTACCGATTTTATTATCGTTTTGAAGATGATGAAGGTACAGTGAGCCGCCTAATGATTGAAGATTGGGAAATTGGAGCCTTGTATTGGAATTGTTTAAGAGATGCTAATGGTGATGAGAACATAGCTCTGGAAAAAGTAAGAGAGAAATATGAAACAGAGTTCCTTAAAACAAAGGACATTTTCCTTTTCCTTGGCACTACCAAGAAATGGCATCAAAGGAGAGGGAATAATCCTTTTGTAATTATTGGTGTGTTTTATCCCAAAAAAGAAACTCAAACCAAACTCGAATTGTAATAACAGTTGAATACTCACACCTATTAGAGATGCTACACCATTCAATAATTAGAGTGAAACATAATGTAAAAAACTAAACCGTAATCCAACATCTTTTGTTGAAAAGCTAAACAAGCCGCACTAATCTCAACAACCGCAAGTGGTACTTTTATTGCAAAGTCAATTTCCTTTTAATTATGCGGTTTATAACAGTTTTACTTGTCGTTTTTTCCTTGTATAGCAATGATGTTTTAGCTCAGTTTAGCGATATTGCCAAAAGCGACGAAGCTCAACCCTACCTAAAAACATTTAAGACTCCACCATTTCTACTAGATTCTTCGAACGCATGGGTAAATAGACAGTTAAAGTCTATGAGTCTGAATGAGAAAATTGGACAATTATTTATGGTTGCCGCCTATTCCAACAAAGGCTCAGAGCATAAAAAACAGATAGAAAAGTTAGTAAGTAAGTACAATATTGGCGGCTTGATATTTTTTCAAGGAGGACCCGTTCGGCAAGCTAGGCTCACCAACAGGTATCAATCCAAAGCAAAAGTGCCTTTAATGATTGCAATGGATGCCGAGTGGGGATTGGATATGCGTTTGGATAGTACTATTGGCTACCCTCGACAAATGGCTCTGGGAGCTACCCGAAATAACGAATCCATATACGAAATGGGTGCAGCCCTTGCAAAACAATGCAGAAGGTTAGGGGTACATGTGAATTTTGCTCCAGTAATCGATGTAAACAATAACCCAAAAAACCCCGTAATTAATAGCCGATCATTCGGAGAAGATAAAGAATTGGTTGCGCAAAAAGGAATTGCTTACATGAAAGGGATGCAGGATAACTTAGTGTTGGCTTGCGGTAAACATTTTCCGGGTCATGGAGATACCGATGCGGATTCGCACAAGTCCTTGCCCACTATAAAGCACGATAAAAAACGTTTAGAAGATGTTGAAATGTATCCGTTTCGTTCATTAATCGATGCTGGACTGGGCAGTATAATGGTGGCGCATCTTTTTGTGCCCGCTTTGGATAAAACTCAAAATTTGGCAACCACCTTATCGCCAAAAGTGGTTCAAGATTTATTGAAGAATGACTTGAAGTTTAAAGGACTTGTTTTTACAGATGCCCTAAACATGAAAGGAGTAAGCAGTTATTACAAGCCGGGAGAGGTGGATGTAAAAGCATTGATTGCCGGCAATGATGTCTTGTTGTTTTCGGAGGATGTGCCCAAAGCCATTGAAAAAATCAGAGATGCCATAGATGCGGGACAGATCACCGAAGATGAAATTACCCATAGGGTTTCAAAAATCTTAAGAACCAAGTACTGGTTAGATTTAGACGATTTCCAACCAATCCAAGAGCGTAATTTGATTGAAGACCTCAATGGTCCAGCTATGCAATTGAGTAACCGAAAAGTGGTTGAAGAGAGTTTGACCCTCCTTCAAAACCATACCAATTTATTGCCTTACTCCGATTTAGATAGCTTGAAGTTGGCCACGGTTTCTATTGGTGGAGTTGCGAGTTTAAATGAGCTCAATACCTTTCAAAAAACTGTGAGTTTGTACGCACCTGCAAAGCATTTTGGGATGACAAGCACACCCGCATTCAGTGAAATCATAAAATTGAACGAAGGTTTAGAAGGGGTAGAAGATATCATTGTTAGTCTGCATGGGTTGAGGCAGTACCCGGGCAGAAATTTTGGTATCACAAAAGAAATGATTGACCTAGTAAAATTGCTAGAATCTAAGGGTAAAGTAACGCTGGTGTATTTTGGTAACCCTTATGGGTTAAAGCATTTAGAGAAGCTTGATGAAATTGAAGCGATTCTGGTTGCTTACCACGATGGTCCGTTGCAACAAGAATATGCGGCACAAGCACTATTTGGGGCCATTGATGTAAATGGGAAATTACCAATTAGTGTAAATGAAACGTATACAGCGGGTACAGGGCTGACTACTGAAGCCTTGGGTACTTTTAAATATACACAACCGGAAGAGGTTCTCTTGCAATCAAGTCATTTGGCTCAAATCGATTCCATTGCTCTTGAAGGTATCCAAGCGGGGGCATATCCTGGTTGTCAGGTGTTTGTGGCTAAAGAAGGTAAGGTGATTTACAAGAAAAACTTTGGTCATTACACCTATAACAAAGTGAAAAAAGTAACGGATGCCTCCATATATGATTTAGCAAGCATTACTAAAATCGCTTCAACCACTTTTAGTGTGATGAAGTTGCACGATGAGAAAAAGTTTGAATTGGACAAACAACTCTGCGATTACATACCCGACGTAGTGGATACCGCCGTTCATCCCTATTCAGAAATCGTACTCAGGGATATGCTCAGTCATAAGGCTGGACTTACTCCATGGATTCCATTTTATAAAAAAACACTCGCAAATGGTTACCCCAAATACAACTATTACTCTCTGGTGGAAAGTGAAACTTACCCTTACCGCGTAGCTGAAAATTTATACATGCATCGAGATTACCCAAACAGAATTATGAGCGAGTTGCTCACCACGCCATTGCGAGCAGAGAAGAAATATAAATACAGCGATTTGGGGTACTACTTTTTGAACATGATTATAGAACGACAATCTGGACTCACTCAAGACGAATTTGCTGCGGCATCTTTTTACCGCCCTATGGGCTTAGCAACAACCACCTACAAGCCTATGAATGTTCACGACAAAGATTTAATTGTGCCAACTGAGTTTGATAAATCGTTTAGACGGCAGTTGGTGCAAGGTGACGTGCACGATCCCGGTGCAGCGATGATGGGAGGAGTAGCAGGTCATGCGGGTTTATTCTCCAATGCAAACGACCTCGCGAAAATTATGCAGTGTTTCATGAATTATGGAGTCTATGGTGGAAAACGTTACATTTCTGAAGAGACCGTGCGCGAGTTCGTAAAATGTCAGTTTTGTGAAGAGGACAATCGTCGAGGGGCAGGTTTTGATAAGCCCGTGCGTAATGGAAATGGTGGCCCTACTTGTACTTGTGTATCCTACGAAAGTTTTGGCCACACTGGGTTTACAGGCACTATGGCTTGGGCCGATCCCGAAGAAGAAATTGTGTACATATTTTTATCAAATAGGGTATATCCAGATGCATCCAATACCAAGTTGCTCAACCTAGATATTCGCACTAGAATTCAAGAAGTTATTTACGATGCCGTAGCCCAAAGTAAGTCCAGTTTGGAAGGTTAAAAGCTCGTAATAAACATGCCCGAACAAACAAGCTTACGTTTTAAGACATAATTTCGCTCACTATGCGCATTGGAATTGTTTGTTACCCGACGATTGGAGGGAGTGGTGTAGTAGCCACGGAATTAGGGAAAGCCCTCGCCGAAAAAGATCATCAAATTCATTTTATAACTTATGACCAGCCTGTAAGGCTGAGTTCTTTGGGTAAAAACATTTTTTATCACGAGGTAATGGTTTCGCAATATCCCTTATTTCAGTATACCCCATACGAATTGGTGCTAACTAGTAAACTGGTAGATGTTGTCAAACATGAAAAACTAGACGTGCTGCATGTCCATTATGCCATTCCGCATGCATCGGCAGCCTATATGGCGCAAAAAATTTTACAAGATCAAGGGATTAACATTCCGTTTATTACCACATTGCACGGAACCGATATAACGCTCGTAGGTAAAGATCCCTCTTTTGAACCTGTGATTACTTTCTCGATAAACAACAGTAACATGGTCACTGCGGTATCTGAGTCGCTAAAGCGGGATACCATGAATTCTTTTGCTGTAGATAAAGATATCCAAGTAATACCAAATTTTATTTGTCCAGAACGGCACAGTAAACCTGTAAATCAAGAACTTAAAGACAGTTATGCGCCGAATGGTGAATACGTGGTTATGCACATGTCGAATTTTAGAAGTGTAAAGCGCGTGCACGACGCGGTGAAGACATTTGCTAAGATAGTAGAGCAAATGCCAGCTAAAATGGTGTTTGTAGGAGATGGACCCGATCGTTTTTCTGTAGAGAAAATGTGTCGTGAATTGGGCACCTGTGAGCATACCTATTTTTTGGGTAAGGTAAAAGATGTGGAGGAAGTTATAGATATAGCAGACCTATTTATTCTGCCATCTGCTACGGAGAGTTTTGGCTTGGCGGCATTAGAGGCAATGATTAGTAAGGTTCCAGTAATATGCACCCATACGGGCGGCTTGCCGGAAGTAATGGAACAAGGTGTTTCTGGTTATATGAGTGAAGTTGGCGATGTTGAAGATATGGCACGCAATGCACTCAAAATATTTAGTAGTGCCGAAACACTCCAACGTTTTAAGGAAGGTGCTTTTGAACAAGCAAAGAAATTTGATATCAAAAATATTTTACCGATTTACGAAAAGCTGTACTTAGACTTAGTCAATGATTAACTTTGGTACGAAGATTGAAATGTAAACATCAAATATTGAATCATGAAAAAACTACAAATTAGTCTAGCGGTATTAGTAATGGGTTTTGGCTTATCTTCTTGTTCACAGTGTTACACTTGTGAAGCTCCTGTGGAAATTACTACTTCTTCGGGCACTACTCAAGAATTGCAACAAGAGGATTTTTGTACGGCTAGCCCGCAAGAATTAGAAGCAAAAGAGTCGGACGGATACGTTTGCACAAACGCATAAAACATAATCTAAAAGTAAAAAAGAAGCTGGATTAACCTCCGGCTTTTTTTATGTTGTAGCCTTTTTGACCGAGCATTTCTACGATTTTATTGCGTTGGTCTCCCTGTATAATTATTTCCCCTTCTTTAACACTTCCGCCCACGCCACATTTCGATTTTATGGTCTTCGATAAGTCGGTTAAATCATCAGTTGACCCTACGAAACCTTTGACAACACTAGCTGTTTTGCCACCTCGTCCCTTTTTTTCAATATAAACGCGCAAAACTTGAGCTTCGGGCTCCAAGGTTTCAATGGATTCATCGCTCTCCCAATCCGAATTATAATTATTACCAGTGGAATACACAACGCCCGAGTTAGCGCCTCCTTTTTTCTTGTTTTTTGCCATTACATCCAATTTTTCCCAACCAAAATATTCAAAGCATTTGGAATACATACAATTCGAGCAGGTAAATCTACATGAATTGCCTCGCCGTCTATGTGCGCGTTTATTTCACGTGCTTCAATTTCGAGGTTGAGCTCAAGTTCAGTTACTTTTTCAGCGCGATAAAAGCTAGAGTTGTGCAAATTTTGCAGAAATAAACTAAGACCCAATTGAGGCCCAAAAAGCTTTGGATAATTTTTAATAACACACAAATCCAATAGACCATCGCTTACCGAGGCATCTTTTGCTATGACAGCATTGTTTCCATATTGGGAGCTGTTGGCTATGGTAATACTAAATGCGTCGCGTTTTTTTTCTTTTTGATTGTATTGTAAGCGATATTTTGCGGAGGAATACAAGGGGTAGAGTTTCAATACCTCCTTTACATAGCCAATCAATCCTCTGGATTTTCGCGCATTAAAGTTGTGCGTAACTTCTGCTTCAAATCCAAAGCCGCAGGTGATAAAAAATGGCTTGCCATTCAGCTCACCAGCATCAATTCTAGCTACCTGATGCTCCAGAATTACTTCTAATGCTTTAAGTGGTTGCAAGGGTATTTTTAGATGCCGAGCCAAACCGTTACCAGATCCAACCGGAATCAGTCCCAAAGGCGTATTCGAATGGAGAAGTGCACTGCCAATTTCATTCACAGTACCATCACCACCAATAGCTACAATAACTGTATCTGTTTCACGGCCGAACTGTTCGGCCAGCTCTCTTGCATGACCAGGGTAGGATGTTGTGATGATTTGGAAGTCAACGGATTTGCTTTTTAAGACCGTTTCAATTTGAGCGATCAAAGCTGTTTTGTCTGCCGACCCAGAAATGGGGTTTACAATAAGAATATACTTCATTCTGTTAATCGGTTTTCTATGACCCTATTGTTGTATTGCTGGAGTACGGCCAACAAAAAAGTTTCGAGTTCCTTTGTAATACTAGGCTGGGCATTGAGTAGATTCTTTTTGAGCGTTTTGTCAGTCGATAGTTCGAATAATCCAATGGGATCGAAACCACTGTGTTGAAGCATAAAACCGTCTTTTTCGAGTTGGTAAATACCGTTTAAATACTGAACACTGAATCCAGAATTGGTGCTGTCAAATACAGATTGCCCAAAGGCAAAGAAGCTTTCTGAGTAATTTAGATAATCCAAGATAGAAGGTAAAATATCGGTTTGTTGTGTTATGCGATGGCTTTTACCTTTCAAGGTGCTATCTCCTGGACAGAAGAAAAGCAGGGGAATACTGTATTTTCCAATGGCATTGGAATAATACTTTGATGTTGATTTTGGCGTGTGGTCAGCGGTAATCACAAAGAGTGTATGGTTGTACCAATCTTGTTTTTTAGCAGATGTAAAAAAGGTTTTCAGTGCATAGTCAGCGTAGGCAACTGAATTTTCCATGGGTAGTTTACTTTTATTGAATCGTGTGGTATGTTGCGCTGGTATGGAGTAGGGGTGATGCGACGAGAGGGAGAAAAAACCACTAAAAAAGGGTTGCTTAAAGGTATTGAGCTTTTTGACAAAGAATTGAAAAAAAGCTTCATCGTATATTCCCCAAGTACCGTCAAAGTCCGCTTGGCTTGGGTATTCATCCAATCCGTAGTAATCATCAAATCCACTAGCTGAAATGTAAGAGTCAAAACTCATGGTACCATTTCTCCCACCATGAAAAAAGCTGGTGGAATAGTTTTTCGGCTTCAAATAGGCGGCCAAACTTTTGATTTTGTTGGATCCGTATGTGCCTGTTGTGATGGGATGTTCGCTTAAAGTGGGCAAGGCAGAATAGATGCTGGGTATTCCTTCAATGGACTTTTTTCCGTTGGCATAACAATGCTCGAAACTCAAGGATTGCTTTTTGAGACTATTAAAAAACGGGGTCAGGTAACTGCTATCTGCAGATTGAATAAACTCGTTGGAGAAGCTCTCTAGGGTAATAACGATTACATTTTTTTTCTTGAACTTCCCTCGGTTTGAATTGAGTTTGCGCACGGGCTGAAAAATAGCTTCTAACGCTTCTTTAGGATAAGTGTCTCGGGGTTCTAACACGGACTTGCCAATAGTTTTGATAAGCGTAAAAGGCGTGTTTAAGACCAGCGGAACATTATTGGGTGCTGTAAGTTGAGTAGCATCTATTATTTTTAACGGTACCAACTGTACACCGCCTCTTACCATTAGTACCACTAAGCCAACAATTAAAACTCCAAATCCAGCATTTAATAAAGGATGCCCTTTGCTAAAGTGCTTCGTGTTTATGTCATAGGTGCTTTTGAAAAAACGAACAACTCCAAATATGCTTATCGCCGCTATAAAAAACAAGTACCAAAAGTCCACCAAAAATTGAGGAATCAAGGACCAGATTTCGGCTGTACCAGTAAAGAAATTTGACACATCTCCAGTCGTTCGTTTAAGGGTATACTCAAAATACTTTAAGTCTAAGGTGGTAAGAAGAATCGAAACAACAATGCCCAAAATCAAAAAGAACTCCATGCCCTTTTGCAGTAGCCTGTTGTCCCAAAACAATCCGATTACGGTCAGCACATGAAATGGTAGAAACCACAGGGCAATGGCTACCGCGTCAAAACGCATACCTACAATAAAGTCCAATAAAGAAAGGTCTTCAAAATGCTGCCAATTAAACGCGAGAAACAACACCCTTAACAAGCTGTAAAGTACAAATAACAGCAGCACCCTTATAAAGTACTGAATGAGCCTTATGTCTAAAGAAAACATTGCTTACAAAAGTAGCACATTGACTTTCCTAGCCGTTTTATTGAAAATTTAACCTTGAATAAAATGGTTAAAAAAAAGTAGCTAACGAGAAAGCTTGGAGTTAGTGAAACCTTACATTTGAAAGAAACACGCGTGCATGAATTTTGACCCGAAGAAACTAACCAACGGAGAACTCAAATCTTTTTATGATGCTTTGATGCTCCCTAGAATCATTGAGGAGAAAATGATGTTGCTTTTAAGGCAAGGAAAAATTTCAAAATGGTTTAGCGGTTGGGGGCAAGAGGCGATTTCTGTTGGTGCTACCTTGGCAATGAATGAAGAAGAAGTCATACTCCCCATGCACCGTAACTTGGGAATATTTACCTCGCGTGGGGTTCCGTTAAAACGATTATTTGCTCAATTTCAAGGCAAAGCAGAAGGTTTTACAAAGGGTAGAGACAGATCCTTTCATTTTGGAACTATGGAGCACAATTTGGTGGGAATGATTTCCCATTTGGGGCCTCAATTAGGTATAGCAGACGGAATTGGTTTGGCCAATAAAATTGATGGAAAAGGGAAAGCAACCTTGGTTATTTCTGGAGATGGTGGTGCAAGTGAGGGCGATTTTCATGAAGCGCTTAACGTGGCCTCTGTTTGGGGGCTACCCGTTATTTTTCTTGTTGAAAGTAACCATTGGGGCTTGAGTACGCCGAGTAACGAACAGTTCAATTTTGAAAGCTTTACGACAAAGGGGCCAGCATATGGAATGGAAGCTGTGCAGTGCAATGGAAACAATATATTGGAGGTTTATCATACCGTAAAAACCGCTGCGGACAAAATCAGAAAAAAACCTCAACCCATACTTATTGAGTGCAATACTTTTAGAATTAGAGGTCATGAAGAGGCTAGTGGTACTAAATACTATCCCGAGGGATTGGTAGAGAAATGGGAGAAAGAAGATCCTATTCTCAATTTTGAAAATTGGTTGTTGAGCAAAGGCATTATTGATGAGTTGCACAAAGAAAAAATTCGATTGGACTACACCCTAAAAGTTAAACAAGCAGTAGAACAAGCCGATGCTTTGCCAGCTATTGAGTTTAATGCTGCAAATGAGTTGAACGATTTATATGAGCCATACGACCATAAACCGCTAAATGCAGGCGTATCCAAAAAAGAGATGCGACTGATTGATGCCATCCACGATGGGCTCAATCACGCCATGAAAAAGCACGATAGCTTAGTACTAATGGGTCAAGATATTGCAGCATACGGCGGGGTTTTTAAAGCGACCGAAGGTTTTGTTGAAACCTATGGTAATGAGCGTGTTCGAAATACTCCATTGTGCGAATCTGCCATTCTAGGCGCCGCTTTAGGACTTTCGATTTTAGGTAAAAAAGCCATGGTAGAAATGCAGTTCGCTGATTTTGTGACCTGTGGTTTTAATCAAATCGTAAATAATTTAGCCAAAATTCACTGGCGCTGGGGGCAAAATGCCGACGTGGTTGTGCGCATGCCAACAGGAGCTGGCGTTGCTGCTGGTCCCTTTCATTCCCAAAGCAATGAAGCTTGGTTTTTTCACACGCCAGGTTTAAAAATAGTGTATCCTGCGTTTCCCGAGGAGGCAAAAGGATTGTTGCTGACTGCCTTTGAAGATCCCAATCCCGTATTGTTCTTTGAACATAAAGCACTCTACAGAAGTGTAAAAGAGGACGTGCCCAAAGAGTATTACAATTTAGAGTTGGGCAAAGCCAAGATCCAAAATTCTGGCGATTGCGTGTCAATAATAACCTATGGTATGGGCGTGCATTGGGCCCTTGAAGAGGCTGCAAATTATAAAGAAAATACCGTTGAGGTCATTAACCTGCGCACGTTAAATCCATTGGATTGGGAAACTATAGAAAACTCTGTAAAGAAAACAGGAAGAGTGTTGGTGTTGCATGAAGATTGCCAAATTGGTGGAATTGGTGCTGAGATTGCGGCACAGATTGCAGAACGATGTTTTGAGTTTTTGGATGCACCAGTGGCACGTTTGGGGAGTTTGGACACGCCTGTTCCGTTTGCTTCCGATTTAGAGCAGGGTTTTTTAGCAAATAGCCAACTTCCTCAAAAATTAAAGGAATTGCTCGATTATTAGTATTAAATCGTACTAGAGAAAAGTTGTTGTTCGGGTTGCTTGCGCTGCAAACGCAGGTCAAAAGCCATACAGATATTACGAACAAATTTTTGACCAATTTCAGTTACAATCAATTTGTTTTTAGCTCGTATGCATAAGCCGTCGGCTTCCAGCTCATCCAGTTGGCTAAGAATTGCCTCCATTCCCAGTAGTTCAAATTCGGTGCTACACCACTCGGTTTCAAAGTGACACATTAAATTCAGGATGTGCTTGCGAATGATTTCATCTTCTTTAGAGAGAAAATGTCCTTTACAAACAGGAATTTCATTACGGTCTATCAGTCGTTCGTATTCCTTTATGGTTTTTACGTTCTGAGCAAAAGCCGTCCAACTGTCGCTAATTGAAGACACCCCTAAGCCTATCATTAATTGGGTATGTGCTGTGGTGTAGCCCATAAAATTTCTGTGCAATGTGTTGGTTTGCACAGCAACGCTTAAATCATCGCTGGGCAAGGCAAAATGATCCATTCCAATTTCAATATAATTGGCCGTTTCAAGCATAGACTTGCCCAATTCGTAAAGCGCTCTTTTTTCGTCGTTGCTTGGTAAATCTGCTTCGGAATAGAGTCGTTGTGCTTTGCTTACCCATGGAACGTGGGCGTAGCTGTAGTAAGCAATGCGATCGGGTTTTAAGTTAATGGTTTTTTCAATAGTGTCTGATATGCTTTCTAAGCTTTGTTTGGGTAGCCCAAAAATTAAATCGAAATTAATGGACGAGTACCCAATGTTTCTGGCAGTTGAAACCACTTCGGCAACTTCTTCAACCGACTGGTATCGATTTATAATGCGCTGTACTTCGGGATTAAAATCTTGAACGCCAAGACTCAATCGTTTAAATCCTAAATTGTATAAAGCCTGCAGTTTTTCTTCCGTTGTATTTCCCGGATGCGCCTCAAAGCTGAATTCTGATTGCTGGTTCACTACGCTTCCGCTTACAATACCAGAAATAAGTAGTTCCAAATTTTCTGCACTGAAAAACGTGGGAGTGCCACCACCGAGGTGTAACTCTCTAATTATGGGTTTTTCGGGTAAAAAATCTAAGTACAGCGCCCACTCTTTTAAAACGCGCTTTATGTAGGGCAGTTCTACCGAATGCTGAGTAGTAATTTTTTTATTGCACCCGCAATAATGACACAAGTGTTCGCAGTAGGGTAGGTGAATATACAGGCTGATTCCATCAACGGAATTGGTAGCCTCAAATGTTTTTGTTACGTTTTGTTTCCATTTATCGGTATTAAACTGTTCCAATTCTTGCCAATACGGCACAGTAGGATAAGAAGTATACCGAGGTCCAGGTACGTTGTATTTAGATATAAGTGCTTTGTTCATAGTTCGAGCACAAAGTACTCGAATAGCAACTGTTTAAGAATTGACAAATGTCAAGTCGAAGGCAAACTTTTATTTCACCAAATTCATCTCTTCAATCAAATGACTCGCTCCAGCATATTTATCTGCTATAAAAAGTACGTATCTAATATCTACCATAATGTTTCTGCAAATGGTAGGATCGAACATAATGTCACTCATGGTACTCTCCCATGTGCGGTCAAAGTTTAATCCAATAAGTTCACCATTTCCATTTAGTGCCGGACTGCCCGAATTACCACCCGAAGTATGATTGGACGCAATGAAACACACGTGCATACTGCCATCTGCATCAGCGTATTGTCCGTAATCCTTGTTTTCGATAAGTTCGACCAACTTTTCAGGCACCGTAAATTCCTTGGTTGTGTCTTTTTTTGCTAATATTCCCTCTGTAGTAGTGTAGGGATAATACACAATTCCGTCTTTAGGTTCGTATCCATTTACTTTTCCATAAGCAATGCGCAAAGTACCGTTGGCATCTGGATAATATTTTTTGTCTTTTGGCAACAAGGTCATTAGGCCTTCCATGTAGGTTCTATTGAGTAAATTCAATTCATTATTTAATCGAATCAATTCACTACGCACATTATTCTGGTAGTTGTTGTATATACTCATGCACAATTTATAAGCAGGATCCTTTTGGATTTTCTTAAACGACTTTTCCCCTTTGTATCCATCCAGCATATCCAGCACATCTTCTAATGTGGTCAGTTTAGATTTTTTAAACAACTTGGCCGCATAGGCAAAGTAGTCGCCACCAAAATCCTTTTCAATTTCATCGTAAATCGCTGGACGCATAGACGGGTCTAGCACAGACAAGTACTGTTTGAGCATAGCACCTAAGAGTTTTTTATCGGTAGGCCTGTCGTAGTTTTTAAAATATCGCTCAGCTGATTTTTTCAAAGCATTCACCTGTTTTTCTATAGCATCCTCTTTTTGCTTTTTTGGATTTAGTTTTTCAAAATTCATGGCAAAACGAATGATTTCTGGGCCGTAGTAATAGATTTCAATAAACATGTCCCAACTAAAGCTATACGGTTCTATTTCAGTGTAGAGTGCCTTGTACTTATCTAAAATTTTCGTGTATTTCAATCCGTGTTTGGATATACTCATATTCGCATTGGCCAAAAAGCGTTTTTCCAATGCCTTCTTTTTGTTGATGGCATCGTTAGCCGTTAAACCTTTATTTTGACCAATCCACTTTTTCCAAGCATTTGCAATTCGAGATTGTTTAGCGGCATATTGGATGCGAATTTTATCGCTGCTTGCCATGGCGTCTCCAATTATTCCCAAGGAAATATCGCGCATTTTAATCTTGTTTGGGTTTTGTTTGTTCATGGTGTAATCCACGGCATAAGAAGTTAGGTATTCGCTGGTTCTCCCTGGAAAACCATAAATCATAGTAAAGTCACCTTCTTTAACACCATTCATATTAATAGGTAAGGAGTAACGCGGTTTAAAGGGCACATTATCAGCGGAAATGTCTGCCGGTTTGTTTTCTTTATTGGCGTAAATTCTAAACATAGAGAAATCGCCAGTATGTCGGGGCCACACCCAATTGTCTGTATCAAATCCAAATTTTCCGATAGAAGAAGGAGGAGCGCCCACCAGACGGACGTCGTTGAAAGTTTCGGTAAGGAACATGTAATATTGGTTGCCATAATAAAAGGGGCGTATGATATAGTTGTAGTGGGAGTCTTTGGTCGCAGCTTTTCCAATGACTTTAATATTAGAGTCTATTATGGATTGACGCTCCGATTCTTTCATATCTGGGGTGACTCCATTCAGTACTTTTTTGGTCACATCATCAATTCGTATTATGAAACGGGCATACAAGTTGGGGTTCTTGAGTTCTTCGCTTTTGTTCTTTGCCCAAAACCCATCGGTTAAATAATCGTTTTCTACCGAGCTGTGCGATTGAATTAAAGAATAACCGCAGTGGTGGTTGGTGAGCAAGAGTCCTTGATCGCTAATCATTTCTGCCGTGCAGCCACCGTTAAAATGTACAATGGCATCTTTTAAACTCGATTTATTAAAGCTGTACAAGTCTTCAGCGGAGAGTTTCATGCCCATACTTTGCATGTCAGACTCCACCAAGTTTTTTATCAGTGAAGGAATCCACATGCCCTCTTTTGAATATCCGAAGAGTACAGAGCTTAATAAAATGATAGAAAGTGCGACCTTTTTCATATGTATTTAATTTTTTGCGAAGCTAAACAATTCGTTTTTTCAATCTTTAGGATGCCAGTATAGAAATTCTAAAGATTTAAGTTCTTCGTTTTGGGACAAATTCAGCACCTATAGGCGCAGTTTAGCTGAAAAATTCAAGGAAAATTCGCTGAAAGCCCTATGAATCCTGATAAAAACCCAATGGTTATTAACAAAAGCCCGTTTTTATTAACAAAAGACGGCCTTTTGGCCGCAATCCCTTTAGCCGTGTAGTATTTCGTATATTTTTGGTCACGAATTAATTAATTATTAACTAAAAACACATTATTAAGATGAACAAGTCTGAATTAATCGAAGCAATGGCTGATAGCGCAGGAATTTCTAAAGCTGACGCAAAAAGAGCTCTAGATGGATTTATTGGTGCAACTACTGATACTTTAAAGAAAGGTGGAAGAGTAGCATTAGTAGGTTTTGGATCATTCTCTGTATCTGAGCGTTCTGCTCGTACGGGTCGTAACCCACAAACTGGAAAAGAAATTCAAATTGCAGCTAAAAACGTTGTAAAATTCAAAGCTGGTGCTGAACTTTCTGGTTCTGTAAACTAAGCTAAGTTATTTTTAAAAAAGCCCTTATCGACAACGTCGTTAAGGGCTTTTTTTTGCTTCAGAAACACTAGTTTTTTGAAAGTTATTTTAAATTGATTAATTTGGTTGGCCTTAAACAATAGATAAGCATGGGTAAAGGAGATAAGAAAACAGGAAGAGGTAAAAGAGCTAGAGGGTCTTACGGAAACACTAGAAAGAGAAGTCGAGCCCTAACCACGCAATTAGAACGGGATAATTTGGCAAAAAAGGAAAAGGCAGCCAATAAAGCAAAAAAAGCCGCTACTGCAGCTAAAAAAGAAACCGCTGAAAAGACGGAAGAGAAAAAAGCAGCTCCCAAAAAGGCAGCAGCTAAAAAGACAACTACAAAAAAAGCTGCAACTAAAAAGACTACAGCTAAGAAAACGACTGCTAAGAAGGATAAATAAGATAAACTCGTTAGACGTAGAAAAAAAGCCCAATTTGGGCTTTTTTTAGTTTACACCTTTCTATCAAATAATATCACTGTCTAGTAATGAGTCATGAAGTAGCAAATACCTACATTTGTGAAGGTTTTTAAATGAAAAAGTATGACGATAAGTAAGTCCATGAACGCCTTAATGAATTACGGGGGCATAATAGGTGTGGCGCTGGTTTGTGCGGCATTGTTAGTGTACATTCTAGGGCTGGATTACGACAGCAGCGTATCCAATATATTAACTTACGGTGTAATGATTGGTGGGTTGTTCTTTTTTCTTAAAAAGTACCGCGATGAACAAAACGGTGGGTATATTTCATTCAGTGCTGCATTGGGCGCCGGCTCGTTAATGATGCTATTTGCTGGAATTATAGGCACTTTTTACAATTGGCTTTCCATTTCGTTTATTTACCCAGGTATTATAGATAAAGTAAAAGAGAAATCCTACGAACAATACATAAGTATGGGCATGTCTGAAGAAGCAGCTATTGAAGCTTTAGAGCAAGCATCACCTTATCTTACGGCAGGATGGATGGCATTTTTTAGTTTTTTCGGATACGTCATCATGGGAGTGATTTTTTCATTGGTAATTTCGTTTTTTATAAAGCGAGAAAATCCAAATCCACTAAACGAAGCATAATACATTGAATATTTCTATTGTTATACCCGCTTTTAACGAAGAGGAGTCGCTGCCAGAACTTTGTTCTTGGATACATACGGTGTTGGAAAAAGAAAAGCTAAGCTATGAGGTAATCTTAATCGACGATGGCAGCTCAGATAAAACTTGGGAGGTTTATCAGCAATTGGCAAAGGCGAACTCTTGCTTAAAAGGAATTCGTTTCAATAGAAATTACGGCAAGAGTGCTGCGCTAAACCGAGGTTTTGAAAAAGCTGCTGGTGATGTAGTGGTAACTATGGATGCCGATTTACAAGACAGTCCGGAAGAATTGCCCGATCTATTCAAAATGATTACAACCGACGGTTTCGACTTGGTTAGCGGTTGGAAGAAAAAACGTTACGACCCGCTTTCTAAAACCATACCGACCAAATTGTACAATTGGGCAACCCGAAAAATGACCGGCATTTATTTGCACGACTTTAACTGTGGTCTTAAAGCCTACAAGAATGAAGTAGTGAAATCCGTTGAAGTTTACGGTGAAATGCATCGTTATATTCCAATACTTGCCAAAAGGGCGGGTTATGGAAATATTGGCGAAAAAGTGGTGCACCACCAATCTAGAAAATACGGAACTACTAAGTTCGGTTTGGAGCGTTTTATAAATGGTCCTTTAGATTTATTGAGCATAACCTTCGTTTCTAAATTTGGCAGAAGGCCCATGCACCTTTTTGGTTCCATTGGTATGTTGATGTTTGTTTTCGGATTTTTAGCCAGTGCTTATATTGGTGGAGAGAAGTTATACTACCTCAGTCAAGGCGTACCTGCTCGTTTAGTTGCCGATAATCCGTGGTTTTACATTTCTATGGTGGCTATGATTTTGGGCACACAGTTGTTTTTAGCTGGATTCTTAGGCGAACTCGTTTCTCGAAACAATCCCGAACGAAACGAATACAAGATTAGAGAGGAGATTTAATTACTTAAAGAAAAACTCAGGCAATGCCTCGCGCTCGTTTTTTCGCAGAACATTGATGATCCACTGAGCCTTTAGAAACCCCCAACCGTAGCTGTAAAACTGAATTATGGCAGCAAAAACGGCACCTAATGCAATGGTTAAGTTTTTGGTTTTTAATAAACTATCGGCAAAGAGGAGTACCAAATAAACACAAGCTAAATAGGTGAGTATAGGAAGTACAGTACCTCCAACCACTAGCAAGGAAAAAACTACACTAAATAGGGTAGGAAACCAATAGGTGATTTTTGAAGTGTCCGGATGCCACTTGTTGAGAATTACTCGAACCACTCCGAACTTATAGACCTGTTTCGAAAACTTCTTAAAGTCAATGCGCCGTTTGTGGTAAACATGAGCTTCCTTTATTAGCGCTGTTTTGTACCCCGCTTTCCAAATTCTAAAGCTGAGATCGGGATCTTCACCCGGATGAATTTTTCCATAACCGCCTACGTTCTCAAACACTTCCTTGGAAATTCCCATATTAAAACTACGCGGCTGAAATTTCCCCAAGCGTTCATTTCCACCTCTTATGCCACCAGTGGTCAAAAAAGCGGTCATTACATAATTAATGGATTTTTGAGTATTTGAAAAAGAATCGTGCGCTGCATCGGGTCCACCAAAGCAATCGACGTAATTAGTATTCAGTGCCGAGCGCACATTTTCAATGTAATTGGGTGGAATAAGGCAGTCCGAATCAAAAATGATAAAGTAATTGCCGCTGGCTTTCTCCATACCAAAATTACGACTGGGCCCAGGTCCTGAATTTGGTTTATTGTGATACGCTATGTCGAGTTGATCAGAAAAAGTGTCGCAAACCATTTTACAAGGAATGGTAGATCCATCTTCTATAATCAACACTTCAAAACCTTTATCGCTTTGTTTTGTAAGACTCTCCAGCAGTTCCTCAACTTCATCAGGTCTGTTGTAAACAGGTACAATTAGTGAAAAGCGCAGCGATTTTTTCATTGGCGCAAATGTATAGGCAATTATTGTTTTTTTTATCCGCTCTTTTGCTCGCGCTCGTTTACTTTTATAAAATCTTTTAAAATAGCACATGCTAGCGGAAATCATTACCATAGGCGACGAAATTCTGATAGGTCAAATTGTAGATACCAATTCAGCTTGGATGGCAAATATCTTGCACGAACATGGCATAGAGGTAAAACAGATTACTTCCATCTCTGATGACAAAAAGCACATTGTAGAAGCATTGGATCAAGCGTTTTTACGTGCTGATATACTACTAATGACGGGTGGCCTAGGGCCTACAAAAGACGATATTACAAAAGAAACGCTCTGTGAGTATTTTGACGATAGCTTGGAATTTAGGCCGGAGGTATTGGCTCAAGTAGAGGCGCTATTTCAATCCTACGGAGTGCCCATGCCTCCTGTAAATCGAATGCAGGCAGAAGTTCCAAGTAAAAGTGTTACGCTAATGAACAAGAAAGGTACTGCGCCGGGTATGTGGTTCAACAAGGGTAATAAAGTTCTGGTGAGTATGCCTGGTGTTCCCTATGAAATGAAGTACTTGGTAGAGCACGAAGTATTGCCACGAATCAAAAAACAGTTCGATACGCCAGAGTTGGTATATCAAACCGTATTGACGCAAGGTATTGGGGAGTCTTCACTTATGGAAATATTAGGCGGTTGGGAGAATACAGTGTTGAGCGCTGGATTGAAATTGGCATGGTTACCCGCTGCAGGAAAGGTACGATTGAGAGTGAGTGGAAAGGGATCCAGCAGAATGTCTTTAGAGGCAAAAATCTCGGAATACGTCAATCAGTTACCGGCACTGATTCCGGAGCACTACGTCGGTTTTGATACCGTTGAGTTGGAGATTATTGTTGGAAAACTGTTATTGGAGAAAGGCTGTACGCTCTCTACGGCAGAGTCTTGTACGGGAGGTTATATTGCACATTTAATTACATCAGTCCCAGGTTCTTCAGCTTATTTCGAGGGATCTGTGGTGACGTACTCCAACCGGATCAAAGAAACGACTTTGGGCGTGCATTGGGAAAGTTTAAAAAAGCACGGCGCAGTTTCTAAGCAAGTAGTGGAGGAAATGGCTGTGGGTGTAAGAAAAAAAATGAAGACGAGTTTTTCGGTCGCTACATCTGGTGTGGCTGGGCCAGATGGCGGTACAAAATCGAAACCTGTAGGAACCATTTGGATTGCAGTTTCTGGTCCAAATGGTGTAGTGAGCGAAAAGTTTCAATTTGGAAATGATAGAGAAAAAAATATTCTGAGAAGTGCACAAGCTGCTCTTAGAATGTTGCAAAAAGAAATATTAAAAATCGGTTGATTATTTTGAATTAAAAGCAATATATTTGCAGCCTCAAAAATCAGACGAAAATGGCTAATATCTGTCAAATAACAGGAAAGAAAGCAATGAGTGGAAATAACGTTTCTCACTCAATGAATAAGACAAAACGTAAGTTTAAGCCGAATTTGCAGGTTAAAAAGTTTTACATTCCAGAAGAGGATAAATGGGTGACTTTAAAAATCTCTGCTGCGGGCATTCGTCACATCAACAAGATGGGCATTTCTGATGCTATCAAAAAAGCTAAAGAAAAAGGTTTCTATACAGCATAGTAGGTAATTAAAACGAAGATATTGACCTCGAATTGGAAACGATTCGAGGTTTTTTTTTGATGTAATTTTGAGTAATGAAAAGCGCTAGCAAACGATTTGGACTGTTCATAGTTATTGCCGCACAATGGGTGGCGATTTCGTGCGAGCAAAAACATGCGCGACCAGCCTTCAGCTCCTATTATGAGCAGAATAAGACTGGAGCGTTTAACGCTGAGTTGTTACGTACAAAAGAGCTAGTTTCAAAGCCTTTTCAAATAGATACCCTTTACCGATCCATGAAAGGGCCCATTGATGAGCAGGTGTTTTTTTTAGCTGACTCGGGTGAGGTGGTTTGGTTAACGGGCTATAGCGTGGAAGTTATCGATAACAATGATCAACCCATTGAAATGGGATTTATGTGTCACAACAATTTGAATTTGGCTAGCGAAAGAAACTTCCCATGGAAGCCTCAAAATTTTGATTACCAAAATAGAGTATTCACGCTCACGCAAGGCGTAACAAACATTTCACTGCCGCAGGGCTATGCCATTCCTATTCCAGGAGAGCAAGGATTAAAAGTTATGTTTCAGGCCCTGAATCACAATTATGAGCGTATTGACACAGTGGTCAGGCATAGAATAACCCTTGAGTATTTTATCGATAGTGAAATCGACTTTGAATTGAAGCCAGTATATATGCAAACCCTTTGGTTGGTAAAGCAATACGCTGGACCAATTGGAAAGATGGGCGAACAACCCGAGGAAAATGCGCCTAGGATTGAATCGGCAAACGAAGACAGTTACCATCCTGCACAACAGCCTACCTGTGGAGTGGATATGTTGGCAAATAATGCCAATATGAATGGAGTAGACATGTATTTTGATAATTACGGCAGGAAATATACTGGCCATTGGAAAATACCACCCGGAGAAGAGGAACTGTCTATGGATGTAACTCAAATGCTTAACTTGGATAAAAACCGCTCGGTTGTAATGGCGGTTGCTCATGTGCATCCATTTTGTAAATCACTGAGCTTAATAGATGAGAAAGAAAAAATGGTGGAGCTGAGCATGACTGGTGCAACTAGGGGAATCGGATTAAAAAATATTGAAGTACTTCAACCTACTACCCCCATTATTTTATCCAAGGATAAAACCTATGAGTTGACATCTAAGTACCATAATACCAGTGAGGACACGTTGAGCGCTATGTCCGTTATGTATTTGTACTTGCTGGAGTAATAGTCAACTAACTTTCAGCTCCATTGTTTTATAATTATGAAAGAACTCAACATTTTTTGGCATCGTAGAGATTTGCGTACCACAGATAACGCAGGTCTGCATGCAGCAGTAAGTAAACGGAAAAACGTTCAGCCGATTTTCATTTTTGATACCGAAATATTAGATAAGCTCCCCAAGAAAGATAAACGTATCGATTATATTTATCAAGCGCTTTTGGATATGCAAGCTGCCTATAAGAAACTTGGCACAGAGCTTTGGGTTTTTTACGGTAAGCCCATAGATGTGTTTGATCAACTGGTAAATGACCATATAGTTTCTTCTGTGTACACCAATCGAGACTATGAGCCGTATGCCAAAACTCGAGATATGGAAATGTTTGATTTCTTGACCTCAAAAGGTATTGAATTCATTGGGAAGAAAGACCACGTGATCTTTGAAAAAAACGAGGTATTAAAGCAAAATGGAGAACCTTATGTTGTTTTTACTCCCTACAGTAAAATATGGAAAGACCAATTGGATGACTATGCATATCAGGCTTATCCGATTTCAAAGTACGAAGCGAGTTTTCATAAAACAACTCATAAGCATTGGGACAGCGCTTACGATCACGGATTTGAGAGCAGTGGTGTTGAGTTTTCGGAGCCGAGTTTTGACGAAAAAATCATAGCAAATTACAAGGAAAATAGAGATTATCCAGCAAAAAAAGGAACTACTCGTCTCAGCGTACATCTGCGATTTGGTACCGTATCAATTAGAGCTTGCGTCCGTAAGGCTCTGGAGTTGAACAGTGAAACTTGGTTGAATGAGTTAATTTGGAGAGATTTTTATCAAATGATACTGTATCATTTTCCCAAGGTAGCAAAGCATGCCTTTCGATCCAAATACGAAGCTGTGCAGTGGGAAAATAACGAGGAGCATTTTAAAGCATGGTGTGCAGGAAAAACGGGTTATCCCATGGTTGATGCAGGTATGAGGGAGTTGAATGAGACTGGTTTTATGCACAATAGGGTGCGCATGGTCGTCGCATCTTTTTTGACCAAGCACTTACTTATTGATTGGCGTTGGGGAGAAGCGTATTTCGCAGAAAAGTTATTGGATTTTGATTTGGCATCAAACAATGGTGGCTGGCAGTGGGCTGCAGGTTGTGGCACAGATGCAGCTCCCTATTTTAGAGTGTTTAATCCTGCCTCACAGTTGAGTAAGTTCGACAAAAACAAGAGCTATGTAAAGCAGTGGGTTACTGAGTTTGGAACAGATGCTTATCCAGAACCTATTGTGGATCATAAGGAAGCCCGTCAAAGAGCATTAGACCGTTACAAAGAAGCATTGAATTAAGGTTATTCTGGCGCACATTGAGTTGCCGTATCGTTTTGTTGCGGCAGGGCAGGGCTGAGGTATTTAATATCGAGATTTAATCCGCGAAGAATAAATAATACACCGATTAGTGCAGCAAAGTAGGGGAGGGTTCTCCGAATACCCATACGCCATTTTTCTTTAACTAACATAGGTGAAAACGCAACCAACAACATAGCTGGTACGGTTCCTAAGCCAAACACTACCATGTACAATGCGCTTTGCGAAAGGCCATAACTGGTAATGGCTCCTATTGCTGCAAAGTAAACAAGACCGCAGGGCAGTAGCCCGTTTAGTATACCCATAGATAAGAAAGCCAGTGTGTTTCTTTTTCTAATATAATGTTGCATGTGTGTTTTAAGTTTATTCAAACGCGCCGCTAAAAATGTGTTTTGTTCAAATAGTTTTTCAAAGCTATAGGGCGAAAGAGCTGCAAGAATGATCAAAACGCCCATTCCAATTGAAAAATATTGCTGAAAACCAAAGAAGGAAACACCGACACCTAATAACCCCAATCCAACTCCAATAAGTGCATAGGTTAGCACCCTTCCGCTGTTGTAGGTTAGTATGGAAAACACTTTACCCATAATTGATTTTTTTCCGATGGGCAATGCCAGAGCAATGGGGCCACACATGCCCACGCAATGTAAACTGCCTAAAAAACCAATTAAAAATGCCGTTACAAAATGCACTACTTTTCGATAAAAATATTTTCTTCAAAGTAATATCCGACGTTGTCTTTTTGCCACTCGACCCGGAGTTGATACCGACCTTTTTCAAGGTCTAATGTGGTAATACGCTGTTCGGTTTTTCGCTCCCTTTTAATATCAAAACGTTTGTCCAGTTTTTTATCTGATGGGCGATAAAAATATATGGACCCGCTGTCTGCAATGTGGGGCAGCGTAATTCGGTACTCCTCTCCAATTTGAGCCAACTCAATGGAGTTGTTCAATTCTGAATAATTGTTGGACTTGTCGATTTGTTTTTGAAACTGCAACTCTTTGGCATAATAGTCCTCAGTCTCTAAATCAAAATCCATCAACATTGCTGGTATAACCATTGACATGATATAGACAATGAAGCCAATCATTCCTAAAGCTGCACCATGACCATAATGAAATCTCATATTCTTTTTTTGTATTACGTTTAAACGTATAACGCACAACGTTTAAGCGTTGTACGTTATACGTTGAACAACATTACGGCGTTACACGCCGGGTCCCATAAAATTAGTGCTTATAGTTTCAATTTTTCGATTTCCGTTGTAAACATTCATTTTAATTTTTGTTTTCCTTCCGTCCAAAGAATCTGGCGAAATTATGATGAACATAGCACCCTCTGCACTGGCGCGCTCCTCAACGGCGGTTTTTTGACCAACAAGTTGAATGGTTCCGCTTGGCTCCACCAGTTCAAACCTAAAATCAAAACCCTCATTCGTTTTATTAATCAGTTTGTAATTGTATAAGTTTTTTACCCGACCATCCTCGTGTTCCAAATACAGCATTCCAGGGGTTCTCAATATAGTGGTTTCGACATCTGTACGGCCAAATAGAAAACCGCCAAACACTGCTACTAGAATAGCCAATAGAACTGTATAGGCCATTATTCTTGGCGTAAATGTGAACTCCTTTTTATCCGCCAAGTTGGCTTCGGAGTAGTAACCAATTAAGTTAGGACTTAACCCTACGTTATCCATCATTTCGTCACAAGCATCGATACATGCTGTGCAGTTTACGCACTCCAATTGGGTTCCATTTCTAATGTCGATACCCGTAGGGCATACATCTACACAATGCCCACAGTCAATGCAATCGCCTTTGCCAACCTCTTCACGGTCTTCTTTTTTGCCTCTCCATTTTCCTCTATTTTCTCCTCGTACGTAATTGTAAGCAACTACCACAGAGTTTCTATCTAGCATAACTCCCTGTAATCTACCGTAGGGGCACACCGCTATACAAACCTGCTCTCTGAATCTGGCGAAAACACCATAAAACACGGCGGTAAATATGATAAGTGCAGCTAATGTTCCGAGATGTGCAAAAGGACCATCGGTTTGCATGGCAAGTAACTCTTCATTGCCAATTATGTAAGCCAAAAATGTATTGGATATCGCAAATGAGATTCCAAAGAAAATACCGTGTTTTATTACTTTTTTTCTGATTTTTTCTTTATCCCATTTTTGCTTTTTAAGTTTCATTTGGTGTTTGTAGTCGCCTTCAATCCAATATTCTATTTTGCGAAATACCATTTCCATAAAGATGGTTTGCGGGCAAATCCAGCCGCAGAAAACTCGACCAAAAACTACTGTAAACAACACGATGAACACCACTCCGGTTATCATAGCAAGTGCAAACAGATGAATGTCCTGAGGCCAAAATACTTGTCCGAAAATTGAGAATTTGTTGTCTATTATATTAATCAGTAGAAACGGTTCGCCGTCAATTTTTATCCATGGTCCGGCAAATAATAAGGCAAGAAATAAATACGATAGGTAAGTCCGGTAGTTGTATAATTTACCTTTAGGTTTTTTGGCAAAAATCCATTTTCTTTTTCCGTCCTCTTGAATCGTGCCTATAGAATCTCTGAATGATTCATCCGGTTTGAAGTTTGTGTTCTCAGTTTGTTCAGCCATTGTTTGTGATATTTGTTACACTTTATGGAATAAAAAAACCCTCCCGAAGGAGGATTTTAAAATTAGCTATTCTTGTCGTCTTCCTCCTCTATTGGGATATCAGGCACATCGTCTGCCACAGCATTGGAGTCGATGATAACATCATCGGTCATGGAGCTATCTGTAGGTGCCGTTTCCGTTGCTTCTACCCAAACTTTTCCCTGTGGTTCTTTCTGGTTGGGAGGGTTTGTTCCTTGTAGCGATAAAATATAACTGGCTACTTCTTGCATTTGTTTAGGGCTCAATTGAGCTTCCCACGGAATCATACCCTTTTCAGGAACACCATATTTAACCGTAGAAAAAACGTTTTTGATACCACCACCATGCAACCAATATTCATCTGAGAAGTTTGGTCCTACGCCACCTTCACCCATCTGGCCATGACAAGCAGCACAGTTTGAAATGTAAATACCTTTTCCTTTTTCTAAAGAACTTGCATCTGTAATAAGAGTAACATTTGTTTCATCAATGGCGTTGTCCAGTTTACTCATGTATAATTCTTTTGCTATACGTGCTTCTTCCATGGCTACTTCAAATTCCTCTGCTTGCGTAATTCCAGGACCAAGCATGTAATATCCGGTATAGACTACTGCAAAAAGAATGGTCAAATAAAACCCATATAACCACCAAGGCGGAAGGTTGTTATCCAATTCATGAATACCGTCATGTTCATGTTCAAACATGATTTCACTTTCGTTTTCTATGGGCACATTATCCGTCAACAAAGACAGAATGCCATCTTCCTCTTCAACAGCTTCGTCTTCTATCTGACCTTTGATTACTTTAATCATAGCACGCATAACGCTAACTTGATAAAAAAGTAGGAAGAGTAGAATACCGTTCATGCTCAACAATGCGTAAAATAGGTCACTACCCATTATAAAAGCTTTCTCTACAGCAGCGTCTTGCGCATATGCTTGAGTAGCGGTAAGGAGCAAAAGGGGGAGCAACACTTTAGCGCTAGCTGCTGCGGATTTTTCTCGTACTATAGACCAAACATTTTTATCGGAAGCTAATGACTTAATGGTTCCCAGAACAATCAAGTTCGCTATTATTAGAATAGAAGCTAGGCCAATCAATGACCAAAGTAATACACTGTCATCAACAACACCTATGGCATCCGTTTGGCCAAATACAGCAGTGCTTCCAAATAATAGAGCAACTGTACTAAGAGCGGTAATGAATCTTTTATTTTTCATTTTCACTGGGTTTATTAAATGGGAAATCATTGCCGTTTTCGAGCGGTAGATGGGCAATTTCATCCACCTTGCTTTTTTTCATGGTGTAAATCCATAGGGTAACCGCCACAAAAAAGCTGAAGAATATAACAAAGGAAAGCACCGGAAATATTTCTATTCCGTCGATACTTGCCATATGTCCTTTAATGAATTTGAGCATGATTATTTAAGTAAATCTTTGTTTTTAATATCTGTTCCTAATCGCTGCAAGTAGGCTATCAATGCCACAATTTCTTTGTCTTTATCTGTTTTGATATTATCTCCAGCCAAATTATCGACAATTTGTTGCGCTTGCGCCTGCGCATCCGCTATGGCCCGCTCGGCATAACCTTCTTCATAAGGCACACCTAGAGTTTGCATAGCACTGATTTTCTTTGGTAACATTTCGTAATCAATGTTATCCTCAAGCAACCATGGATATGCTGGCATAATAGAACCAGGAGACATCGTTCTTGGATCTAACATGTGGTTAAAGTGCCAGCTATTTGGGTACTTATTCCCCACTCGATGTAAGTCTGGACCCGTTCGCTTACTTCCCCATTGGAAGGGATGGTCATAAACAAACTCACCCGCTTTAGAATACTCTTGATCAATAGGGTCGTATCGAACTACTTCAGAACGGAAAGGACGTATCATTTGAGAGTGACAAGTGTAGCAACCTTCTCTGACGTATAAGTCTCTACCTTCCAATTCAAGTGGAGTGTAGGGTTTTACGCTAGCAATAGTAGGTACGTTAGATTTTACCAAGAACGTTGGGATTATCTCAAAAATACCACCAATGGCCACTACAACTAAACTGAATACCAACATTTGAATTGGTTTTCTTTCAATAATTCTGTGCCAGTATTCGCCTGTACTTGGAGTATAAACAACCGGTAATGCAGGAGCTTGATCTGCTTCTGTTGGCATAAAAGTACCTTGTGCAGCAGTTTTAACTAAGTTATAAACCATTACACCGGCTCCTACAAAGTAAAGTAAACCTCCAAGAACTCTCAATTGATACATTCCTTGAATTTGAGTAACCGTTTCTAAGAAGTTAGGGTAAGCTAATGCACCTTCAGCAGTAAACTCTTTCCACATTAAGCTTTGAGCAAAACCAGCCCAGTATAAGGGGAGCGCATATAGAATGATACCTAAAGTACCAATCCAGAAATGCGTGTTAGCTAAAGATCGAGAATAAAGTTGTGTTTTCCACATTTTTGGTATTAAATAATACAGCATACCAAAGGTTAAGAAACCGTTCCAGCCCAATCCACCAATATGAACGTGTCCTACAATCCAATCTGTGTAGTGGCCAATAGCGTTTACACTTTTAATGGATAGCATTGGACCTTCAAAGGTTGACATACCGTAACAAGTGAGTGCAACCACCATAAACTTCAATACAGCATCATCTCTAACTCTATCCCAAGCTCCTCTAAGTGTAAGCAAGCCGTTAAGCATACCACCCCAAGAGGGTGCAATAAGCATTACACTAAATACAACACCCAAACTTTGCGCCCAATCGGGTAGTGCGGTGTACAACAAGTGATGCGGGCCAGCCCAGATATACAAGAAAATTAATGCCCAAAAGTGAACAATCGAAAGCCTGTATGAGAATACTGGACGGTTTGCTGCTTTGGGAATGAAGTAGTACATCAGTCCCAAGTAAGGAGTGGTAAGGAAGAATGCAACTGCATTGTGACCGTACCACCATTGCACCAATGCATCCTGTACACCGGCATACCAACTGTAAGATTTCATGAAACTAATTGGAAGTTCAAAACTGTTTACGATGTGCAACATGGCTACCGTAACGAAAGTGGCAATGTAGAACCAAATGGCAACATACAAATGACGCTCACGTCTTTTGATGATGGTCATAAACATGTTTAAACCAAATACTACCCAAATAAGGGCAATCAAAATATCAATCCACCATTCGAGTTCAGCGTACTCTTTACCGGTAGTCATACCCAATGGAAGGGTAACTGCAGCACAAACGATGATAAATTGCCAACCCCAAAAGTTTAGGTTCGACAACGCTTTACTCCACATAGGAGCTTTGAGTAATCGAGGCAATGAGTAATATACTCCTGCAAAAATCCCATTACCTACAAATGCAAAAATCACCGCGTTGGTGTGTAGCGGACGAATACGTCCGTAGGAAATGTATTTTAATAAGAGATGATCGTTAAAGAAATCGGCAAAAGCAAGTTGGGTAGCTACTATTAGTCCTACCAACATACCCACTAGGCCAAAAACTGCAGAGGCGATAATGAAATTCTTCACTATCGAATTGTCATATTCAAACTTTTCCAGTTCCATGGACATTTGTTTTAGTATTTGATTTTGAAATTATTTCTGAATTATTGTTTTCGAAAAGCATCCTAACCGAAGGTGTGTAGTCGTCTTCGAATTGACCAGAGCGGATAGACCAAATAAAGGCTCCTAAAAAAATCAGCGCTACAAAAATGCTCGCACCTATTAAAATAAAAATTACACTCATTGTATTAGTTTGCAAGTTCAAAAGTAAGTAAGTGTTTGTGAGGAAAGCGTGACAATTGACAAGCCAAAAATTGACTTTAATCAGTATTCTAAAAAACTGTTAAAAGAAGAGGTGAAAAAGGCTAAACAAAATCTCGTTATTAACGCACGATTAGCTTATGACTATGATTTACTCCGTTAACCGAAACGTTAATCATATAGCTTCCAGCGGCCAATTTTTGGTTCATTTCGATAGAAACAACAGAGTAGTCTCCTTGATTGATAACTGTAAAATCCGTTAGGTAAGTTTTACCAATGAAATCGTTTACTAATACGTTTATTTCTGAGGAATCAGAATTCGGTATTTTAAGAAACATATTGTGCCCATTGTTTGGGTTAGGGTACAATTCTATATGAGTATCATTTTCGTTCTGTTTTAAGTCAATCAGTACTTTTTCTAAATCAAAATATGTTCTGGTTCCGTCAAAGTCGGTTTGACTCAACCGATAATAAGAAACACCTTCAGAGGGGTTGTGATCTTTTTCGTGGTACTCAGTTTCTTCATTAGTAGTTCCTTGCCCTGTTACTTGAACGACTTCCTCATAGGTTTTTAAGTCCTTGGTTTTTTCCACTGTAAAGAAGTCATTATTGATTTCCGAAGAAGTTACCCAGAATAAATCCACGACGTTTTCTTCTTCATTTGGTGTGGCGCTGAAGGTTTTTAATTCAATAGGAAGCGGTGTTTGGGAAGAATTAATCGAACCGATAGTTAAATGGTTGTTATTATCAATGTCAATACCTGTCCATTGATATACATCACTACCTAAATGGGTTGCCCCGCTATGCAACGTGGCACCAGCTGCATAGACTCCATTATCATCTACTAGTAGGCGTAAATCAGTTGCGGTTATTGAACCAGCGACCGAACTTAGGTCTACTTGAACCGTAACAGTACCGACTTCACCGGTCTCACTAGCCGACCAATCTCTGGCCAATCGAGCTTGAATTGTACCTGGTAAATCGGTCACATTCCATGAATCCACTGCTTCATTATTGTGCCCCCACATTAAATATTCGCCATTTCCGAGTCCATTTGGATTGAGTATTCTGATTGCTCCTGAACTCTGTGCATCTTCATGACTTCCATCACTCTCTTGGCCGATTCCCGCTACTTCATAGTCATAGTTTCCGTTGCTGGTGTTGTCTTCATCATAAAGATCATTCGATGAGAGGCTTAGGTCATATTTAGCGGCCAAATAATTCTCAACCATTCTCCGTTGCGCAGTATTAAGATGTGTCCTATAGGCTATGATTTCAGCAATCTGTCCATTCAGTGATTCGTTTCCTTGTCTTCCAATTCCAAAATCAGTCCAGCTCTGTAGTGTGCCATCATAGCTTACACTGCCTGCAGTACTACCATTAACATATTGGGTAATATCGCTACCATCGTAATCTTGAGAAACAATATGAAATTGATTGGTTGCCAAAGCAGTTACTTGTGAAAGACTTCGTTCTGTTCCATCCGATTCAACTCCTCTTCCCCAAACCACATTATTACTAGTTTGAACCCACATGCCTATAACTTTGGTTCCTGAAGCAGTTGAGAATGCATTTCCAGAAGTAGAGGCATGTATAACACCATCGTTACTTCCTCCACCAGAACCATCTCTACTGAAGACTGCAAAAACAGTTGCAGTGCTTGCGGCAGTTAACCCTGTTGCAGCAATACGTTCAGTATTTCCATCAAAATCGAGGGCTGCGTATCCGTTAACTGAGTTGGCGATATAGGTTGGTTTTTCAGAGTTGGTAGTTTCAATAGCATGGTGATTATTGCCAGATAGGTCGTTCCATTGTTGCACGCTATTGTTGTTTGACGCCGCTGTACTACCTCCATCTGAATAGCTGTTACCATTCGCACTTAGCCAAAGTTCTAGAGCGTCACTTCCATCCGTTGAACCGATTCCACCTGGACCACCTTCCCCTAATGCCAATTCACCTGTTACCTCAATATTATCAAAGTGCAGGTCTTCATTGGAGTTTGTGGTAATTGCTTCAAAAACTAAAACGAGGCTTGTCCCTGAAAGCCCGGTTTGAGAAGCAACAGTTGGGTCTGATCCGTCGTCACATAAATTACCGTTTGTTGCAAACTGCGTATTCCCACCACCATCAAGGTTATAGTATAAGGTGATACAGTCTGTAGCCTCGAATTGATTATCATCCATATCAACATCAACAGTAATACTCACATTTGTGTATCCTGAAATATTAATAGTTTCAGATGTCCATGTTGCAATTTCATCCGTGTTTTCCACGCGAAATTCACCAGATTCAACTCGAAATTCATTGGTTCTATTACAAGTTGGGCAACTTGTTGACCAATCGGCGCCAGCTGGAGAGTTATTGTCATCTCCAGTTATGTCATTGTTTGAGTTTGAGGAGAAGTTTTCCGACCAAATTATGGTTTGAGCCGTAATTGGTTGCAACCAAAAAACAAAAATTCCAATTACAGAACACTTTACAAATAAATTCACTTTAACTCAAGTATGTCGTAGCAATAATAAAAAAAAATCAGTTGTTAAATTATACTAACAATCGTGTTTATTTAACTATAAGTTGATGGTTATGAATTTCTCCATTTATAACCACAGTAACAGTATAGCTACCTGGCACTAGTTTTTGGTTTATTTCTAATTTAAGGATGTTACTTGCATTTCTATCAACTTCAGATATATAATACGGGAATGATATACCTATTGCGTCTGTAATAGTTACTAAGATGTTTTCTACACTTCCATTGGGTACATTTAAATAAATTACTTCTCCATTATTGGGGTTTGGATAAATAGCTTTTACTCTACTAGCAATTTTTGATTTGTTAATTATCACCTTTTTAAGGTTAAAGAACTCGACGGACCCATTATAATCAGTTTGTTTTAATCTGTAATAAGAGGTTCCAGTAAACGGTTTTTCATCTACTAGTGCATAAGTGTTTTCTTCATTGGTTGTTCCATTTCCATTTATAGTTCCAACTTCAAGGTATTCTTCTAAATCAAAAGTTTTTTCTACAGTAAAATAGGCATTGTTGAATTCTGAAGAGGTTGACCAAGAAAGATCTACGAATTTTTCTTCTTCGTCAACGATAGCATTAAAACTAATTAATGAGACGGGTAGTGGATTGTTTGCAGTAGTGGAGGCAAGAGTAAAAGGACTGAAATTACTGACATTTCCACCAGTTTGAATCGTTCCTTCTGTAGTATTTCCAGTAGTCCCTCCATTTCCTTCATCTCGCCAAATATTACTTCCCGAATCCCACCGAGCTACGGTCAATTCTGTTAGGTTGTCCACTCCTCCGCTGTTGGCGTCCCAGCCAATTGTAATTACCTCTGCGTCAGACCCTGCAACTCTATCCAATGTCCAATATTCAGTGGTACTTATATGGTCAATAGTAGCTTCTTTTGATTGCCAATCATAGAAAGCTGATGGATCAGAAAAGAAATATTGCGCTCTAAATCTAGCCGAATTTCCTGGAGTAGTCATACTGATTGGTCGGTATGTTCCATTATCTCCAACAGGGAAGGCAAATGGGTTGGTTCCGTTTCCAATTTTATCTACTGGACCATCCACGTGGCTTGCATTACTTGCTCCTGTAACAGTAGCATTGTCTTCAAAAATTAAAAGATTGGTTGCATCCGTATTTATAATTCCAGCGGTAAAGGTTACCGTAGTCTGAATTCTCAAGGGTTCATTCAGTGTAAATGCTCCGCTTGCTTTGTTAAGGGTTAGTCGCCTAAAAGTAAAGTCTGAAGTTGTTCCAACATCATTAAAACTTTGAGCGCCTGCTCCATCTATCACTACAGAACCAGCATTTGCAGCCAATGTAACTTCGGTATTGGCATCAACTGATATATTTCCTGAAAAGGTACAGTTTTCATTGTATGCTGGCTGTAAGGTACCTGCACTTCTTATAAAGGTTACGTCTCCGTTGTAATCATTGATAACGTCATTTGCCAGTCTAAGTCTTCCCGAACCAGTTAAGTTGACAGTAGTTTCACCATTAAAGGTATTTCCACCTCTGGAAGTGGAATTAGACGATCCATTATAAGTGAGACTGAAATCTCGTGAATACACTGTACCTCTTGAATAGTATCGGGGAGCCGATACGGTCATATTTGGTCCAATGGTTGCGTCATAAGGGTAGTACCTAGCTGTTCCGGCAAGGGCTAGCGTAGAAGGAGTGCTTCCCGCTATAGTAAAGTTTCTTAACTGTAAGTCTCCTGCAATAAACCCACCTGCACCAATATTTATGGTATTTCCAGCAGAAAGCGTTGCGTTACCCCCGCCATTTCCGAAAAGAATTCCGTCACTAGAAGCGTTGGTCACCTCAAGTGTAATGTCCCCATTGAAGGTGTTTGAACTATTGCCAGTTCTATTTACGTAAAATTGACTATTGGCTGAGCCCGAGCTATTGGTAATTGATAAGCTTCCATTACAGGTAATATCGCCATTTTCCCCAAAATAGAATCGTGAAGTTGTGCCTGATCCATTGTTCATTAGCGTTGTGTTTCCATTTATGGTTATGGATGAAGATGAACCAGATCCTACGTATATATAGCTGTTGGTTCCTGACGCCGTGTTCGAAATGTTAAGATTGCCCGTCAATGTTAGTGTGCCTGAATTTGCAAGATATGTTCGCACATTTGATCCAACGCCGCTATTGGTAATGGAACAGTTTCCTCCAATACTGAGGGTGCTACCAGATCTATCTAGGAGATATACATATGAAGTTCCTATTCCGGTGTTGTTGGATACAAGATTACCAGCGATCGAATTTCCTGCTGAATTATAAGCAATATACAAGTGTCGCGAACCCGAATTGTTCACAGTGAGGTTGCCACTCCAAGTATCCGCAGAACCATTTCCCATTAGGAGATAGCCTGATCCCGAATTGTTGAGAACGCAGTTTCCGGTAAATACATTACCACCTGCAGACCCATCGTCGCTTGCACCAGTTTTAGTGAGGTTCGATGTACCCTGGTAGTTAGTTCCTCTAGTAAGTAACCTTGGCCCACTGAAGGTTACGTTTCCACCCCAATCTGAATCATAATTGTAAAAATACCCCGTACCTCCAGCTATGGTAAGTGATTGAGCAGTGGCACCTGTTTGTGTAAAATTGCGGAAGTACATATCTCCAGAAATGAATCCGCCTCCGCCAACGGTAATCGTTCGTGTAGCCGAAAGTGTTCCGTTTCCACCGTCCCTTCCAAAACTGACTCCATCCGAGGCTGCATTAGTTGATTCAATGGTGATATTTCCTTGGTAGATCCCAGTGCTATTGGTATTGTCGTTGCAACGAATATCTGAATTAGTTGATGGTGAAGAGGTAGAAAGAGCTAGTGTATTTTGAAAAGTGATATCGCCGTCGTCTCCAACATAAACCCTAGTAGTGGTTCCTGTACCGGAATTGGAAACAGTTGCTGCCCCTTGAATGTCTACGGTTGAATTTGACCCATCGGCAATGAAGATATCAGCCGTAGTAGCATTCGAGGAATTAACGACACCAAGTGTTCCATTTAAGTCCACGTCACCGTTATTACCAAAGTGAATTCGCTTGGTAGTTCCAGATGCTGCTGAATTAGTTATTGATGCATTTCCATTGATGGTCACAGAGGATGCTGAGTTATTAGCTATGCTTATATAGCCATTGGTTCCAGTGCCGTTGTTGGTAGCCGTCAAATTATTATTGAGCGTAACATCTCCACTTTCACCTAAATAAATGTAACTAGATGTAGCTGTACTTGTATTGTTTAATGCTGTGGTGCCAGTTATGGTAAGTGTTGAACTAGAGTTGTGTGACAGGTATATGTTATTACCAGATCCGTTTCCACTGTTATTGACTAAAAGATTTCCTGCTATTGTATTTCCAGCGCTATTTTGACCAATATAAACATGCCTACTACTAGAGTTGTTTATCGTAAGATCACCACCAAAGCTGTCAGAAGTTCCATTGCCCATTCCGAAGTAGCCACTTCCTGAGTTATTAAGAATTACATCTCCAACAAATGAATTACCACCAGCCGAAGCGTCGTCTGAAGTTCCTGTTTTGCTCAAAGTTGCATTTCCTTGATAAGTAGTTCCTCTTGTATAATGACGACCACCCGAAAAAGTAACATTACCACCCCAATTACAATCGTAATTGTATAGGTAGCCTGTTCCTGTATTTGATAGATTCTGAGCAGTAGCACCAATCTGGGTGAAGTTCCTGAAATACAAATCGCCACCGATGAAGCCACCACCGCCAACCGAAATGGTTCTAGTAGCTGCCAAAGTTCCACTTCCTTGGCCATTGCCAAAACGTATACCGTCACAGGAAGCGTCCGTCGACTCCACTACAATATTGCCGTTGTATGAATTAACGCTACTCGAACCATCATTACAATATACTTGTGAATTGTTTGCAGTTGCGCTGTTTGATATGCTTAGTAGACCTGAGAACGTAACATCTCCATCATCACCCAGATAAGTTCTTTTAGTCGTTCCTGAACCAGAATTAATAACAGTGCTTGACCCACCTACAATAACATTAGAATTTGCTCCGTGAGCAACGTAAGCAACCCCAGTTGAACCAGAAGCGGAATTGGTTAAAAATAAATTTCCTGTTAGGGTAATATCCCCGTTGACACCAAAATAAGTTCTACAATCTGAGGACGATCCAGAATTTGTAATTGTGGCATTTCCCCCAATACTTAGCGTGCTGTTAGAGTTGTTTGAAATATAAGTGTACGTACTCGCACCTGTTGCTGAATTGGTAACGGTAAGATTCCCGGTAATTGAGTTCCCAGCACTACTTTGTGCTAGATACATTCTGTTGGTTCCAGTGTTATTCAAGGTTAGGTTAGCACTGAAAGTGTCTGATGCTAAATACCCCATTCCGAAATATGCACTGCCCGAATTGGTTAATATGGCATCGCCAGTAAATGTGTTACCACCTTGAGATCTATCATCAGAAGCTCCAGTTTTAGTTAAGTTAGCTATGCCTTGATAAGTGGTGCCCTCGGTGCGCATTCTTCCTCCTGAAAAAGTTACATTTCCTCCCCAATTGCAATCTCTTAAATAAATATAACCGGTTCCGGAATTAGTAAAGCTTTGTGCAGTGCCTCCGACTTGAGTGAAGTTTCTCATTCTTAAATCTCCTGCGCTAAACCCAGACCCACCAACTGAGATCGTTCTGGTTGCTGATAAGGTGCTTGAACCACCGCTATTTCCGAAGTACACACCATCACTGTTGCCAGTAGAATTTATTATAATATTCTGATTGTAGGTGTTAGAGCTATTTACACTGTTGTTCAAGAAAATTTGATTGTTTGTAGCTGTTGACGAATTTGTCATGGTAAGAGTTCCGCTAAAGGTAAGGTCACCATTTTCACCTAAATATACTCTGTGAGTGGATGTTCCAGTTGAATTGTTTGTTACGGTTGTATTTCCGCCAATAATAATTTCAGAGTACTCGCCATTTCCTATATATAAATAGCCATTTGCGCCTGTTGCTGAATGGGTAGCTGTTAAGTTACCCGTTATGGTCACGTCGCCCGAATTACCTATATAGGCTCTGCAATCCGAAGAAGTACCTGAATTTGAGACCATTACATTTCCACCAATTGCAATTGTCGAAGCAGAGTCTTGTGCAATAGAAATTGTAGTTTGACTTGTACCTGTGCCCGTGTTATTGAGCACAACGTTTCCCGAAACGTAATTTCCGGTAGCTCTATGCGCAAAAAAGGATCTACGTGTTCCAGAATTATTAATGGTCAAATTGCCGTTTACCGAATCGGGTAGATTGTAACTCATATAAAATTGGTCAACACCTGAATTATTCATAACAATGTTGCCGTTAAATACATTTCCACCATAAGATCGGTCTTCAACATCACCATTTTTGGTAAGTGTGCAATTTCCATCGAATGTACTTCCACGTGATAGAATTCTAGAGGCTGTAAATGTTGTAGCATCACCCCATTGACTGTCATACAAGTATATGTAGCCTGTTGATGTAATGGTTAAACTTTGCGGAGTAGCTCCAATTTGTGTAAAGTTTCTTAGCAAGAGATTTCCCGCTGAGAAACCGCCACCTCCAATTGTGATTGTTCTTGCAGCTGCTAGAGTAGAGGCACCACCATTATTTCCAAAAAAAATACCATCTGCGGAAGCATTTGTTGATTCTAAAACAATATTTCCACTAAAACTCGAGTTTGACGTTGATCCGTTTGCAACATAAATTTGAGAATTAGTGCCAGAAGAATTATTGGTTAATGTGCAAATTCCTCCAACTGTAAGATCTCCGTTATTGCCAATGTAACCACGTGTGTTTGTACCAGATCCAGTTTGAGAGTAGGTTAAATTTCCAGAAATGGAAACAGCAGAATTTGTATTTTGAGCGATGTACACATCAGATGTTGTAGCGTTGGTGTTTTTAGTAAAAGTTACATTTCCACCAACCGTAACATCACCATCCAACCCTAATCGGCCTTGACAGTTAGTTGATGTGCCATTCACCGTAAAATCAACATTTCCATTAATTGTGATAGAACTTGCTGACCGATCAGAGATGTAGATCCAAGAATTGGTTCCTGTCCCAGAATTAGTAGCTGTTAGATTACCTCCGACATAATTTCCTGCAGAATTATACGCTAAATAAATTCCATTTTTGCCAGTATTATTCAACGTTAGGTTTAGATTAAATGTATCAGGAGAACCATTTCCCATCATCAAATAATCGGCTCCGGAACAATTTAAGACTGTATTTCCATCAAAGCGATTACCACCTGCAGATTGATCATCAGAGACTCCGTTTTTCGTAATAGTTGCTGTTCCGCGATACCTAGTTCCTCGAGTAATAACTCTTGGAGCTGAAAATGTTACATTGCCACCAAAGTCCGAATCATACAAGTATAAATGTCCAGTACCGGTAAATGATAGACTCTGTGCAGTAGCCCCCGTTTGAGTAAAGTTTCTTAATCTTAATTCACCGGCAGAATAGCCCGTACCTCCCACAGTTATGGTGCGGTTTGATGCTAAGACTGACGAACCGTTGTTTTGTCCAATACGGATGCCCGTAGTACTGGTAGAGTTTACGATGATATTTTGACTGAAATAATTGCCAGCAGAATTATGTGCTAAATATATTCCTCTAGTGCCAGTACTTAAGAGTGTAAGCACCCCATTAATTGTATCTGGGTTAACATTTCCAGTCATCAAATAACCAGCGCTAGTACAGGAGAATGATGTAGCGTTGTTGAAAATATTTCCTCCTCTTCCTGCATCGTCTGAAGCTCCATTTTTAGTCATGGATACCGTTCCGTTAAATGTAGATCCATTTAGAAATAGCCTTGATGAGGTAGCCGTAACATTAGGGTTGAATGTTGTACCACGGAAATAGGTTATTCCAGTGCAGGTGATAATAACCTCTCCTCCCGAAGTGTTATTGAAAGTCCCATCTTCAAAATCATTGGTTGTTGCACCGTTAATTTTGAGGTTATTTCCATTAAGATCGATAATAGCAGTATATCCAGACGCAATATCTATGGACTCAACTGTTGGTGCCAAATCTAAAGTTAGGTTTACATTTCCATTAGAGTTTAATAAAACTCGGTCAGCTGCTCCAGGAACAGAAGCTCCGCCAATTCCGCCATTAGTGGCAGACCAATTTCCAGTATCGTTCCAATTGTTATTTGTAGCACCAATCCAATATCGATCTGCAGTTGCTCCATTTAATCCTAATAATATAAAAGCTACAAAAGTGACTAAGCAACGACCCATAATTATCCACCTGTTGAAAGAAAATTGGGCGAAATTTGATTAAAAAAAGGCCTTACTCTATAGTGTATTAGATGAAATACGAGGTAATACGTTGAGTTGTAAAAAAACTTAATAGTAGGGTTTGTTTGCCAGATCAATGGGCTGGTTTTGTTTGAATATAATTGTAGAGTCTGGCGTATGAGTTTAAAGTAGATAAAAACGAAAATACCTTAAGATTAGTACAATTCATAAAGCATCAACCTTCCCTCAAGTGGACCATTCCAAAGCGGAATTCTGCGTTTTGGTTTTAGTCCAAGAGATTTAATTGCAGGAATATTTGCACTAAAAATAGCAGCGGTCCAACCTTTATAATCGGACTTTAACTTATCCCCAATTTCAGCGTAAAATTGTTTGGCATCGGCTAACGGAATACGCTTGTCATAAGGAGGGTTCATTACCAGTAGGCCGCTTGCTTCTGGAGCGGGACTTTTAAAAAAATCTCTTTTATACACGTCAATATCCTGATCCATTTTGGCAGAAGCTAAATTCATTTGTGCATCTTCTACTGCATAGGGGTGGCTATCCGACCCATAAATTCGGGAAATATCATCGTTCTCCTTAGATCTTGCTTGAGATTGAATATCACTCCACAGGTCTTGGTCGAAGTTTTTCCAATTTTTGAAGCAATAGTTTGTTCGGTATTTTCCGCAGGCTGCATTTTTGGAAATTAAAAATGCTTCGCTAAGGAGTGTACCACTGCCGCACATTCCGTCATGAAAATTTGTTTTTCCATCCCAGTTAGCCAATTGAATGATTCCAGCCGCTAAAACTTCACTTAACGGCGCTTTACCTGAAACGGTTTTATACCCCCTCTTGTGCAAAGAATCGCCACTGCTATCCAGAGATATTGTGCAGTTGTTTCCAGCAATTAATAAATGAATTCTAATATCAGCTTTTTTCAAGTCTACGTCAGGACGCTCTGATCCTGACTCTATAAATCGGTCACATATGGAATCTTTTAAAAGTTGTGCAGCATATACACTGTTTTTAAATAGTTCTGTGCGAACAACGGCATCAATGGCAATGGTTTTTTTATGTCCAAAGTACTTTTCCCATTCTATAGACTTTCCCAAATCATACAGATCATTTGATTCATTTAATTCAATTGTTTTTAAATTAACCAATACTCGAAGTGCCGTTCTAACAGAGTAATTAGCTGCATATACCGAAACTAAATCACCCTTAAATGCAACACCGCGTTTTCGTATTTCATGTTGGGTGCCAATTTGGTTTTGGATTAACTCGTTCAGTAAAGTTTCTTCCAACCCTTGATAGGTAGTTACGTAAAGATTAAAATGAGGCATACGAATACATTTTTTACAAAGATGCTTTTTAATGTCAAAAGTGCACAGCAAAATGAACAAATGGCTTAATTTCTGCGTACATGTTTGGAATGAGTTTATCGAATACACATCGCACTCTAATACTGCCAATTACTTAATTTTGCAGCAGATTTCAAAATGTCCATGAAACGTCTTATTTCATTACTAATAGCCACAATCTTGTACTTTTCTCTGTTCTCGCAGATGGAGAAACTACATGTTTATGGCGATATGAAAGATGGTTTTACGGATATGTCCACCGCCTTTGTCATTGTAAAAGCAAATGGTCAAAAAATCAAGAGAGTTCCAGCCGACGGAAATGGAAAGTACGAATTTGACTTAGAGTTTGGTAAGAACTACACCTTAGAATTTACTCGTCAGTATTATGCTACTAAGAGAGTTGAAATTTTGCTTCAAAATGTCACTCCAGAGATGATTGATATTGGTTGTCGACCAGGATCTGTTCAAGTAAGCATGATAGAAAAGATTGATGGAATAGATTATTCTGTTTTGGATAAACCAGTAGGACAGATATTCTTTGATCCATCTATAAAATGTTTCGATTGGGACGCGGATTATACCCTGAAAGCAATGGAAAAAATTGAAGAACTGGTTGAGGAACTAGAAGAAAAGAAAAAAGCTTACGAAAAGAACAAAGCAGCCGCCGAGAAAGCACTATCCAAGGGTGATTTTGAGGAGGCGAAAAAAAGTGCGGAGGCGGCGAATGCTGCTATGCCTGGAAAGGAAGGGGCTAAAGATTTACTGGAAAAAGTAGCTAAAAAAGAGCAAGCGGCAAAAGATGCAGAGGCAGCAGCGGAGGCAGAAGCTAAAGCAAAAGCAGAAGCGGAAGCATTAAAAGAGAAAAAAGATGCTTTTGACGATTTAATGGCAGCGGGTGATAAAGCACTCAAAAGTGAAGACTTTGAGGAAGCCAAGAAACAGTATGAGGAGGCCAAAAAACTCATGCCCGAGAAAACTGCAGTTTTAACCAAATTGCAAATTGTAGAAGATACCAAAGAAAAAAGGGCGGCTGAAATAGCAGCAAAAGAAAAAGCTGAGGCTGAGGCTAAAGCAGCTGAGGAGGCAAAAAAGTTAGCTGAAGAAAAGGCAGCAGAGGAGGCTAAGGCGGCAGAAGTAGCAGAAAAAGCGGCTAAAGAAAAAGCCGAGGCAGAAGCTAAAGCAGCAGAAGAAGCAAAGCAACTAGCGGAAGAGAAGGCAGCGGCTGAGGCAAAGGCAGCAGAAGAGGCCGAGAAAAAAGCAAAAGAGCAGGCTGAAGCAGAAGCTAAAGCAGCAGAAGAAGCAAAGCAATTAGAAGAAGAGAAAGCAGCGGCTGAGGCAAAGGCAGCAGAAGAGGCCGAGAAAAAGGCAAAGGAGCAAGCTGAAGCAGAAGCCAAAGCAGCAGAGGAGGCTAAAAAGTTAGCGGAAGAGCAGGCAAAGAAAGAGGGGAAAGGAGCTAAAGAAGCTAAAGAAGCTGAGAAACTGGCTGAGGAGAAAGCGGCTGAAGAAGCTAAGGCAGCCGAGAAAGAAGAAAAAGCAGCAAAAGAACAAGCAGAGGCAGAAGCCAAAGCAGCTGAGGAAGCAAAACAGTTAGCGGAAGAGCAAGCAAAGAAAGCGGCAAAAGGAGCTAAAGAAGCAGAAAAACTTGCTGAGGAAAAGGCGGTTGCAGAAGCAAAAGCAGCAGAGGAGGCGGAGAAAAAAGCAAAAGAGGAAGCAGAAGCAAAGAAACTAGCAGAGGCGAAAGCAGCGGAGCGAGAAGCCCAAAAAGAGAAATTAGCAAAGGAAAAAGAAAAGGAAGTTGCAGAAAAAACCAAAAAAACGCCCGTAGTTGCTGCTGCAGGTTCTGCAGTGAAATCTGCTAGTAAAGCAGCCGTAAGTAAAAAGAAAAATGATTTGCATGCCACAGCAAAAAAAGTGACTAGAAATAAAGACAAACACGAAGATATTCATGCTAAGTTGGATCAAGCTGCAATGGCACAGAACCCCAAAACCACCAGCATTCAGGAACATCACGAATGGAATTTGAAAGAACCGGGAGTACACCAAGAAATAGCAACAGAATACCCGATAGGTGTTACCGAAGAGACTTACATGAAGGGTAATAAGGAAATATTAGAACGAGTGGTAGTTAAAGATGGTACGGGTAGTATCTATTGGCGCGTGAAGCATCCATGGGGAGGAGTATATTACTTTAAAAATGCAAACACTCCGATTTCAGCTGTTGAGTTTGATTTGTTTACAACCATTAAAGACGAAGAAGGAAACGTGATTGAACCTTATCATATCAATCGAGTAGATGATCATTGATGTTTCTCCGGAGGAACTGGATCGTAACCGCTAGTGCCCCAAGGATGGCATTTACTAATGCGTTTTAAACCCAACCAAATTCCTTTAATTGGCCCGTGTATTTGGATAGCTTCAAAAGTGTACCTGCTACAAGTGGGGGAGTGTCTGCAATTTTGACCCAATAAGGGTGAAATTGTCCATTGATAGACTCTGATTAAGAGTAAGAAGGGAAACGCGATTATTTTCTGTAGAAGTTTCATTTATTGTTGTAAAATGGCTAACGTATTACGTGTTACGTCTAGCGTAATACGTTAGACATAATACGTTCATACTATTCAAAATCTTTATACAACATACTGGGCTGGACTTCGTGATTGTCTTGGTATTTTCCACTTACGTATTTGTCGTAATCGCCCTCGATGGAATGGTAGTAAATCTGGCAAATTTCAACACCAGCATAAATTCGAATGGGTTCTACGCAGTGAATCTCCAATGTCCAAAAACCCGAAAACCCTACATCTCCAAAACCAGCAGTTACGTGAATATACAACCCTAAACGGCCAATACTAGAACGCCCCTCTAACATAGGTACATAGCTTTCTGTTCTGGTATGTTCTGTGGTTCTTCCCAAGTATAATTTACCTGGTTCCAATACCAATCCTTCTTCCGGAATAAACAACTCCTTGGTAGGGTTTGGTTTTTTCATCTCCAAAATAGGCGTATCGTAAACCAATAACCGATCGTGCAAACTCAAATTGTACGAATTCGGATTTAAACGCTTTTCATCGTAAGGGTCAATAAAAATGTTTTTACCGAGTTGCTTTTTTATTTCGTTTCCGGATAGGATCATGGTTATTATTTTATTTGATAGTCGCTTCCTTCTTTTCCGTCGTTTAATACGATTCCAACAGCATTCAGGCGGTCGCGAATAGAGTCCGACAATTCCCAGTTTTTATTAGCTCTGGCTTCCGCTCGCATTTCGATCAACATTTGCATCACGTCGTCCAATTTATCAGAACCACCACCTTCTGTTTCATCTTTTAACCCCAAAACATCGCAAATGATAGTGATAAAGGTTGTTTGCAATTTATTGAAAGTATTTGCGCTTATTGACGAAAGTGCAACATGTTTATCTGCAAAGGAGTTTATTTTATTCGCCAAATCAAAAAGTACAGCAACTGTTTTAGGAGTATTAAAATCGTCGCCCATTTCTATATAAACCTGCTCGCACAATTGGTTTATTTCTTTGTCCAGTTCTTGGTTTACAGAACCACCTGCGTCGGCCGACATATCAGCAACTAATCTCTTGGCATTCATGAGTCGTTTGTAACCCTTCTCAGCAGCTTTTAGGGCTTCGTTAGAGAAATCAACCGTACTTCTGTAATGCGCTTGCAAAAAGAAAAAACGAATGGTCATGGGAGAATATCCTTGGTCCAGTAACTCGTGGTCACCAGCAATCAGTTCCATGGGTAAAAATGCATTGCCTAAGGATTTACTCATTTTGGTTCCGTTTACGGTAAGCATGTTTCCGTGCATCCAATACCGAACGGGGTCGCCATCGCCAGCGCCAACGTTCTGTGCAATCTCACATTCGTGGTGTGGGAATTTTAGATCCATTCCTCCACCATGAATATCGAATTTCTCGCCTAAGTATTTGGTGCTCATAACGGAACACTCCAAATGCCAGCCCGGCACACCCATTCCCCAAGGCGATTTCCATTTCATAAGTGTGTTTTCGGAAGCGCCTTTCCAGATGGCAAAATCGGCAAAGAATCGTTTTTCTGAACCACCCGCTAGGTTTTCTCTGGTTTGTTCCAATAGATCTTCGACTTTTCTGCCAGAGAGTTTTCCGTAGTCGTATTTTTCCTGAAATTTCTTGACATCGAAATAAACTGAACCATTTACTTCATAACCGTAGCCATTATCAATAATGCGCTGCACCATTTCAATTTGCTCCATAATATGCCCCGTCGCTGTTGGCTCAATACTAGGCTCTTTTAAATTGAAAACTTTGTTTACTGCATGAAATCCGTTCGTGTATTTCTGCACGATTTCCATTGGCTCAATTTGTTCCAATCGAGCGCGCTTTTCAATTTTATCTTCACCCTCATCAGCGTCGCTAACCAGGTGTCCAACGTCTGTAATGTTCCTTACATAACGCACATTGTAGCCTAAATGCTCCAGATATCGCCAAACGATATCAAAGGATAAGAAGGATCTTAGGTTACCTAAATGAGCTTCATTATAAACGGTGGGGCCACAAACATATAAACCCACACGAGGTGGGTTTAAGGGCTCAAACTTTTCTTTCTTTTTTCCTAGCGAATTGAATACCTCAACAGGGTATTGCTCATATAGGGCCATTAATTGGAGTGTTTATTTTTCGAGTTCCATTTTTATGTAATCCAGAAACTCTCGTTTTACTTCTTTATCTTTAAATCGACCGCCATATTCGGCCGTTACGGTACTTGAGTTGATGTCTTTTATACCTCTTGAATTAACACAAAGGTGCTTTGCATCGATTATACAGGCAACATCTTCAGTTTTCATAACTTTTTGCAAATGTTTTACTATTTGCATGGTCAAGCGCTCTTGCACTTGAGGGCGTTTGGCGTAGTATTCTACAATGCGGTTTATTTTTGAAAGACCTACTACTTCTCCATCGGAGATATAGGCCACATGTGCTTTTCCTACAATCGGCAAGAAGTGATGCTCACAAGTAGAATACACCACGATATTCTTCTCAACCAACATTTCGTTGTATTGGTATTTATTCTCAAATGTGCTTGCCTTTGGCTCATTATCTGGATGCAATCCAGAGAAGATTTCGTTTACAAACATTTTTGCCACACGTTTAGGTGTACCTTTAAGACTGTCATCGGTCATGTCCAAACCTAGGGTGTACATGATATTTGCAAAGTCTTTTTGAATGCTTTGGATTTTTTCACTGTTGCTGAGTTCAAAAGCATCCTTCCGCATAGGAGTATCTGTACTGGTAGAAATATGGTTGTCTCCAATCACATCAATATCGGTTTCTACCCCGTTCACCACTCCATCTCTTTTTGTATCGTTTGCCATTATGTTTTGTTTTCCTCTAATACAACTAGCAGGAAATTTTGTGCAAATATAATTTGATTATGCGGAACTAAAGGGTTGGCCTATTGCCAATAAGTGTTATTCGGAGATATTAGGAAGGAAGAGAGCTAGACACACTATTCTTTATGGAGGTTCTAGCGTTTTAAGTTACGTATTTTGTTCAAAGCTAATTTATTAATATTCGTGCTTTTTTTTATTAAAATTGGGTGAATACCCCCATGGACTTTGGTTTTGAAAGGGCCTAGATTTGACGAATAAATCATTAATTATTTTCTTCGATGTTAACAAACACCCATTCTCAAAATACAAGAACAAATATGCCACATATGTTAAAATACCTATCGGTAGCCATGTTAGCAGTAGTTAGCTGCTTTACAGTAACTGCTCAAAACACCTTTCCAACATCTGGCAAGGTTGGACTTGGAACAACAACACCTAGTAAATTACTCGATGTAAATGGAAAATCAGTATTCAGAGACCGAGCCATGTTTGAAGGGGTATTGCGTTACGATTTTATAAAGATACCTCTTTAACCAACGACCGCATTTTAACCATAACTCCAAACGGTAGGATTAGACCATTGCGTACCGCATTTTGTGATTCTATGATAGTAAGCCAAACCATAAAAGTTGGCGATAGCTCCATTTACGTAGGAGAAGACCCTAATGACGATAATGCTATGTGGAGTACAAATGGCCCTTTGCTAATAAACTCTTTACCTACTGACCAAGGTTATGTAAATGAAGATGTATACATAGCCTCACAAGATTCTTTTGCGCGTTTTCACTTAGGATCAATGACAGTAGGTACACAACCACCGCCAAGTTACGATGAAAACTCAACACCTGAAGGAGCACGGATGTTTTTGCTATCGCCAATAGAAAATGCTCTTTGCGCAGGAACAGGACATCCGTTGGGAACGGTTTATTGTGCGCGAGTGCAAAGCTCTACAGCTAAGTTTTTTAGTGGAACCATGCTTACACAAGTTCCCGGAACTGAGCAGATGTATATAGGTGGCGATGGAGATTATCATACTACTGGTGAAATATATGCAGGAGATATGACCGATAATTCAAATCCCGGTAATTTCAATTTTATTAGCAACCGTTCAGTCTCTACCGATAATGGATTTGTTTCAGTAAACACTAATTCTGGTGGAATAGCATTTAAATCTATTTACGAAACAGGTGGAATTGAATATGGAATTGAGGTTACTAATGGAGGTAGGTTTAGTCTAAAAAGCACCAATGATAATCGAGTAGAAATGGGATCTCATAGTGCCTCAGCTCCGCAATTGGAGGTATATGAAGGTCCGTTGAGCAATTTTGCAGTGTACCCTAGTGGCAAGGTGAACCTTCAAGAACTAATCATTAACCCAAGAAATACAAGCAATGGAGTAAGAACAATCTCTATACAGCAAAACAACGTAGAGAATTTTAAGGTGACGAACGAAGGTTACGTTTACGCCCGAGAAATTGAAGTGAAAACGGGCTCATTTCCAGACTACGTTTTTGAAGATGATTACGCTTTAATGCCAATTGATGAATTGAAAGCATACATTGAAGAAAATGGACACCTGCCTGGTGCACCAGCAGCTGAGGAAGTTATTGCAGAAAACCTTAAACTCAAAGAAATGAATTTACTGTTGATGGAAAAAGTAGAGGAGTTAACGTTGTATATGATTCAGTTAAATGAGAAAATTGAAGCGAAATGAGAAGTATAGTCAAATCATTTCTTTTGATATATCTAGTATTTGGTTTATCAACTAGTTTTGCACAAACACCCAAGGATAGCCTGATATCTACCTTAGAAGATTTTTATGATACACTGAGTGTCCCGGGCTTGGGGAACGATATATTGTTTAACCAAGGGTTTGGTTCTTCGGAATGCTTTGAGGATTGGGATACGCAAGCTCCTATGATATTTCATTCAAACTATTGGAATCATTTCAAAACTGCAATCAACATAGCTGATGCAGGAGCAGTTTTGCCGACATTAGAATCGGTACAATCGAATACAGAGTTTGATATATATGACCCACAGAAAAACACCTCCAGTCTGTTGGTGTATTATAACCAAGGAAAGTATATAAAAGATGATGAACTCATGCAGTATGTTGATAGCGGAATACCTTTTGGGCTGAACGACTTTAAACTGCTGTTAGGCGTTCCGGCGCATGAGTCTTATCCTTCTTTAGATGTGAATTTTCAGTTAGATTTTCAACATATTTTTCTTGAAGGTAATGCGATTACTAGCCTTGAAATTAGTTTTGACGATGTCGTTGGTTTCCGGAGTGTTAGTTTAAATTCAGTAAATAGCTACGCTATTAATTATTCGAACGAAGGTGAGAAAAATTTAATGTTTAGATTAATAACGGCTGCTGGTGATACTGTAATTTCCTATTCTGTTTTTACGGTATACGATTTATCAACAGAGATGGCAGAAGCAGCTTATGTCTATTTTGAAGATTCCATTCCCGATTCTATTCCTACTGGATCAAGAACAAGTGTTTATGGATTGGATGTATTGTACTTAAAAGGAGTGGACAATAAACTAGACAAACCATTTTTCTTAATCGAAGGCCTTGATATACAAAACAAAGAATCAACAATCTCCCATTTAAATGAATTTAGATTTTACATTTCAGATCTAAGGGCTGCTGGTTATGATGTTTTTATAGTTGATTTTCCGGGTATTGTTAGAACCTTTGACTTGAAAAAAAATGCTGCTAGGATACAGTGGTTAATAAAATCCGTAAATAGTGGCGGTAGTTTGTGGGGAACAAACCATGGTAACTACGAAGGAGCAATTATGGGTATCAGTATGGGAGGTATAATCGGACGGATTGCACTCAAAAACTTAGAGAACCAAAATTACGACCATAAGGTAGGTTGGTTGTTAACGGTAGATTCTCCGCATAAGGGCGCAAATAACCCATTGGCGTTTCAGAAATCCGCTGTTGATTTGTACAATGAGTTGCCTATTTACATATTGAGAGGTAAACTGAGTTTAGCAAGCATCGCTGCTCATTTTTTATGTTCAACCAACAGCGATGACCCTTGTGATGCTGCTTTAGAAGTATTAACGTTATCTGATGCCGTTACCACATTAAAGGGTATTTCTGCTCAGCAATTACTTGCCCAACACTATTTGGGAAACATACAATACAATTTGTTCCAATCTTATTTAGCCACCTTGGGTTGGCCGCAAAAAAGTAGAAATGTGGCACTTACAGCTGGGTCAATGAAGGGAGTTACTCAAGGTATTAGTGGTTCAGAGAATGTTAGACCCGGTGTTTTAAATGTTCCATATCCAATTCCTCCATATAGTTATACAATAACTAAATTCAAATTTGGAACTCAAAACAGTTCTTCTAATTTCACCTATTGGAAAATGCTTAAAATACCGATATCTAAGTTTTTTTTCTGGGGCACGAAAGTATTAGAAGGGCAATACACCTTTTCTGGTATTTTTTGGGACAATGCAGCGGGTAGTTACGGCTATGCAGGAATTCCAGGACTAAAAGATGCTGGGTTTGCGCCCACATTAAGTAGTATTGATTACCACAATATGAATTCGGTGGATGTTAACAATACGTATAAGTACACAACTACAGGTAAAGCAAAAGCAGATTTTTTTGCTAATAATAAAGTTGGCGTTGATGAAATTTATGGCATTGATAGAGCGTCTAACCCAAACCTTTGGCATCCAGGTATTTATAGATACGGAATTATAAATGATATCATAATAAACCAAGAACTCATGGTAACCGACTACTACCTCCAAAACCGAACCTTTGATAAAGACCGAGATATTGAGTGTGGGGGTAAAATGGTGGTGGGGAGTGATGTGTTGCCACCTGACAAATATCTTTATGATGACAACACTCATTTGGCATTGACCACCACTGAAACTAAGAAAACACAACCAACTGGTGAAGTTCAAATAAACACTGGAGTTCATGTAAACCTTGAAGCTAAGACGTCAATTGTACTTTCTAAGGGATTTAAAACGAATAATGTTGGTAGATTTACTGCAAAAGTTAATGGAACAGACCCAAATAAAAGGTCTGATAATTCAGGTAATCAAGGCTGTGGTAGAATTATTATTTCCAATATTCAAAATGAAATAGTTTATTCTGCTTCGGGTGAACAGAAGGTAGCGAATTGGAATCTAAAAGGGTATCGGACTGACATATCAATCAGTTCCAATGAATTTACAATTCCGGATTATATAGATAAAGGACAATATTCTCTTACTGCTAAAGTTGATGGCTGTGTACCTTCTAGTATTGTCGTTGTGAAGGAAAAAACATCTGAATTAAACGATAATGATTGGAAGGAGAAGGAGATAATAAATACAATTGAATTTACCTTGAGGCCGAACCCGGCCAATACATTGGTTAAAATAGATTCGGAAGTTCTATTTACAAAAGTTAAAATTTCAAATGTGTTGGGTAACCTACTATTTGAACAGGAAATAGAAACTGGTAATAAGGAATTTTCAATTGAAATATCTGACTTTGCTTCTGGGACGTACTTTGTAGAAATAAAATCGAAAGATGAATACTTGGGCTCGAAAAAGCTGGTTATACAGCATTAGAATAATTTGTTTGACGTTATTAATTTCATTTGTAATTCTCTCCTGTGAGAAGAGAATTAAAGAGGTAGAAATAACCGTTTATAATGTTCAAACCAAAAAAGGAATTGAGGGAATAAGTATTTATCATAATGACACAGAATATAAGAGTGATGCTGTCGGTAAGGTGTTTCTTCCAAAAAAATGGAATTATCGAGATGAGCAAGTCAATATTAACTTTGGTTACAATGGTTATACCAACCCAGAGTACTATGAAAGTTGTGAACTTAGGAATAATTATCATATTGAAGGTGTAAATTTGTTTATTCCGGTTTCTGTTCCTAAGGTATTAAAACTAGCCGTTGAATTGAGGAAGAATTCATTACCTAAGTTGGGTTGTTTTGTTCTCGATGACCTTCCGAGATGTTCAGGTGAGTTTCATCAATATTTTGAAAGATATCCAGACTATCTGGATTTTCCAGGAAATCCAGGTTGGGATAGAAGTGAAAACTTTATTACTTATTACATGGTACTTGGTTCAGAACCAGCAACTTTAAGCGTTTATTATGATTGCAAAGAAGGTTGGGATAATAACACCATTGAACCTGATATCTATGAAGAAATTGAATTAGATAGAGCTGCAGACACAACTTATTATACATTGGTTTTAAAATAAACCCAGACTCATGGTAACCGACTACTACCTCCAAAACCGAACCTTTGATAAAGACCGTGATATTGAGTGTGGAGGTAAAATGGTGGTGGGGAGTGATGTGTTGCCCCAGGATAGATATTTGTATGACGATGATTATTATTCGTCACTTACCACAACAGAAACGAAAAAAAGTCAATCAAGTGGCAGTGTGACTGTTAATGCTGGTAAAACATTGATTTTAGAAGCTAAAGATTCGATAGAACTTAAAGCTGGTTTTCATGCTAAAAGTGGTTCCAGGTTTTTGGCTAAAGTTGATGGTACTAACCCTAATAGTAGGTCAGCAGTGAATGGTAATGTAGAATGTGGAAGAATTCTAAAAAGTCGGATAGGATTAAATAGGATTTATTCAGTTTCAGGAAATGAAAAATCTGTAACCTGGACTTTAAAAGGATATCAAACAAATTTCATAACTACTTCTATCGAATTTGAATTACCAGTTAACTTAAAAAAAGGTCAATACTCATTGTATGCTGAAAATGAGGATTGTCCTATAGCCAGTATAGTTATTAGCAAAGAACAGTCAACTCAGAAGATAAATGAACCTTGGATTGAGAGTGAAACTATTGACGATTTTTCTTTTGAGATAATTCCAAACCCGGCTAACAAACTAGTTACAATCAGTTCAGAATTACCTTTCAAAAAAATAAAGGTACTTGACATATCAGGAATCATTGTTTATGAGGACTTGTTTGATGTCGAGACTAAAAATGTAATTTTAGACCTCACGCAATATAAAGCAGGGACATATTTTGTACAATTAAATAACTCAAATGAATCTATTGGCACAAAGAAGTTGGTGGTACAACATTATTAAGTATGGTATTTGTTGTTTGACCATTCTCTTAATTTTTTCCTGTAAAAAAAGAATAAAGGAAGTCGAAATTAATATTGTAAATGTTCAAACATTTAAGGGTGTTGAAGGTGTTGAAGTATATCACAATGATATCCAATACAAAAGCGATGAAAACGGAAGAATCTTTCTGCCTAAAAAGTGGAATTATAGACAGGAGGAGTTATATACAAATTTTGGTTTAACCAAATATTTTAGTCCAAACTTTTACAAAAACTGCACGGTTAATAACAAGCATATAATTGATAACAAGTCAGTGCAAATACCTGTAGAAGTTTCCAGAGTTTTAAAACTCAAATTAGTTTTAGAGAATGATACTATTGTTCGATTGGGCTGTTTTGTTCTAGATGATTTACCTGATTGTGGTGGAGAATTTCATCAATCTTTTGAACGTTTTAAAAATTACTTAAATATTCCTGGAAAAGTCGGATGGGATTTAAGTAAAGATTACCTTACCTACTTCATGGTCCAATCACCTAAACCAGCAACAATAAAAGTGTACTATGGTTGTAAAGAAGGCTGGGATAACGGTTCTATTGAACCAGACATTTATGAAGAAATTGAATTGTCTAGAACTTCAGATACCACTTATTACACGTTAGTTTTAAGATAAACCAAGAACTCATGGTAACCGACTACTACCTACAAAACCGCACCTTTGATAAAGACCGTGATATTGAGTGTGGGGGTAAAATGGTGGTAGGGAGTGATGTGTTACCAGGTGCGGATTTTCCTTTTACAGGTAAGAAATATTTATATACTTATCAAACATATGCTAGTGCAGGACTTAACACAACCGAAACAGAAAAAAGTCAGCCAACTGGCTCTGTTGTGGTGAAATCAGGAAATGAACTATTGTTAGAAGCGAAGGATAATATCACCTTTTAGAATGGATTTAAGGTTGAAAATGGTGCTTCACTTACTGCTAAAGTCGATGGGTCTAACCCTAACACACGTTCAGACAATAGACAGTCAATTTGCGGGCATATAATTAACAGTCAAGAAGATGGTCAAAGGATTTTTTCTGTTTCAAATTCAGAGAGTAATGTGCAGTGGAGAATGGTCGGCTATAATACCGAAATTGTATCAACAGCAATGAATTTTCAAGTACCAAAAGAAACTACAAAAGGTCAATATAAGCTGGAAGCTATTGTTAGCGGGTGTGAAATTCCCACGATAGTGCTACCTGTTGCTCAACAAAGTAAAGAGGAGGAAAAAGAAATTATTTTGAATAATAATGTTGGTGAGGATTATTTGGTAATATCACCAAACCCTGCTGATAAAGCTATTTTGTTAAAATCGAAAAGAACCATAAAAGTTGTTGAGATTTTGGACTCTTACGGGAAAAAAGTTGATAGATTTAGACCAAATAATCTAGAGTTTTTGTTGGATGTAAGTAACTATAGTAATGGTACTTATTTGGTACTAGTAGAATTTGAGAATGGAGATAATGAAACAAAACGATTTGTTGTATCGCATTAGAATACTTGTAGTTATTGCGGTTATTCTTGCTTTATCTGCCTGCAACAAGAAAATTAAAGAGGTTAAAATAATCGCCTTTGATTTAATTGAAGCTAAAGGGATACCTGAGGTTACATTGTATTTAGAATCTGGAGAAACTTTAGTTACGGACCAAAATGGTGAAGCAGTGTTAACAAGCCGCAGAGATTTAACGGATAACCTAATTGGAATACCGTCTTTTTTGGATGAGTATGGCGATGCTGGTTTAAAAGATAATTGTGAACCAACTACCTCTTATAAAATTGAATCATCAGTATTGTTAATTCCGTTTCGAAAAAAGACAGTTTACCAAGTCAATGTTTTCCGAAAAGACAAATCCTCATCCGCAAGTGGATGTGTTTATTTTCATGGAATCGAATGCCTAGTAGGTGTCGCAAGTTCAATTGAAGTTGATGGTGAAGGGAACCTTGATTTACCAAGGTTTAGTGAAGGGAATATTTTTTATTATCCTGTTTATCCTTTGAATGAGAATCAGGAGATTAAAATATTCTACGAAGAAAAATGCGGTACGGGCTTTAATTCGCCAGATTCTTCATACGTTTTGCCAGTAGTTTTTGGTGACACTAATGTATTTGAAGTTTATATATAAAAAAGTAATTCCCGCTGCAATGGGTTGTGATGTGCCCAGTATTGTAATTGATGTAAGTAACGGAAAGGTGGAGTCCAATGAATTTAAAACTCCGAGTAAAAACTCCAAAATTGACCATTGGAAAGTATCTCCGAACCCAAGTAGCGAGCGTATAACGGTTGAATCTGACTGGCCTTTTATCTCGGTTCGAATTTCAGATTTGGAGGGTAAGATGTTGGAAAAACGACTTTCTCTCCAAAATATTCGTAAAATTGAATTCAATGTTTCAACGTATTCCAAGGCAACGTATGTTTTATCTGTAGAATTTAAAAATGGTACAAGTGACACTAAAAGAATTATTATCCAGCGTTAATGTCGTTCAGCTTCTTGCTTGTATTGCGGTTATTCTTGCTTTATCTGCCTGCAATAAGAAAATTAAAGAGGTTAAAATAATCGCCTTTGATTTAATTGAAGCTAAAGGAATACCTGAGGTTACATTGTATTTAGAATCTGGAGAAACTTTAGTTACGGACCAAAATGGTGAAGCAGTGTTAACAAGCCGCAGAGATTTAACTGATAACCTAATTGGAATACCTTCTTTTTTGGACGAGTATGCAGATGCTGGTTTAAAAGATAATTGCGAGCCCACTACCGCTTATAAAATTGAATTACCGGTATTAATAATTCCTTTTCGAAAAAAGACAGTTTATACAGTACGAGTGAACAGTGATAATTTTTCGAAATCTAAAGGTTGTATCATTTTTAGTGATATTGAATGCGTTGGAGAGGTGGGCTCAGAAATAGAGATTAATGGTGATGGAGAGTTGGAGTTGCCTAGATTTAATCAGGGTAGCTCTTTTAGTCATCCAATTTATCCAAATTCTGATATCCAAGAAGTTCGAATGTATTGGGGTTCTGAATGTAATTTTAACGATTTACCTGATTCATCCTTTAGGTTTGAAGTGCAGTATGGTGATACCAATTATATTGACTTAGTATTTTAGTTTATCAAAAACTCAGTTAACTCCCCAACTACAGGTCCTCCCCCCAGCTCCCGCACGAATCATATAGTGTGGCCAAATCAGCTGATTAACAGCTGAAAAATTCAAAGAATTGATAATTATAGTCAAGATTATTGCGTCTTGGTTTCGATACACCCTTCGATTCCTTCAGGTCAACCAAATTGACAGCGCAAGTACTATTTATTGGCAACTGAATGAATAACTACCAAACAGCTATAAATTCCGGCAGGAGAGCAGGAGGTTTCTAAAAAGTTATACTAATACTAGCATTCGGCATAAATGGCAACTGATTTACTCTGGTGTTGCTCAATCTATCGTAGTAGAAAATATTAGCTCTGTTCAAAACATTGGTTATACCAATAGCCCCAACTAATTCACTGAAAGCACCTAAAGTCCAAGTTCGTTTAATGTTTGCATCCAATCTGGCATAGGCGGGCAGTCTTCCTTGATTCAATTCGCCGTAAATGGCATTTAGGTTTCCATTTTCTGAAGTATAGTCCACATCGTATCCGTCAGTAAAACTGATTTCTTCATATAAACCTTGTGTTTGGGTAAATGGGAATCCACTACCGAAGTTATAGCGCACATTTGCCTCCCAATTTAGGTCTTTTCCAAATGTGTAGGCTCCAACTAAATTTACATTATGCCTCCTATCAAACACTGGGCTGTACTCTTGGATACCATCCCAACGCGTAATTTTGGTTAATGAGTAAACCGCCCATAAGTATATTTTTTTGTAACTCCATTTGGCACTAAAGTCTGCACCGTATGCGTCACCCGTTTCTACAATAAAATCTTTCTTTAATATGTCTGGTTTATCGGCATTGTAATCGGCGTCTTCAAATAGTTTGTTTCGGTTAATATTAATCAGTTGGTCAAACTGCTTGTAGTAACCCTCAAGGTTCAATGTAATGCCTTTCCATAAATCGTACTCAAAACCCAAAATGTAATGATTTGCTTTTTGAAGCCTATTTTCAAGTGGTTTTACTTCTCCACTTTTGGTTACATACTCATCTTGCAAACTTTCAGGTCCGCTCAAAAAACCATAAAATAAATTTACAATATCTCGATCCGAATTCGCTGCAATCAAGTTCTGTGAATAGCGTCCCACTGCTCCCTTAACTCTGAAATCGTCTGTAATGTTATACTTTAATCCCAATCTAGGTTCAGGGGAAAGGGTAGAGAGCGAAGCGTAATATTGAAGTCGAACACTTGGATCAACAATTAACTTCCCAAAAGATATTTTGTATTTAGCAAAAACACCGAGCTCTGTATTGTTCTCTTGCTGACTAAACTCTCGCCCGAAACTATTGATGTACTGGAAATCAGTTGTAAAACCAACAATGTCAATACCGAACTTGAATTCATTGTCCCCAGTAAAGTAAGTGGAGCCAATACCAAAGTTAAAACCGCTAACACCGCTTCGTCTCGTTCTGGCTGAAGGTTCATCCATTTCTATCGAATACTCAGACATGGCTAGATTACCTTCAACGATGGCACTACTTCCTTTAGGCAGCAGTAAAAACCGACCACCACCTCCGTAATTTTGCCAACCGATAGAGGTGCCGTTGGCATATGAAGCGTTGTCGTCGAAATTAAAACCGAATAAATCCGCTTTACTTCCAGAGGGAGCCGAGAAACTTATTTTGCCATAAATATCATTGAATTGGAAGGGCAGTCCATTGGAATCTGCATAGCTGTATAAGGTCTTACTCGTTTGGTCCAAATAAGAGGTCTTAGCTGATAGGAGATAGCTGATGGTGCCATCATTTTTTGTTTTTGCCTTTTTTAGAGGCCCTTCAAGCAGCGCTTTGGCTCCAAAGGTGCTGAAATTGACTTTACCAGCGAATCGTTTTTTGTTTCCAGCTCGGGTAGTAATGTCCATGATAGAAGAAACTCTTCCACCATATTCGCCGCTAAAGCCCCCGGTATAGACATCTGCACTCTGCATGATATCCGCATCAAAAACTGAAAACAAACCGATGGAGTGAAACGCGTTGTATATTACCATTCCATCCAACAAAATTTTATTTTGAACCGGAGAGCCACCACGTATATATAACTGTCCACCTTGGTCTCCTGTAAAAATAACTCCCGGCACTACTTGCATGTACTGGGCAAAATCTGCCTCACCACCAATGGTTGGTAACTGGTTAATTTCTGCAGGCGTAATTTTGATTACCGACATCTTTACGTCAGTTTGAGCCTCTTGTTTTTCAGCAGAAACATCAAATGTTTCCAATTCAATCGAAGACTCTTTAAGGGTTATGTTTTTGGTGATCGTTATGTCTTTCGAAATTTTTATTTTTTCCTCGTAAGGAGCAAAACCCATCCCACTTACTGAAAGTGTATATTCTCCTGGAGGCACTTTACTGATAGAGTAAAAACCATTACCATCTGTTGCAATACCGTAGGTGGTTCCCTTCAAAAACACATTGGTATACACCACTGTAGTTCCATTTTTTTCATTGTAAACAAAACCTTTTACACCGCCTGTCTGAGCCACTGCTAAAAACGGTACAGCGGTGAGTATTGCCAACAGCAAATTGAAGAGAAATTTTCTATGCATTGATTATTTGTTTTCTAAGGGCGGCAAAAGTATCGATAATAAAATGTTGTTGCCTACATATTCTTGTTAATTGGTTTTTGGGCAATTGAACGGAATAAAAATAGAGGTAAACGGAAAAATTAGTGCGTGAGTTTAAAGGTCAACTCCTTCAATAAAGATCCCGGAGGGGTGCTCGGATTATTAATGCCTTTGGCTTTTCTGTCGCACTCGCGAATCAACTTTAACGCTTTATAGCAGCGTCCTGGTCCAATTTTATGACCAGCTTGAATCAACATTTTAGCTGCGTAAGGCGACATGCCAATTTTCCGGATTACTTCGTCTTGAGATTTATGTGCTAAATAATGGAAACTCATCAAGCGGGCATAAAATGAATACAGTCCGCCAAGTGTTACTACTATGTTGTGTGTTTTTGGGTTTTCTGAGTAGTAATTTACAATGCGGTTTACTTTCAGCACATCATGATTGGACAGAGCATCTTGTAATTCAAAAATATTATAGTCTTTACTTATACCTACATTTTCCTCAATGTGGTGGGTGTTCACTTCCGTTCCCTTCTCTAAAGTTATGGTTAGTTTGTGCAATTCATTAGCTACCACGCTTAAGTTACTTCCTAAATATTCGGTAAGTAGTAAGGCTGCTTTTTCGGATATCTTGAACCCTTTTCGTGCAAGGGAATTGTGTATCCAGCTCGGTATCTGGTTGTCATAAAGCGGTTTGCTTACGAAGTATATGCCTTTTGATTGCGCTTTTTTGATAAAACTTTTAGAGCTTGTTACTTTGTATTTGTAACATACTACAAAAATGGTAGAGTCTACAATTTGGTCTAAATACAGGCTCAGTTTATCAACGAGTTTATTGACGCTTTGTGCCTCCTTGAGAATAACAACTTGTTTTTCAGCCATCATCGGAAAGCGCTTGAGGTGCTCCAACAGTTCGTCCCATTTTACATCTCTGCCATAAACTACGGTTTGGTTAAACGCTTTTTCGCTTTCGTCCAAAACCTTTTCTTCAATGTAATCGGAAATTAAATCGATGAAATAGGGCTCAGTGCCCGACAAGAAATAAAATGGCTTAACATTTTTCTGCTTTATTGACTTTAATATTTGTTGATAATCAATCGTTGCCATGATTCATTTTTCGGAATGCTAAATTAGACTTTTGATGCTGTTTTTTGCGCTGAATTTATTACTTTGTATTGTGCAAAAATTGAATTTACCCGAATACAATTTTAAGATTGTAAAAGAAAAAGGACAGTACACCGTTTGGGATGAAGTTCGAAAGAAATACATTGTTTTGACTCCTGAGGAATGGGTGCGTCAAAATTTCATGAAGCACTTAAATGCAGTTTATAATTACCCCATTTCATTGATGCAATTTGAGTCTGGATTAAAATACAATAACATGCCAATGAGGAGTGATGTGTTATGCTACAACAATTCGGGAAGAAAAGTATTATTAGTGGAGTGTAAACGCCCCAATGTACCCATAACTCAAAAAACATTTGATCAAATTGCACGGTATAATATGTCACTGAAAGTGCCGTTTTTGGCCGTTACGAATGGAATGGAGCATTTTTATTGTAAAATAGATTTTTTAAAAAAGGACTACATTTTTTTAGCTAACTTGCCTCATTATCAAACGATAAAAGATATTTAATGAAGCAGTTATTCAAAACGACGGTATTTCTGATTCTTTTTGCATTCGGCAAATTGCTATTTGCGCAAGAGTTTGGTAATGCGAATCTAAAGCTTGGACTTTATAGCGAAGAGCGTATTCGTTGTTTTGTAAAAGCGCAGGAAGAGCAGTTGTCCTTTTTTCTATCTGAAAATGAGGGTAAATACTTTTCAAGTTTTAGGGGGTGGAGTAAAATAGAGTTATCTGCCAACAAATTAAAGGAACTGTCTTTCAAGCCTTGGTGTTCCAGTATTCGTATCGAAGGAGGACGTGGGGTAGCTTTAGAAGATACGAGTAAAGTGAATACACGTACTATCAGAGTGCATCGAGGAGAAATACCGCGTCATCCAGCGTACACGGGTAATGGAGTCTTGATGGGGTTCATCGATACAGGCATTGATTTTACTCATCCAGACTTTCAAAATAGAGACGGTTCTACGCGTATTTTAAAAATATGGGATCAAACTGCTCCAGATGATAGTGTACTGACACCCCCTAAATTTGAGTATGGAGTAGTATACGACTCTGCAATGATTAATGGTGGCTTGTGTCCACATTTAGATCCAGATGGGCACGGAACTCAGGTAAGTAGTATCGGTGCAGGAAATGGTTTTTCTGTTCCATTATCTATTGCTGATTATTCTGGCCATGCGCCTGAGAGTAATATACTGTTTGTAGCTACAAGTTTCAGCAGACGTAATTGGACAATGTCTGTTGCCGAAGGGGTAGAGTGGATTTTTTCGGAGGCAGATAAACTAGGCCTGCCATGTGTAATAAACCTAAGTGTTGGTACTTATCTTGGTTCGCACGATGGAAAGGACCTCGCTAGTCAATTAATTGACTCTCTAATTACGGCTAAGGAAGGGCGATTTGTGGTTTGCGCTGCGGGAAACTCGGGTAATTTGAGTCCCTACCATTTAAGAACGCAAGTAAATTCTGATACCTCATTTACCTATTTTAAACCAAATGTCAACTCAAACTTTGGGAATTCAGTGTATTTCGAGGGTTGGTCAGATACCGCTGATTTCAAAAACTTAGAATTGGGTTTTGGCTATACACAAGAAACTACTTGGAAGGATTCGGTCCTCTTATTTGAATCGTCTTTGGACTTGATTGATACAAGTTTTGTAATTCCTTTTGGCGGTAACTCCACATTGTATACTTATGCAGAAATTCAAGAGAGTAGAGTGTTTTTTCAGTTTTTTCTAACCAACCCTAAACCCAAACAATTATACGGACTAGTAACTGTTGGAACCGGAATGCACGACATTTGGTCAGCGGCAGCGTTAGGAAGTTCGGATATTGTTACAGATAATTTACCGAGTGTTACTCTTTACCCGTTGATTACTAAATACACCTATCCAGATTCCTTGCAAAGCATTGTAAGTAGTTGGAATTGTTCACCAAACGTTGTGAGCGTTGCCAATTATAATAACCGATATTCTTATCTAAATCAATACGACAGTATGCGCATCACGGTTGATTTTCCGATTGGTGGAAAAGGGCCTACAAGCAGTATTGGGCCTACACGGACAAGTTATACCAAACCGGATATTGGTGCTCCCGGAAACTTCTCTCTCGCTGCAGGCCGCTTTCAAGATCTTAATGCTTTAAAATCTATTCCAGCGGTTGGTTATAGATTAGCAAAAGGAGGCTATCATTTTTCAAATGGAGGTACTTCTATGGCATCACCAACAGTTGCTGGCATAGCTGCACTGTATTTTGAAAAATGTCCAAAAGCTGATGCTAAAGAAGTCCGGAGGGCCTTACTGGATAATGCCTTCACTGATGTGCATACAGGAACGGTACCAAATAACGTTTTTGGTGCAGGTAAAGTAGACGCATTTGCTGCCTTATCGAGTTCAAATAGATACGATACACTAAGTGCTTCAGGTAGTCATGTGATTTGTTTGGGTGATTCCATTGAGGTGAGTTTTCACACAAATGAGCCTAGCTTTCTCTGGAATGATGGTGTTCAACAGTCCACACGTTTTGTTAAGGACTCAGATACCTTATTTGTGCAGTACGAAAATGCCTCTGGCTGCAAGGAGCATTCAGATACCATCGTAACAAAACGGGTAAGTTTACCAAATGTGCGTATCATTTCCGCTTCGGATAGTTTGTGTTTTGATACTGAAATGACATTGTATGCCTCGGGTGCCAAAAACTATGAATGGAACAATGGACTGGCTGCAGATAGCATGAACATAGGACAAGCTGGAATGTACATTCTTGTTGGAACGGACTCAAATGGCTGCAAACGTAGAGATACGATTTCGGTAATTGGTTACAACTGTACAGTTGGTCTCGGTGAGCTACCTGAAGTTGAGTTCAAGGTCTATCCAATGCCCTTTTCGGAAAACCTGCACATAAATTGGAACCCTGAAAATTTTAAGGTATTAAATTTGAGGTTTATGGATGCTAACGGCAAACCTGTTCCGCTTAAAAATGTATACTCTGTAGATAATTTAAATGGAAGTGCAGAAATTAACACAAACCATCTGGCAAGAGGAACTTACTTACTTGAGGTTTCCTCTAATGAGCAATCGAATTACTTGCGGGTTGTTAAGAATTAGAGCTTTCTTTATCCTACTTTTTGTTTTTTGTGGAAGCGCAGTTTTTCCACAAGCCGATTATGTGCCTAAAACTATAATAGCCAAGTACAAGTCAGATGCCTTTGTTTATGAGCTTACGAAACAACAAGCAAGAGATATTGGGGTGGTCGATCAAAAACAATTATTTCCCATTGATCAAAACGGCTTACGTTCTGCAAATAATGAGCAACTGTCACGCTACGTCCAATTTTCTACCTCTAGTAATAAAGCGCTTAAGAAAGTAATTAACCAACTTATGCATACCCAGCTTTTTGAATATGCAGAACCTAGATATATTGGGCAGCTGGCTTATAAACCAAATGATCCGGGATTTGCTAACCAAAATGCGCTAAAATTGATCAACGCAGAAAAAGCATGGGACATTACAAAAGGAAATGCCAACGTGTTGATTGGCGTGGTGGATGCAGGAGTTGACACAGGCCATGCGGATTTAAAGGGTAAGTTTTACGAAAACACAGCAGATCCCATAAACGGTAGAGATGATGATGGCGATGGGTATATAGATAATTTTTGGGGTTGGGACTTTAGGACACAAACAGGAAACATTCAATTCACTAATGGTGAGGATCATGGGGTTCAAATGGCTGGTCTAATCGCCCCAAATACGGATAACAATGCGGGTATTTCTGGAATTGCATTCAATTGTAAAATGCTTGCGGTAAAAGTGACGAATGGTTCTCAAGTTGTTTATGGATACGAGGGTATTAAATACGCAGCCGATAAAGGTTGTAAGGTGATTAACTGTTCGTGGAATATAAAATCGTATTCGCAATTTGGAGCAGATATGGTGAAGTACGCCACCCAGCGCGGAGCACTAGTTGTTGCAGCTACGGGAAATCAAGGTAGAGACGATGTCAACTATCCCGCAATGTATGATGAGGTGCTTGCTGTTACCAATACAGACCTTAACGACAATAGAGTATCCAATTCCAATATTGGTTTTTATACCGATTTATCGGCACCAGGCTTGAACGTATTAACGACAAAGGCGCAAACCGGAATCGTTCGTAATTCGGGTACATCGATTAGCACCGCATTGGTCTCTGGAGCAGCTGCTTTAGTAAGTAGCCATAAAACAGCTATGTCCCCAATCGATATTGGGAATTTACTCAAGGCAAGTTCTGCGCCTCTGTATGCCAACGGTAAAAATGAGTTTTATAAAAATAAATTGGGAGTAGGTCGTTTAGATGTTTACGGAGCGCTGACTTTCAATGACTCTTGGATGGAGCTCGATAGTATTTATTATGCAGATGCAGATGGTGGGGCCATAGAACAAACAGATACTGTTCAAATTAATGCCTGGTTTTCCAACAAATTAGCGCCGGCAAATAGTTTGCGCGTTGTGCTCAAAGATCTGTCCAATTATGCCGTTGTATTGGATTCGGTATGGAACATTTCTGCCATAGCAAAGGATGCAAAAACGGATAATTCGGGAAATCCTTTTCAGATTAAATTAGACAGCTCTATTCCGTTAAATGAAGAGTTGGAATTTGAACTTGTTGTTCAAGGTGGAAACGATACGGCGAGTTATGGATTTTCTATGATTGCCAATCCAACCTACAGAAACATAACAGTAAACAAACTCCATACTACGATTGGCAGCAGAGGCACATTTGGATACTACGAGTACCCTCAAAAAAAGGGAATAGGGGTAATTTATGACGATGGTGTAAATGCACTTTATGAAGGTGGATTAGTTATAGGGCAAGGAGTAGAAGGTAGTGCCAATGTAGTGGATCGGATTCGCGGAGTGCGTGATGTAGAACAAACGGACTTTAGAACGGTACAAGGATTACAAGAAATAATACCTCCAAGTTCGGATGGAGGTTTTTATGCCCAGTTTGATGACCATGCTTCTAAAAATCTAATCGGGGTGTTAGTGGAACAATCAACCAGAGCGTGGAACAGCAGCGGACACGAAAATTATGTGATCATTGATTACGTAGTTAAAGCTAAAGAAAACAAACGGCTAGAGAATCTGTATGTCGGTCTTTTTGCAGACTGGGATATAAGTGATGCCGAAAAAAACAAGGCCAATTATGACGGCCAGCGGTATGTAGCATATACCTATTCTGAAGAAAAATCAGCTCCTGTATTAGGTGTACAATTACTTTCCGCCTATGACCAGTGGAAATGCTATTCCATTGACCATGTAATTGGTGGAGAAGGAGGGATTGACCTTACGGATAATGACGTTTTTAGCAAAGAAGAAAAATTTACTGCTTTGTCGCGTTATAGAGAAGCGGCAGGTGATAATGGATTAGGTGCAGATGTACTTCAAATGCTAAGTACAGGGCCCCATACAATTGAAACTGGTGATTCCTTAAAGGTGTCTTTTGCGATTCATGGCGCTCCAAATTTAATGGACTTGAAACGCAGTGCAGACAGTGCTTTTTTCAAACAAAACGGCGAGTTACCAATGTCTATAGAAGATAATAAGAAATCGCCTATTCGCATATATCCTAATCCTAGCAAGGGTTCGGTGTTAATTGACATAAGTGAACCTTCGCACATCGAAAAACTCGTGGTTTCTGATGTTTTGGGTAATGAAGTAGGACATTCCTTATCTGAAGGAGATGGACACATATTGCTTGAACTGAAGCAACCGAAAGCTGGTTTTTACCTCATAAAAGTTGGAGCGCAAGTACTGCGCTGGCAAGTAATTAATTAGACGCCTTCAAGCGAATTCCGTTAACACCAATCGTAACAAAAAGTACAATGGTAATGCTGCTTAAAGGCATAAGAATGGCAGCTACTATTGGTGTTAATAGGCCTTGAACCGCAAAGCTTAAGCCCACAATATTGTAGAGAAAAGAAACTACAAAACTGCGTTTTACCACCTTTATACTATTTTTAGAGAATTGAATAAATGCGAAGAGATTTTTAAACTCATTCGCATCCAAAATAGCGTCGCATGCAGGCGAGAATGCATACACATCTTCCGAAATAGAAACACCGACGGTGGCTTCTTTTAAGGCACCTGCATCATTAAGTCCGTCGCCAATCATAAGGGTAGTTTTACCTGCAGCGTTAAGTTTGCTCAGGTATTCTAGTTTGTCTTGTGGACTTTGATTGAACAACACCTTCCTGTCGTCGCCAAATGTTTTTGTCCAACTTCCAGCTTCTGCGCTGTTGTCGCCGGACACTAAATGAATGTCTAACCCTCTGTCTTTTAAAGTGTTCAGTAGCGTTTCTGTTCCCGTTCTTTTGGATTTCTGTACAGTAAAATAGCCGAGATATTCATTGCCAAATGATACATGAACAGTCGGTATTTGTGAATCGTGTTTTACATCTAACCATTTGGCAGACCCCATTTTAATGACCACTCCAGAAACCAACCCAGAAATCCCTTGACCAACAACTTCCTTATAATCCAATGTTTCTTTGATTTTAGTATGCAATTGCGGTTTTAAGTAACTGTAAATCGCCTTACTGAGCGGATGGGTAGAGTTTTTACTTAAAGCCACGATTCCCTCTTTCTGAGTATCAGTTAAGGCTTGTTCTGCAAAAAATTGAACACGCTGTTTGTTGTTTTCCGTTAGCGTTCCGGTTTTATCAAAAACCACTGTATCGACTTTAGCCAATTGCTCAATGGTTTCGCTGCTTTTTAAGAAAAACCCATTTTTTCCTAATCTCCGAATGGCATTTCCCAATGCAAATGGAAGTGCCAATGCCAAAGCACATGGGCAAGCAATGATCAGCACCGCCGTAAAGGTTTCTATGGCCAATTCAGGAGCTGTAAAGTACCAGAACGTTGCAGTAATAATTGAGATGGCCAATATTATTCCCGTAAAATATTGACTGATTTTATCTACCAATGTAGATAGCGCAGGCCCTTCGCCCGATTGAAAAGCGGATTGATTCCACAAATCGGTCAGGTAACTCTGAGATACTTTTTCTTGTATGATAAAAGAAGCATTTGAACCTAAGTATCTCCCGCCAGCAAAAACCGCTGCTCCTTTTTGCTTCGAAATGGGTTCCGATTCACCCGTAACAAAAGAATAGTCAATTTTGGCTTGTTCCGAAACCAACACACTATCTGCAGGAACCAATTCCTGGTTTCGCAATAGAATTTCATCACCTTTTTGGAGTTGGTTTACCAAAATACTTTCTTCCTTTTCGTTTTTTATTCGCGTAACTGCAAGCGGAAAATAACTTTTGTAATCGCGCTCAAAACTCAATGCGCTATAGGTCTTATGCTGAAACCATTTTCCGATAAGTAAGAAAAAAACTAAACCCGACAAGCTGTCAATATATCCAGCTCCGGTGTCTGTAATGATTTCAAAGGCACTGCGTAAAAAAAGTACCAATATTCCTATAGAAATTGGCACATCAATATTCACAATGCGGTGTTTTAATCCTTTATAGGCACTTACAAAGTACTCGGTCCCGGAATAAAAAACTACTGGTAACGAAAAAATGAGATTGAGCCATGCAAATAGTCGAATATAGTTTGCTTCATCTTTAAATTGATAGCTGAAGTACTCTGGAAAGCTCATCAGCATAATGTTTCCAAAGCAGAAACCTGCCACTCCTAATTTAATGAGCAAAGTGCGTTTTGCTTTTTGGGCTGCGTCCGATTTATTTCCAGCTAGATTTATAGAAGGAGGATAGCCCACAGAAGCCATCATTTCGACTATGTCGCGCAAACTAGAAACCCCTGCATCAAAGTTTATGGTGACCTCTTTTTTTACAAAATTTACTTGAGTGGAAATCACCCCTTCAACCAAACGATTCAAGTTTTCGAGCAACCAGATACAGCTCGAACAATGGATATTAGGAACAAAAAAGCGCAACATGCGCTGGTTACCTTCTTTGAATTTATAGAGTTGGTCCGCAATTTCTTCGTTATCCAAAAAGGCGAACTTTTCACCAAAATTGGTTTGTTCTACTTTTAGATTGGGCTGGTCTATTTCGTAATAATCGCAAAGGTTGTTGGCATCAAGAATTTCAAACACGGTTTTGCAGCCAACACAACAGAAGGGTTTTTCCTCTAGCCAAACGGAATCATCGAGACAAGGGTCTCCACAATGGGCGCAATTCTGTGGTGTGTTTGTTTCGCTCACATTCGTTGAATGAGCTGCAAATTTCTATCTGAAAGTTGGTTTAGAATATGATTAATCTCACGGAAGGGTTAGTTGCCGTTTAAAAGATGAAAAACTGTATGACGGGAGATATTAATTAAACTCTTTACTTTAGTACTAATGAAACTGATACAACAGAGTAAATCCAGTTCCTTGCTTAATAACCTTCGAGCAATGTTTTTTTACGGAAAAAGAGATATTGCACATAGATATAATTGACATAGTTGGTAGAACGTGTTTTGAACAAGATATTAATGCATTGGAAGATGTTGAATTGACTTTACCACAAAATATTAATGGCAGCTATACTCTAGTGCTAAAAAACAGTTTGGGTAAAATAAAGCAGTTGAGAATAATAGTGAATGAGTAGATTTTTAGCAATAACTATTGTTTTTATAAGCCTAACCTATGGGGTGCTTGGACAGAACACCTATAATAAAGTTATTGGTTATGATAGCCTAACATCTTATGCTCCTAAAGTGGTTAAGACAGCTAGTGGACACCTAATTTCTTCACTGGTTAGTAACTACTCAACTGATGAGGATTTTATTGGAGTATTTACAATAAATAATACTGGGAAGGTACTTGGCAAAAAGATACAAACTTTGACTTTGAATCAAATACCTCGTAATGGTAGAAACTTAACAATGAGTAATGGGAACGTAGCAGACTATCGCACGGTACAGCAATATGACACTACACTAAAAAACTACAGAGCATGGACCGAATTGTATATGTTCAACCAATTGGGGGATACATTATGGACAAAAAGTTTTTTCGATTCTTCAAAACACGTAGTAGCGAGGACTCTAATAGAAACACCAGATTCTGGGTTGTTTTTGATTGGCGACGAAAGAATAACTCTCACAAACCATAATCCGCTTATTATTAGAGTAGATAAATACGGTAACGAAGTTTCAAGAAGAACCAATACCACGGTGGGCAATACTGCATTGTTTTCGGTAATAAAACATCCCAATGGAAAATACTATGGAGGAGGTTACAGCGCGAGTGGTAACTATGCTGATGCATTTGTTACCGAAATGGATACGAATATGCAGCCCATCTGGAGTAAGTATTATACTTCGCGTCTAGGTCATGCAGCGCTACTTTGCTTACTAAAAGATGGTAATATGGTTTTTGGTACGGATACTTTGGTAGAAGAAAGAGGCTCTTCCAGAATTAAATACATGCGCAAACAACTATTTAAAATAGATACGAATGGCGTTGTAATTTGGCGTAAAGTTCATGATGAACTTGGTGAAAGCAATTATTATCGCCAAGGAGTAGAAGCCAAAAATGGAGATTTGTTGTTTATTGGTAGGCGGCAGCCACAAGAGGGCATTCATTATACCCTAACGCGTTTAAAAGCAAATGGCGATACCATTTGGATGCATCAGTACGCTTATGAGGATATTGAAACAGTAAACTATATGTACGATATGGTGGCCATGGACGATGGCGGGGTGTTAATGGTAGGGGACGTTATTCCGAACGACAAACGCTATCAGCACATTTGGCTTTTGCGGGTAGATAGTAATGGCTGTTATGATAACAATTGTGCTCAAAGTTTAGTGTACGATATGCGGTTATCAGTTACCGAAAAAAATCAATTAAACAAGGCGGTAAGCATTTACCCCAATCCAAGTAAAGGCAATCAATTCTTATCCATTAAAGGTTTAAACCACCAAATAAAATACGGTGCAGTATTAACCGATATTAGCGGTAAAGTAGTGCATAAAGCAGCGTTATTAAACTCTAATAAACTGCATTTACCCAAACTACCAGAGGGTGTTTATGCCGTGCGTATTTTTAACGGAAGTGAGCTTTTTGCAATTAAAAAATTGGTAATAGAATGAACAAGTTTTTACTAATTGCATTTTTAGGTTTTTCCTTAAACTCCAGAGCTCAGTTTTTTGGAGAGGGGAATCCGGTTTGGCATTATGAGTCTGCTCCAGGTTGGGGTACCTTGACTTATCACTTTAAATTGTGGAATCAAAAGGATACTATATTTCAGGGTAAGAATTGTTTCCGATTAGGCTTTGAGGGAAGAGGAGGTAATTTTATGCCCTATAAGCAGATGCTATGTGTGGATAGCTCCAAAGTTATGTTCTGGTCAGAAAAGTCCAATTCATTCCAAAAATTGTATGATTTTGATGCCAAACAAGGGGACACCTGGGAGCTGGATCTTGATAATTTCTTTGGTGAGAAAGAGGACATTAGAACCTTAACGGTGGATTCGGTTTACTATGAAAATATAAACGGTACACGCATCAAAGTCCAATTGGTCTATGATAGTGATTCTGCAGTTTTCGGGCACCGGAATACATACAAGGTATATGAACACATAGGTTCGGAGATTTTTTTATTTCCATGGGATCATGCCCATGTAGATGGAGATTATGTTGATCATATTCGCTGTTTTGAAAATGATTCCATTGGTTTCCACCAGTTTGATAAAAGCGAAGCCTGTGATTACACCGAGGTGGGGTTAGAAGAGGAGATAGTGGGACGCTCTATTGTTGTGTATCCGAATCCAGCAACGACACATTTTACAATTGATGGATTAAGCTTGTCCAGTAAAGATAGAACGGTAAAAATCTATAACAGCGTTGGTCAGCTAATACAAGAGGAAAACATAGCGCCTTATAACTCTTTAAACCACATAGAGTTAGAACCAACCCATTCAGCTTTTTTGGTGGTAACTGTTCAAGAAGATGGTGAGCTTGTTTTTAAAGAACGAGTAGTGCTAAGGTAATTTGTTACATCATGCCAAATGGAAAGCCCCGCGGCTCGAGATTTTTATATTTGAATTGAAAAAGTGATTAACCAAACCAAGAATATATTTATCCACATATCACAAGTCACCGCATTTCAAAGCCTTTAAAATCCTACCTTAGAGCACTAATTTTAAACTAAATCTTATGTCCATAATTATCGTTCTAGTAATCGTTTTTTTCGCCCTCTTTGATTCTGTTGTAATTGTGCCCGAAAAATCTTCTCGAATCATTCAGCGGTTAGGAAAGTTTCAGCGTATTGCTGGAGCAGGATTAAGTTTCAAGTTACCAATAATAGATCGGGTGGCTGGAACAATTTCGCTTAAAATTCAGCAATTGGATGTAGATATTGAAACCAAAACAATGGATAACGTATTTGTAGATATGAAAGTATCTGTGCAATACGTCGTTCAGCCACTCAAAGTATGGGATGCTTTTTACCAGTTAGAAGACCCTGTGCAGCAAATTGCGTCGTATGTTTTTGATGACGTAAGAGCAGAAGTACCAAAATTGGAATTGGATGACGTTTTTTCTAGAAAGGAGGATATTGCAATTGCTGTAAAACGCAATCTATCCGAAGCAATGGATGCCTATGGTTTTGTCATTGTTAAAACTTTGGTTACCGACATCAATCCCGATGCTCGAGTTAAGGATTCCATGAATAAAATCAATGCTGCAAAACGAGATAAAGAAGCCGCAAGAGAAGAGGCGGAAGGAGAAAAAATAACCATTGTAAAACGCGCCGAAGCAGATGCCGAAAGCAAACGATTACAAGGAGAAGGAGTAGCACAGCAACGTTTGGAAATCATAAGGGGTTTTAAAGAATCGGTGGAGGATTTTCAAAAATCATTGAATACCATTGACGCCCAAGAAATAATGCAGTTTGTTTTGATGACTCAGTATTTCGACACCTTAAACAGCATTGGCAGTAGTTCTAAAAGCAATACCTTAATGGTGCCGCATTCACCCGCGGCAATGAATGATTTTTACCAACAAATTATTGAAGGAACCATAATGGCTAAAAAGGCTGAAGAAGGCGATGCAAGTGAGAGCGAGGAGAAGCGCTAATTAATTGCAACCAATATTCTCCGCTTAAGGGTTTTAAATAACCTCACTTATGGTCGATTTTGAATCAACTTTTTTTACTCAGCAGGTATCAAGTTTTTGTAGTGCTCAAAGCCTGCCATTATATTTCGAACGTATCCATAGGGTTCCTTTCCACGACAATAGCCGTGCTTACATACTTCGTCCGAATAATATTTTGATTCTGATTTTTTAAGAATGTAGCTTTCGACATTATCATCCCAAACGCTTGGATCCGCGCCATATTTGTCTGCTAAATTTTTTGCGTCAATGATATGGCCCAGTCCAACATTATAGGAAGCTAGCACGAATTTTTTACGTTGAGTGGAATCGGGAATGTGTTTTTCCCAAAAATCTTGTATCCACAAAAGGTAATTTACCCCAGCTTTAATATTCGCCTCAGGCGTTTTAATATTATTACTATCCAAACCGTATGCAGCCGCAGTATGCGGCACCAGTTGCATCAATCCAAAAGCACCGGTCCAAGACTCGGCGTCGTGCTGAAATTTTGACTCCTGATAAATTTGAGCGGCCAATAAACGCCAGTCCCAGCCAATGCGCTTTGCTTCCTCTTTTATTGTTTCATCGTATCGTGAAATTTGACCCCCAGAAACCGAAGAGAAGTCACTAGTTAATTTTTTCTTCAGCTTACTACGTGCCTTAAAATACTTTAGATATATGGTATAAAAGTCACTTTTTTCTTTCTCTTTTTTAAGCCATTCATTTGCGATGCGAATAAGATTAGTATCAGTTTTTCTAAACGCCCATGCAATACTTTGTTCCAAACTTAAAGCCAAATCAATATTTAAGTTTCCGTGCATTTTTTGCTGAACCTTGGCAATATTCTCGTCCGCTACGGTGTAATCAATCTGTCCTTCAGCAACAGATTCTATGAGTTGAAGTGTTTTATTCATAGCAACACCTGTATCATGATTATTGACTGCAACTATATTTATTGGCTCACCAAGTTCACCACTTAAGTTTTGCAGTCGCTCTAGAAAGGAGGAGTTAGACCATACGTGAATAATTTTACCCGACAACTCGTTGAGATTGGTTATAAGCGAATCTTTATTTTCTCTTTGAATCAATACTTGATGGGTTCTGTGAATGGCATCTGAAAATGACACCAATTTTTTGCGTTTAGACGTTGCTGTAATGTTTGCTGCTACTACATCTCCAAATCCATTGTTTAAATAGTTCACCATACTATCTAAGTTATAAATGACTTTTACTTCTAACTCCACGTCAATAAAATTGGCAAACCGCTTTAGTAGCTCATACTCGAAGCCCATAGGTTGTCCTTTGTAAATGAAATAGCTGGTGGTAGAGTTGTCAACAAGAGCAACTATTTTACCTCGCGCTTTTATGGAATCTAGGTCAAAAGTATAGGGTGCCTTTGGGGGAGTCGGCTCCAGCTTGGAGTCACAAGAAAAGAGGCATAAAACTATAAGAGACAGAAGGCATGGACGCATATCGCCCTAAATTAAAGAATCTTTACCAATACCCAATAAAAAGCCAGTACCAAGAAAATGAAAAAAAACAGCTTATAAATTCCTTTATAATATTGTTTAATGAGTTTTCGATCTTTCCAATAGGCAGCAATCATTACGCAAATGAACACTACTAAAAATACCCCAGCAAATTGAACTTGACCAGAAGAAAACGTCATATTATTTTTTTTGCGTTTGTTCACCAACTGCTTGCTGCTGCTGCATCTCTTGCTGGATTTGTTTGAGTAAGTAGTTGTGGTATTGTTGGTATTGGTTGGTTCCAAAAAACAATAACGTACCTGCAAATGGGGCTGGCTTTTTATACCCTGGAATTACGTGGATTCTGTTTAAGTTTTCGTCTAAAATGGCATAGGAGGGATAAGACATTTGACCGTCTAGCAATGAATAAGCGAACAAATGCGTACCACGCTTTCCGCCTGGATTTAGGTTGTAAAAGTCAAAGTTGTTAAAATTCACCGTATCTTTTTGTTCCGCATTAAATTTTACAGCGTAATAATACTGATTCATGAATTGTGCAACGTTGGGGTCTTTAAAAGTAGTAGCGTCCATTTTCTTACACCAACCACACCAGTCAGTATATAAGTCGATGAATAACTTTTTTTTCTGAGTTTTCATGGCTTCTTGAGCTTCCTCAATCGACATCCATTGAATCGCGTTATTCACCTGAGCATTCAATTGAAGGGAACAGGCGAATATTAAAGAAATTACTACGGTTTTCATATGAGAGTATTTAGTGTAGCAAATATACAATCTACAGAAACTGCTATCCTTTACATTTTCTTAAATACTACAAGTTATTCAGCGAAAAGTGCAATTCAATGGGTATGAGTTAGGGGTAAACTGCCCAATAATACTAGCTAAACACAGCTTAGTGTATTCCGTGCATCCACTTTCTCAGAAGTGGTTTTACAACAAGCAATAAAGCAGCGGCACCCATTACTACGTAAAATCCCCAGAATAAATAAGTCTCTGAGTATACAAGAATACTTTCGGTAGGGGGTAGTTTGTCGCCTCCTTCACCACTCTGAGCAGTTAGCCCTCCAATAAATCCCGCCATTTTATTTGCAAGAGAAATCGATAAAAACCAAACCCCCATAACCAATCCTATCATTCGTTTTAGCGAAAGCTTTGTTACCATTGACAAGCCCACAGGAGATAAACTCAACTCTCCCATAGTGTGCAGCAAGTACATGAGTACTAAGAATATTAATGGCATTACTCCATCAGTAGAGAAATAACGTGCGCCAAGAACTAAAATTCCAAAACCAAGAGCCAATTGAAAAAGGCCTAAAAAGAACTTCATGGGTGTACTGGGTTCCATATTCCGTTTGTTCAGTTGGTGCCAAATCCATGTAAATGCCGGCGCCAACAACATGATGAACAGCGAATTAAAAAATTGGAAAACGGATGCCGGTAACTCGGATCCAAAGACTACTCGGTCTACGTTTCTATCTGTAAATAGGGTAATGGATCCCCCCGCTTGTTCAAATAAAGCCCAAAATACCGCATGGAAGACAAACAATACTGCAATAACCCACATACGTTGGCCCTGCTTTTTATCCTTTTCCATCATTCCTTGAATAATCAAAAAGAGCAAAACCCCAACCGATGCGATTAATAAAATTGTTGTTAGCGTAGAGTCAAGGTCCATTAAAGAAACCACAATAGGAATCAAAAGAATAGAGCCCAACACAGCTAACCACTGACGCTGAATTAATCCTTTAGGAGGAGATGGTAAGTCTTTTGCACTTTCATCTAGTACAGCAAATGATCCACTATTTGGATAGAGTCCCTTATTTCCGAACACTTGCTTGGCGTAAACCATAAAGACGATTAAACCCAAACCCATTCCAATTCCAGCTAATCCAAATCCGTAGTGCCAACTGATTTCTTGACCCACATACCCACAAGTTAAAATGGATAGCAATGCACCGATATTAACGCCCATATAGAAAATGGTAAAACCACCGTCTTTTTTGGGGTCGTTATCTTCGTAAAAGGTACCTAAGAAGCTGGAAATGTTTGGCTTAAAGAATCCATTACCTACGATAATGAGCGCTAGAGAGAAGAAAAATAACATCATGTTTCCGTGAAACATCATGCCTTCCAGTGCCAGTGCAAAGTGCCCAAGCATCATCAATACACCGCCAAAAATTATCGCTTTTCTGAACCCAAAAATTCTATCGGCCAGAATACCGCCAATCACTGGAGTGAGGTATACCATTGAGGTATAAGAACCATAAATACTTAAGGACATGGCATCTGCCGCACCAGAATCCATGGCGGCAAAGAGTTCCTTGACCATATACAAGGTAAGTAAGGCGCGCATTCCGTAGTAGGAAAAACGCTCCCACATTTCGGCAAAAAACAAAATGAATAATGCCTTTGGGTGAATTTTTTTGTTGGTAGCATAAACTATGGGCACCCAAATAGCGACAAAAATCCATGCTATAATAATTAACCAAACACTAAGATCCATGGCGTTAAGAGATTATTGTTCTTCAGTATCCGCTATTTCAAAACCTTCTTGCTCTTCATGGTGATTGCCTTGAAAGTCCTCGGCCCCATGAGTTAATCGCTTAAGTGGTTTGAGCATCACTATCACAATTAATCCAACTATGGTGCAAAAAATAGCTATTCCTGTAAAGATTTGTAGTTCTCCCGCACTCTGAGACCATTCCCCTAATAAACCTGCAACTTTGTTACCCAAGCCCGTAGCAGCAAAATAGGCACCCATCATAAACGATGCGTATTTTACTGGAGCCAACTTGGTGATAAAAGATAATGCAACTGGAGAAGCACACAATTCGCCGATAGTATGTAACAAGTAAGCCAATACCAACCAATACATAGCTGAGGAGCCTTCTGCTTCAAATTGAAGTGATGCTGCAGACATAAAAAGAAATCCCCAGCCCATTATGATTACGCCAATTGCCATTTTCAATAAAGAAGAGTATTCCCTTCCTTTGCGTCTCCACCAAATCCAAAAGGATGCGATGGGTACTCCAAGTGTAATGATGAAAAATGCATTGACCGATTGAAACCAAGAAGCGGGAATGGCATCAATACCTAAAAGCGGAATGGTAAATCCAAGCGATAAGTCCGTTTTTTGTGCGGTATAGATATTCATCAAGCCGCCAGCTTGTTCAAAAGCACCCCAAAAAACAATAATGAGTAGAAACGAAAGGAACATCACTTTCATGCGGTCTTTTTCTACTGTAGTGAGTGGTCTGTTCTGCGCAGCTTGTTCTGCCGGCGATTGATCCGAAGTAGACTCTCCAACGCCTTCGAGATGTTTTTGGCCTGCCATATAAACCGCTTGACCCAATAACATGCCGATACCAGCTAACCCAAAACCGTAATGCCAACCATAAGTTTCACCCAAATAGCCCACTACCAAAGCGGATAACAAAGCACCAATATTAATACCTATATAAAATATGGTGAAGCCATTATCGCGTCTCTCATCACCCGGAGGGTAGAGTCCACCTACCATAGTTGAAATATTTGGTTTTAAACCACCAACTCCTAAAACTATTAGCGCAAGACCAGTGAAAAATGCCCAATTGGCTTCAACAGCTAAAATCATGTGACCTGCACAGAGTAAAAGTCCACCAATTAAAACGGTTTTCTTTTGACCCCAGAACTTATCTGCAATTATTCCACCCGGAATAGACATTACGTATACCAGCATAGTATACCAACCGTAAAGGACCAAAGCATCGGACTCTGACCATCCTAATCCAGCATTATCTCCTGTGGCAGAACTTATAATGTATAACACTAAGATGGCGCGCATTCCGTAGTAAGAGAAACGCTCCCACAACTCTGTAAAAAACAAAATATATAGTCCTACCGGATGTCCAAATAACTCTTTGCGCTCTGTTGCAATTGTTGATGATGTCATAAATATTTTTTAAAAAATGTAGTATGCCAAAAAACTGAAGCGCAATTTATCAATTATTTCCAAGTAGAGATAGCGAACTAAACATTTAAACCGAAAAAGCTATCGGAGTATTCAATTAATGATTGAAAAACATCAAAACATTCAGCGCAATTGCACTTATTTCCACCCAGTTTGCATACCAATTTATCCTAATGGGTTTCGATAATCTTGGTGCAAAATTTTTTTTCTACCTGTTATAGGTTTTCCTCTAAATAGTCGGTGAGCAGTTTAAACAAATGATAACGCGTATTTCCCCCATAAATTCCATGATTCTTATTTGGGTACATCATGAAATCGAACTGCTTATTGGCTTTTTGCAGCGCAGTAACCATTTCAATAGAGTTTTGAAAATGTACGTTGTCATCACCCGTGCCGTGAATTAATAAATAATTTCCCTGAAGTGAATCGACATGGGTTATTGGAGAGTTCTCATCATATCCGGGGTTTTCTTGCGGAGTTTGCATGTAGCGCTCGGTATAAATGGAGTCGTAGTATTTCCAATTGGTAACTGGTGCAACCGCCATAGCTGTTTTAAAAACATCGTTTCCTTTAAATAGACACAACGAGCTCATATAACCTCCATAACTCCAGCCCCAAATCCCAATTCTATTGGCATCAACATAAGATTGTTTGGCCAACCATTTTGCAGCAGCTATTTGATCTTCCGTTTCGTATTTACCGAGCTGTTTGTAGGTTATTTTTTTGAATTTTTCTCCTCGAGCACCGGTTCCTCTGTTATCAACGGAAACCACTAGGTAGCCCTTTTGCGCCATCATTTGATACCAGAAGTAGTTAGAGCCTCCCCACGAGTTTTTTACCGTTTGGGAGCCGGGTCCACCGTAAACATACATTAGCACGGGGTACTTTTTATTTGGGTCAAAGTTTTTTGGTTTAATCATGAATGCATTGAGCTCCTCTCCGTTTGCAGGTATTTTTAAAAACTCAGGCTTAGAAATATTGAATTTTGTTAAGGTGAGGTTTAACACGGAATTGTCTTTTAATACCCGAATTTCTCTACCATTACTTTTATGTAACGATATGTAATAAGGCGATGTAGCTGTAGAGTGGTAGTTGATAAAATATTTAAAACCTTTGCTGAAGTTAGCCTCGTTCCAACCTTGCAAAGGAGATAGTTTTCTGGGCTCCGAGCCTTTTAATGTTGTGCTGTAAACCTCACGGTTTAGCGGAGAGGACTTAGCTCCTTGAAAATAAATGCGACTGCTTTTTTCGTCGTAACCATATACCGTAGTTACCTCCCAATTGCCCGCTGTGATTTGTTTGGTTTTTGATCCTTTCCAGTTTTGGTAGTACAAGTGATTGAAGCCTGACTTTTCGCTGGTATAAATAAACCCGTCATTATCTCCAACAACATAAAAATTGTCGGTAATGTCTATGTACGCATCATTGTTTTCTTCATACAGGGTTTTACTTGCACCGGTTATTGGGTTAAAATCCAAAAGTCTCAAATTAGATTGATGCCTATTCATGGTATAAATCACTATGGATTCATCCGTTTTACTCCACTTTATTCTTGGAATGTATTCAACATTAGCCTCGGGTCGGTAGATATTTGCATTACCATCAATTATGTTTACCACGTGTACTGAGACTGAAGAGTTTTTCTCTCCAGCCTTAGGATACTTGAAAGTGTTGTCTTCAGGATAAAGGTTACCATATAACGGCATGTTGTATTCTCTAACCTCTGATTCATCAAATCGATAAAAGGCAATTCTATCGCCACTTGGGGACCAGAAAAATGCTTTGTCAAAGGCAAACTCTTCCTCGTAAACCCAATCTGTAGCACCGTTGATTATTTCATTAATTTTTCCATCATTGGTAATTGGGTTTTCAATATTGGTTTTTAAGTGTTTTACATAGATATTGTTTTCTCGGACAAAAGCTACCTTGTCAGAGGCAGGAGAGAATGTTGCATATCTCTGTTTTTCTTTTGATAGCAACTCTATTTCCTTAGTTGCTATGTTAAAAATGTAGTTTTTAGATCGAGTAGAATGTCTATAGATTTTTTCTGTTTCGGAGCTAAGTAGAAGTTTAGATTCGTCTGGAGAAAATGAATATCCATCAATTTTTAATGGAGCACCTTTTGCTGCAGGAAGTTCAACAGTAGATAAATCTAAAATTGTTTTTACGAATTCGCCTGTAGCATAAGCATATTGATTGATTTTTTGAGCGCCTCCTCGGTCATTTTCCAGCAGCGAATAATGCATACCATCGTTCATGGAGTTTAAACCTCTTACGTAGTTCGGTCTAAAAACTCCAGAAGCCCAAATTTGTTCGAGTGAAATGTCTTGTTTTTGCTCAGATTGCGAAAAAGTGGGTAAGCATAACCCTAAAAATAGTGCGAGGATAAGTGTTCTCATTGTAAATAGTTTTTGGTAAAAAAAGTGATTTTTTTAGAGTTTAATCTCTCTAAATACACCAACGGCAAACGCTAAGGCTAAAAATACAATAGCCATCATTGCTATGCCTTTTGTTTTGGAGTGTCGGGCTACCGTGTTTTTGATAAATGGTTTTATGAGCACTGCCGCTTTAGTTCTCATGTACAATTCTTGCAAATCACCCAATTTTTCATAAGCATAAATGAACTGACTCTCATTGTCGAACTGGTTTATGTCAATTTTGTTATTACCAGATTGTAATTGCTGGTACGTCTTTTTTCTTTGTTCAGAAAGAAACTCAATGTCATCCTTTATTTTTTCTATGTTTTTCTGATACACGCTTTTTCTATGTTTGATGATTGAGCTCACTTCACTGTGTCCCTCAAGTAATGACAAAGCAGTTTGCTCAATTGCAGATAAAACGCGAGGTGTTCCGACGGTACAAATCAATTTGATGCATTGATGCGTTTTGATTTTTGTCATATCAACATCAGAGCGGTAGTTGGTTTCAGATTCTATTAATTCAATTTTTATACTGGATATCTTCGCTGCACTGTCTGCAGGGATGTTTAATGTTTCAGCTAAATAAGCTAGATTTCTGTTTTTAGTGGCAGATTCTAGATCGCTCACAATGTCTTTTAATCGGCTTGCGTCTAATATATCGCTGCAAATGACTGCTTCGCTTTTGTGTTTAGGCACCACTCTGCTCTCTTTGAAGTAGCCGATTACTGCTCCAATAATCCCAGCCAAAAAGAACAACAGAATATTCTTTTTCAAAAACTTTAGAAGGATAACAATAAGCTCTCCCAGAGAAATTTCCTCTTTCATACGTCCATCTGTTTGTGACGCAAAGAAAGTGAAATATTAATACTTTCGTCTGCAATGAGAAACAATGAAAATAACGCTACATTAACACGACTTTTAGATGATAATCGTTGTCAGTTTTTGTTCTTTTCAATGTTGCTTTATTTTTTCTGTGTTTTAGAGTACAGTAACTTTGTATTTAACCATTTCGAGTACATGGGTTTTAGGAGTCATTTCAGTGTCTCCAAAGCATTGTTTGCATTTCTACTATACGTGGCTCTTAATCTTGTACTTTTTCTTAAGTCAAGTTACTTTATCAAAGGTATTAGTGCATTATTCTTGGTTTTGTTCGTAATGCCCATTTTAGTGCTTTTTCAGTATGACAGTGGTGGATGGATGTTTGTACTTTCTTCTGTTCTACTGCTACTCGTTATAAATTCAAACCTGACTTTTAATCTTCCTTCCAGTAAAATGATTGTTCAACATCAGGTCCCAATTATGTTGAGTGTGTTGGCTTTGTTGATCATGTTTCCTTTTTTTATGAATTACAAAATAAATCTTGACCCAAGCATTTTTTTATTAGGAGAGAAAGTGTATGCTATCAGAGAGGCCATTCAAGAAGATGGAAATGTATTTACTGGTTATATGAAGTCACCGCTGATTCAGGTAATGCTGCCACTTTTGGCCATTTATGGTCTTCGAGAAAGAAAAGTCCTGTATACAGTAATAGCAATTTTACTTACTGTAACGATGTATTCTATGATACCTCAAAAAAGCATTTTCCTTGGGATATTTGTTGTTGTTTTCTTTTATTTTTTCAAAAATCCAGTAAGAAAAGTGGCGGTGTTTACAGGAATAGTTTTTACGCTTAGCTTTATTGGCTTTATCCTATCGGTAGGGTTCGATAGTTTATTGCTGGAGTCTTTAGTTTTAAGGCGTTATTTAATGGTGCCTGCGCTCTTAAATCATTATTACTATGAGTTTTTTCAAGGCAATTATCTGTATTACAGTCATAGTTTTATGAACAGTGTTTTTGAGTACCCTTATGAACTTGGTCCCACTTATATGGTAGCAGAATATGCTTATGGAAAAACTACTACCAACGCTAACAACGGTTTTATAAGCGACGCATTTATGAATTTTGGATATGTTGGAGTTGTTATTTATACGTTTTTAGTGGGTATGATCATTAAATTATTCGACAAGCTTTCTATTGATGCTAAGTTTTTTGGATTATTCTTTTTGCTCATCAATCTTTTTCGTTCCTCAGGTTTGGCCACAATAATTTTAACACACGGTTTATGGTTGTTTATTCTGTTAGCATACTTTGTTCTCAGGAACACTGGACACCGCCATAGTAGTATAAAACATTAAGGCTATCAAGTTCTATAAATCAGAAATTTTTAAAAACATTTCACTCTTGTCAGGGGGTGTTTTGTTGGCGCAGCTGGTGCCTTTTTTGTTTGCCCCATGGATAGCAAGACTGTATGACGCAAAAAGCTTTGGAGAATTTGCAGCCATACTGGGTTTATTAAAGATACTTATTGTAATAATCAATGGGAGGTATGATTTAGCAGTTGTTTTACCAAAGAAACTAGTGGATACTCACGGATTAGTTATTGGTAGTTGGCTGATAAGCACCATCGGTGCGTTTTTAGTCTTTCTCATTTTGATACCAATGCAGGGCACTGTTTCTAGCTATTTTGAAATTGACTTTGATGTTTATGATGCTTTATTAGTTATGCTCTGCCTTTTAGGAATGGGCTTCTGGCAACCTATCAATTATCTCTTTATACGTAACAAGGACTTTTTGAAAATGACTTACAATAAGTTCGTAAAATCCAGTTCAACAGTCTTTTTTACCATTGTGTTTGGTGTTTTCTTTCAAGGAAGCGGTGTTAACGGACTAATGTTTGGGTTAACCGCAGGCTGGCTGTTTATTGCCCTTTTTTCTTTTTTACAAGGCACAAAAGAAATATTTGTTCGTTTCAGAAAGTACAGTCTTTTTATCAAACGAACGCTTAAACGTTATCAAGATTACCCAAAATATAATGCTCTTCCGGCGGTTTTAAACAGCGTTGGCACTCAATTGGGTTTTTACGTTTTTGTCTACTTTTTTTCCACTGAAGTGGCCGGGCATTATTCTTTTGCTAAGCAATATTTACACGTACCGTTGAGTATTCTGGGGGTTAGCTTATCCCAGGTGTATTTTCAAAGAATCTCTGAAAAATACCGCAACAGGCAAAGCATTCTTAAGGAATTGAAGTTGTTATTTGGATTTTTATTTCTCGCTGCATTTGCGGTATGTATGGTCATTGTTCCTTTCTCAAAAGAGTTGTTTACGTTTTTCTTTGGTGTAGATTGGTTGCTTTCAGCAGAATTAAGCAAACTGCTAATATTTGCATTTGCATTTCAGTTTGTAATATCTCCTATAAGTATGGTATTGCATGCACTTAATCAAGTGCGGCTAGCATCTATATTCCCGATAATCTATGTGATTACAATGGGTTCTATGTTTCTTCTTGATTTTGAACAAATGGACAGTTTTTTACCAGTGTATGTTGTTGCCGAAATAGTGCCCTACGTCATATATTTAGGTATGATACTTTATGCAGTGCTTCATTATGAAAAGAGTTTAATTAACAAGTAGAATGTAAAAGCTTAGCACCAGCTTCTACATTTTGAATTCTTCAAAACTATTTTTGTAATAATGAAGGCAGTTCACATTTCCACGGTTCATCCAACATTTGACGGTAGAATTTTTCACAAAGAGTGTGTTTCGCTTGCTGAGGCAGGGTATGAGGTGCATTTAATTGTAAACCATAGTAAAGACGAAAAAGTCAATGGCGTTCACATACACCATTTGCCAAAATTTACGGGAAGAATAAATAGAATTTTTGAAGGGAATAAATTGGCATATCAAAAGGCTATTGAGCTAGATGCAGATGTGTACCATTTTCATGACCCAGAGTTGATGCCCGTTGGACTGAAATTAAAAAATAAGGGCTACAGAGTTATATTCGACATGCACGAGCTTGTTGGATTGATGATTCGGAGCAAAGAGTGGATTCCTAGACTTATGCGGTGGGGCATGGAAAAAGCTTATGCTCAATTCGAGTTAAAGGCATTCAAAAAATTCGATAAAATCATCGTGGTTACCGAGAAAATGGTTTCTGATTATACCGATGTTGTTTATCCGAAATACAAGGATAAGGTTGAGATAGTTCGTAATTATTCGCTGGTGGGTAATATTAAAGACACCAAACCCAAGCAAATAGATAAACAAGCTAAAACGGTATTCATTTATGTTGGAGGATTGACTCGAGAACGGGGCATTCTTCAATTGGTAAAGTCCATTCAAAAGTTTGAAAATGCTACATTATGGCTACTTGGTAAATGGGAGAATGTTGAATTTGAAAATGAATGCAATGAGGCAAATGTCAATCATAACATGGTATATTTTGGCCTGCTGCCAATGCCTGAGGTGTATCAGTATATTCAAGCAGCTGATGTTGGTTTAACAGTGCTAAACCCCACGGTTAATCATTTGGCTTCATTACCGGTAAAAGCTTTTGAATATATGGCGGCATCAAAACCTCAGATTATGTCCAATTTTCCTTTCTGGGAAAAATCATTCGAAGGTTGTGCTCTTTTCATAGAGCCTGATAATGCAGTGCAATTAGAGCGTGCATTTGAGCAAATGATAGAAAACCCTGACCTTCGAAGTTCTATTGCCGAGAAAAGCTATCAAATGGTCACCGAACATTTTAGTTGGGAAGCTGAATCAGAGAAATTAATAAATATCTACAAGAATTTTGAATAAATCCATGCCAGTAGATGTATCTATAATAATTCCTTGCTTCAATGAAGAAAAGTACATTGGGCAATGTATTGATTCGTTTTTTCAGCAAACTAGAGGGCTCAGCATTGAAGTATTGGTTATTGATGGAATGAGTACCGATGGTACTCGAAAAGTAATTCAACAAAAACAGAACAACTACCCCAATGCGATTCGCATAATTGACAACAAAAAGAAAAAAACACCCTTCGCTTTAAACCTTGGCATTGAAAATGCAGACGGTAATTATACACTCATTGCCAGTGCTCATTCGAGTTTTGACCCTGATTATATAAGTTCCATTCTGGATCAGTTTAAAACCTCAGATGCCGATATTATTGGAGGTGTAATGGAAACTAAAGTACTTAATGAAAATGCTAAGTCGCTCTCAATAGTGGCGGTATTGTCCAATAAGTTTGGTGTTGGTAACTCCATGTTTAGAGTGGGAATAGATGCACCAACGGAAGTAGACACGGTTCCTTTTGGTATCTATAAAACCGAGCTACTTCAGTCAATAGGAGGCTATGATGTTCGGTTGATTAGGAATCACGATATAGAAATGTCAAAACGAATTTTGGCAAGAGGACACAAAATTTTATTAGTACCAAAGCCAAAGTGTTACTATTACGCACGAGAAACGTTTTCGGGGATATTCAAAAACAATTTTAGAAATGGCAACTGGAACATCAAAACCGTTTACATTACCAAAAAATTCTCCTCATTAAGTTTAAGGCATTTTATTCCGCTCCTTTTTCTAATGAGTTTGATTGTACCAACATTAGCTGGCATTTTTTACTCTTGGTTTGCGCTGTTTAGCCTACTGTCTTTGTCTATGTATTCCGCATTGGTGCTCAGCCAATCCGTGGCTATCAAAAAACAAAACGATGGTACATCAGTATTCCATGCGTTTTTATGTTTTTTTGTATTGCATTTCGGCTACGGTTTAGGCTCTTTGGCTGGTATGTTCTCAATTAAAAAGTTATTCTAAATCTTGAATTCAGGAAAAAGATACCAAAAGGAAATTGCGCTTGCACTTGGCTGCCCTCAAGAGCATGTGTTTTTATTTTGGAAGGGTAGAGTAGCACTTTACAGTGCGCTAAAAGCGTTAGATATTTCTGAAGGAGACGAGGTGATCCTACAAGCTTTTACTTGCGTAGTTGTTCCTAATGCGATCATTTATACCGGAGCAAAACCAGTGTATGCTGATGTTCGTCCCGACTCATTCAATATGAGCATTGATGCATTAAAATCAAAGCTTACAGGCAAAACAAAGGCGGTAATTATTCAAAATACATTCGGGTTAAGTTCTGAAGTAGAAGAAATAGTCGAGTTCTGTAAAACAAAAGGCGTGTATTGTATAGAAGATTGTACGCATGGATTTGGAGGAAAGTATAATGGAGAAACAAATGGCAGTCTAGCGGACTTCGCATTTTACAGTACCCAATGGAATAAACCCTTCTCCACTGGTGTTGGCGGTATTCTCCGTGTCAACAATCAAGCCTATCTCAATAAAATAGAAGAACAACACAAACAATCAGTAGCCCCCAATTCTAAAGAGCGCTTAATGCTGAATGCATTGATTAATGCAAGAAAATATTTACTAAACGATACCACCTACTGGATATTAATTCGTCTTTACCGCAAGCTTACTGCTATGAAGTTGGTAGTGGGCTCTTCTTCACCTGAAGAAATTGAAGCACCTAGACTTCCTGAAAATTTTTTAAAAAAGGCGGCTCCAGTGCAATGCAAAACAGGGATTAAAGCTCTTGATAAACTGCCAAATGTGCTTGAACTTAGAAAGCAAAATGCGTTGCGCTTTGATGCTTTTTTGAAAGGTCACGGAAAACGGTATGTCGCCGACGAATTGAAAAAAAATCATTCTTTCTTAATTTACCCCATTCTGGTAAAGAATAGGGAAGATTTTATGAGTAAAGCGGAAGATAAAGGCTTACCCTTAGGGGATTGGTTTATTTCGCCTATTCATCCGGTAAAAAGTGATTTTGAACAGTGGGGGTTAAACGTAGATGACTTTCCAAATGCGCAGTACCTCTCCAAGCACATTTTGAATATTCCGCTTGATAAGCACAATGCCGACCGATACCTATCGTTTTTGGAAGCGCAATTAGATCAAATACTTTAAGGGAGGTATTCTTCATTATGCAAAGTCTTTATCAAAATATGTTGTCGGCAGAATTCAGGCACAAATGGTTGATCACGTTACTGGCTTTTTTTCTTCCCGTAAATCAAAATGTACTCGCCATTATTATCGCATTAACGGTGCTAAATTGGTTGAGCTTAGACAAGAAGGAAGAACATAAGAGCATCTGGTCGTTTGCATTACTCATTGCGTTCTTTTTATGGCATCTTATAGGATTGATTTGGTCGGAGAATATGGACTTTGGGCTGTTTGATGTTCAAGTGAAACTTTCGTTTTTGCTGCTGCCGCTCGTTTTTTACTTTTCAAAAAGACTCCATTCCATAGATTTTGAGCGTGTTTTATCTGGATATGTAGTGGGTTGTGTAGTAGCAATTCTTATCGGTGTGCTTCAAGCTTCGTATGATTTTTATGCAGATAAGACCGATTTTCTAAAGCTATATGGCGAAAACCTTACACCAAGTTTGCACATTGGTTACTTTGCTATGTACATGAACTTTGCTATAATAATACTCATTTATCGACTTTACTTTAGGTCTCAAACCCTGTATACCGTGCAGAATTTAATCAGAGTATTTCTGATTTTGGTGTTCAGTGGGGCTGTCTTTCAAAGTACTTCAAGGAATGGTTTGTTAGTTTTGATTTTAGCTTTGATTCTCGTTATTATTTATGCATTGATACGATATAAAAAGTGGATGTTCATTATTTCCATATTGGTCTTCGCTTGGGTAATCATGAGTTCCGTGTTCAAAGATTACAGCAGTTCCGCATTAAAATTTCATGGTTTTGAAGAAGTAGCAACGGCAGTTAAAAAAGGTAAAGCTGCGCAGAAGGCCTATAAAACAAGTACTTCAATACGAATACTGGTTTGGGGGTTTACCGTAAATCTTATTAAATCCAACCCTATAATCGGAGTCGGAACTGGAGATATAAAAGATGAATTAATCAAACAGTATAAAGAGGATGGATATCAAACCCTTGTAAAACGACAGTATAACGCGCACAATCAATACCTCCAGTCTGCAGCTGCATTGGGTATACCGGCTGTTATGATAATACTATTTATGTTTCTATCCCCTTTTTTGGTGAGCTGGAGAAGGTTGCATTTTTTAGCAGTATTTCTTTCCATTATTGTTGGAGTAGCATGTTTAACAGAGTCGGTGCTTGAAGTTCAGGCGGGCGTGGTATTTTACGCTTTCTTTGCATCTCTATTTGCGCAAAATATGGGAAGCGATTATGGAACAAATTTCCTTGATAATCCTCTTTATAATATCAGAAAGAAAAAAATCGGACAACAATGAGAGTACCTTTTTCACCACCCAGAATGGATAAAAAAATGGCTGATGCAGTAGTTGATACACTGTACTCGGGTTGGATTACCACTGGACCTAAAACCAGGAAGCTAGAGGAAGAGTTAACTAAATATACTGGAGGAAAATCAACGGTATGTCTAAATTCAGCAACTGCTGGTTTAGAACTAGCGCTCCGTTGGTTTGGTGTGCAAGAAGGTGATGAGGTGATTCTACCGGCGTATACTTATTGCGCAACTGCCAATGTGGTTATGCATTGCGGAGCAACTCCCGTTCTTGTGGATATTCAAGATGATTTTAACATTGACGTTTCAAAAATAGAGGCCGCTATAACGGAAAAGACTAAAGTGATCATGCCAGTAGATATTGCAGGAATGCCGATTGATTATGACGAACTGCATACAATGCTGGCCAAATCAGAGGTGAGGTCTAAGTTCAAACCAAAATCAGAAGAACAAGAAAAGCTAGGGCGAATAATGGTCTTAGCAGATGCAGCGCATTCCATTGGAGCGACTTACAAGGGAAACAACTCTGGTACACTCGCTGATATAAGCTCGTTTTCTTTTCATGCGGTAAAAAACCTACCGACTGCTGAGGGAGGCTCTGTCATAATCAATCTGCCCGAGCAGTTTGACGCGGCAAAAGTTCAGAAACAATTTAAGGTGAAGTCCTTACATGGTCAGTCAAAAGATGCATTGGAAAAGACTAAGGCTGGTGGCTGGAGGTATGACATTACAGAGCCAGGTTACAAATGTAATATGACGGATATTCAGGCCGCACTAGGATTGGTTGAGTTGGAGCGTTACGATACCGATATGCTGGTGAAGCGTAAATATATTTTCGATAAATACAATGAAGCGTTAGGCAAGTATCCATGGGCAAATATACCAGTGTACAAAACGGCAGACAAACAAAGTTGTTTTCACATTTACATGCTTAGAATTAATGGGGCATCTGAGGCACAACGAGATCAAGTAATAGAGAAGATATCGGAACAGAAAATTGCAGTAAACGTTCATTTTCAACCCATTCCGTTGCTTACTGCTTACAAGAAGTTTGGCTATAAAATGTCGGATTTTCCTGTGGCATGGAAAAATTATCAAGAAGAAATTACATTACCCGTATTTTATGACATAACTGATGAGCAGATTGGATGGGTAACTGATGCAGTAATTACTGCCGTCAAAGAAGTAATGGGATGATTCGTATTGCGGATGTGTTGCTGAGTTTTCTTGGCATAGTGTTTTTGCTTCCTTTGCTTCTTCTAATTAGTATTTGGATAAAAATTGATTCTGCAGGCCCCATACTATTTAATCAACAAAGAGTGGGTAGGTGGGGCAGAGATTTTTTTTTACACAAGCTCCGAACCATGCAGGTTAATGCAGAGGCAAAAGGACAGCTTACAGTTGGCGGTAGAGACCCGAGAATAACCCGTGCAGGTTATATTCTAAGAAAATACAAGTTAGATGAGCTTCCTCAATTATTCAATGTCTTAAAAGGTGAGATGAGTTTAGTTGGGCCAAGACCAGAAGTGCGCAGATACGTTGCGGAGTATAAAGATGAACAGTTAGAGGTATTAAACGTTAAGCCCGGTATAACAGATTATGCCTCCATTGAGTTTGTAAATGAAAACGATATTTTGTCGAGAGCAGAAAACCCAGAACGTGCATATATTGAAGAGGTAATGCCTGCAAAGCTGAGGTTAAATCGAAAGTTTATTGATCACCCCTCGTTTTCAAGTTATTTGGCTGTAATCTTTAAAACCTTTGCAAAAATTATTCGCTAGTACCTTCGCAATGCTCTTCTTGTAATTCAATTACTGCAGGGGCATCAGAACCTAAAGCCTCTGCCATATTTAAATCTTTGCACCCCAATTCTATACGACCAAAATTTATGTGAATTACACCTCGAAGCTCATATGGGTTTGCTTCAAACTCTTTGAGCTCTATTGCTTTGTCTAAGTCTTTAAGAGCCAATTCAAAGTTCTGCAACTGATTATGCAAATTGGCTCTTTGAATAATTGCTTTGTATTCATTTGGGAATAAAGTGAGCAGCTTGTTATATGTTTCGAGTTCTGCCTCTCGTTCTCCTTCAGCCGCATGCAAAACAGCTGTATAATAGTACAACTCTCTTTTTTTTGGGAATTTATTAATGGCCTTGTTAAATGCTAATAGAGCGCGTTCATTTTCTGCATTATTATAGTGGCAAAAAGGCAGATAATAATATGGTAGCGCTAATGAGCTATCAATTTCAATAACTCGTTCAAAATGCACCGTGGCTGAATCATAATACTCCAGTTTGTAGTAGGTCATTCCAAGGTTGAAATGCGCTTTTAAATAATCCGGCTTTATCTGAATACTTTTTTTGAAATCAATTATAGCCTCTGTGAGCAATCCAGCGTTATAATGCTCCTGACCGTTTAAGTTTGTTTTCACATGTTCTTGCGAGGTGCCGTTAATAAACAAACACGATATAATAAACCCAATTATTAGTAGAATTTTATACCGAATTAACACAGCCGAAGGGTTCAAATTATTTTAGTTTTGAAAGTTAACACCTCTGAACAAATTTACTTAATTGAATCGGAAAATATGAAAAAAGTACTAGTTGCAAATCGAGGAGAAATAGCGTTACGTATTATGCGTTCATGTCACGAAATGGGCATCAAAAGTGTTGCCATTTTTTCTGAAGCGGACAGAAACGCCCCGTTTGTGCAGTATGCGGACGAAGCAGTTTGCATTGGCCCTGCACCTTCCAACCAATCGTATTTGGTAATGGAACACATTCTCGATGTTGCTAGAAAACTTGATGTTGACGGGATTCACCCAGGTTACGGTTTTTTGAGTGAAAATGCCGTTTTTGCAAAAAAAGTTGAAGAAGCAGGCATTTCATTTATTGGTCCGAGACCACACGCTATTGAAGTGATGGGGAATAAATTAGCCGCAAAAGAAGCCGTGAAGGCATTCGGAATACCTATGGTGCCAGGAACAGAAGGGGCAATCCAAAATCTTGATGAAGCAAAGAAAGTTGCTAAAGAAATTGGCTTCCCTATTTTAATTAAAGCTGCGGCTGGCGGAGGCGGTAAGGGTATGCGCACCGTTTACGAGGAAGAGAGTGTTGAAGAACAATTGCAGTTGGCAATGAATGAAGCAGTTTCAGCTTTTGGTGATGGATCGGTATTTATTGAGCGCTACGTTACCTCTCCAAGGCATATAGAATTTCAAGTTTTAGCAGATAGTCATGGCAATGTGGTGCATTTGTTTGATCGCGAATGCAGTATACAGCGCAGGCATCAAAAGGTAATTGAAGAGGCACCGAGTTCTGTGCTTACTCCTGAACTAAGAGAGGAAATGGGAGAGTGCGCAAAACGCGTAGCCTTGGCTTGCGATTATGTTGGTGCCGGTACGGTAGAGTTTATCTTGGAAAATAACACCAATTATTATTTTCTAGAAATGAACACCCGGTTGCAAGTTGAACATCCGGTAACAGAAGAAATTACTGGGGTTGATTTAGTCAAAGAGCAAATAAAAGTTGCTAGAGGAGAACAACTGAGCTTTGAACAAAAAGATTTAAAAATTGAAGGTCACTCACTCGAGGTGCGGGTGTATGCAGAAGATCCCCAGAATAATTTCTTGCCAGATATAGGTACGCTGCAGCGCTATAGAAAGCCAGAAGGTCCAGGAGTTCGGGTAGATGACGGTTTTGAAGAGGGAATGCAAATTCCAATTTATTACGACCCAATGATTTCAAAATTGATTGCATCGGGGAAAAACAGACAAGAGGCAATTGAACGTATGGTAAGAGCAATTGACGATTATAAAATAGAAGGAGTGAACACTACGCTGTCTTTTTGTCGCTTTGCCATCCAGCACGAGGCATTCACCAGCGGTAACTTTGATACACACTTTGTAGATAAATACTTCAAACCGGAAGTATTGAATTATTTCGATAAAAAAGAGGAAGAATTGGCAGCTTTAGTGATTGGTAAGTTGTTTGATGAACAATCTGCAAACGATACTAAGGGTTACCCGAATAACGTGGTTACAAATTGGAAAACTAAACGAGTTTAATTTAAAGAGAAAATGGCATTAATAGAAAAATCATCAAATCCAGCTTTTAGCGAAAAAATATTTGAAAAACAGGGGTTTGCAGCACAAGGTGAAAAAATGACCGTACAGGGAACGGTAAATAAATCGTTGATTCTGTTCGTATGCGCAATAATTCCCGCGTACTATGTTTTTGACATGTTTTTAGCTGGAAATAGTACAACGGGTTTATTAATGGTAGGTGCCATAGGAGGATTAATTGCAGCATTGGTAACCATTTTTAAACCTACTGTAGCTCCAATAAGTGCTCCCATTTATGCTGCCTTAGAGGGGCTGTTTTTAGGAGGGGTTTCAGCTTTTGCAGAAATGCAGTTTCCGGGGATTGCAATGCAAGCTGTACTCTTAACTTTTGGTACTATGTTTATTATGTTGGTTACGTATCGCACCGGTTTAATTAAAGTAAACGAAAAGTTTAGGTCTGGAATTATTGCTGCTACTGGTGCCATAGCACTGATATACTTTATCAATTTTATCATGTCTATGTTTGGGTCTGGTATGCCCATGATACATGAAGGAGGCTTGATGGGAATAGGTTTTAGCTTGGTGGTAATTGCGATTGCCGCATTAAACTTACTTCTAGACTTTGACTTTATAGAAAAAAATGCTTTTCACGGTGCTCCAAAATACATGGAGTGGTACAGTGCTTTTGGCCTAATGGTAACATTGGTGTGGCTTTATCTTGAAATTTTAAGGCTATTATCCAAATTGAATAGAGATTAGGCACAAACTTTGTAATTTTAAAACCGTAGATTACAATCGGTGAAAATTACAACACTCATATTACTTATTAGCTTCACTGCCTTTTTTCAATTAAAGGCACAAAAGGATAGTTCTAAACAACAATTGTATTACGCAACGGTAATCGAAGGTGACACGGTTCCTGTGGTTTTTATGAATACCTACTTTGTTTGGGAAAGAAGAAATTTCGTTTCAAAAAAAGAGGAAAGAAGGTACAATCGCTTGCAGCGCTATGTAAAGAAAGTGTATCCTTATGCCAAGTTAGCTAGTAAATTGTTAGCGAAGTATGAATCGGAGATTGAAGCCGAGGAGGATCCTAAAAAACGAAAGAAATACTACAAAAAAGTCGAGCAAGAATTGTTGGCGGAGTACGGGGATGATATGAAGGAAATGACTACTACTCAGGGGCGAATATTAATTAAGCTTATAGATAGAGAGACAAGTCGAACATCATATGAACTGGTAAGAGAATTCAGAAGTGGAATGACTGCATTTTTTTGGCAAGGAATAGCTCGGGTCTTCGGACAGGATTTAAAGTCTGAATACAATGCATCCGAGGAAGATAAATACATTGAAGAGATTGTACTCGCAATCGAGCAGGGGAAATATTAATCATAAAAAAAGCCCAACTCATGTGAGTTGGACTTTTTTGCGGAGAGAGAGGGATTCGAACCCTCGATACCCTTACGAGTATAACACCTTAGCAGGGTGCCGCTTTCAGCCACTCAGCCACCTCTCCAACGGGAGGCCAAAAGTATAATTAAAACCATTTTATCCAACACTTTGTGGCAGAATAAATCATTGAATCTTTATGCCCGGTTAGACTTGTAAAAAGATTTTGTTCTTGGTCAGGCAGTTACGTTAATTTTCTGCTTAGTTAAATCAACTAAAATGTAGCTTATTGCTGGTAAGTGCTGAACATCTTGCAATTCAAAAGTTAAGGCTTTTCCTTAGGGTACTCAATTCGAACGTGATAAATATTCATGAGCATTTTTTTGAAGATGCGTTTTATTGCAGAGATATCCTTAAAGGTTATATCGGCATTCTGATACTGACCCTCAGCCGATTGCCCATCAATAATATTGTCGATGAGTTGGCTCACAGATTCTGCCGAATATTCTTTTAGACTCCGACTAGCTGCCTCACAAGCATCAGCCATCATCAATACGGCGGTTTCTTTACTAAACGGTATAGGGCCTGGGTACTTAAAGTCATTAACGTCTATTGTTTTATTCGGGTTACTTTCTTTTTGTTTAAAATAAAAGTACTTCACGGTACTTGTTCCATGGTGGGTTCGAATAAAATCGATAAGAACTTCTGGTAGTTTGTGCTTTTTTGCCAATTCAATACCATGAATGACATGATTGATGATTATTGTCCCACTTTCATCAGCTTCAATATCATCATGTGGATTGTATCCGCTAATTTGGTTTTCAATGAAAAACTGGGGAGCTTCCATTTTCCCAATGTCGTGATACAATGCACCCGTTCTTACAAGTAATGGGTTGCCACCAATATGTTGAATGGCTGTTTCTGCTAAGTTGGCCACCTGCAAACTGTGTTGAAAGGTTCCGGGGGTTTTAGTGGCAAGGTTTCGAAGCAAAGTGGAATTGGTGTCTGAGAGTTCCATTAGCGTTACATCAGATAAAAAGCCAAATACTTTTTCAAATATGTAAATGAGTGGATAAACTAAAAGCGTGAGCGTGGCAGCTCCACCAAATGCATAGAAGTTGCTCAATTCAATATTGTGCCAATTTCCCTCTTGCATAATGATTAACGAAAGATGTGCTATCGAATACGTGATAAAGATTAGGAAGGCAGTGCCCAAAAGTTGCGACCTTTTTTTAAGATTAACCAAGCTAAATACCGCAATAAGTCCAGCCATGGTTTCAATGTAAACGAATTCATATCCATTTGGACTTGCAAAACCAATAAGTATCATTGCCAAAATATGGATAAAGGCCGCCATTATTTCATCATAAAAAGCTTTTATTACTATTGGTAAGATGCAAAATGGTAATAAGTAAATATTGAGGTTTTCAAAATACAAAGGCAGAATACCCATTAATACAACCGCTGTGAAGGTGAATAAGATAAAAACGGCTCGGTTGTTTATATTGAGCACACTTTGTCTGAAT
>CBFIBQ010000008.1:0-122734 GCA_965660875.1 Salibacteraceae bacterium | reverse complement strand
AGATTTATCAGCCCTTTGTCAATGTCTGTAATGGCTTCTATGGCATTGGTTATAAGGTTTGTTAGGATTCTATTGAAGTGAGTTTTATCTATAAATGTGTTTGCTTTTTCAACGCTCGTATCGAACTCTAAAGGAATTTTTTCGCCATCAAAGAGTTTAATACAGTTTTTTAAACTCTCAACAATGTCCAGCTGCTCTGGGTTGGATTTATTTAATTGTGCGAAGTTTGAAAATTCAGTCGCTATATCCGATAGAGTATCAATTTGCTGCGTCATGGTTTGATTAAAACGAGCCATTCGCTCTGCAAAATCTTCTCTTCCATCTGTCCAACTTCTTTCCAGTTGTTGTACAGATAGTTTCATTGGGGTAAGCGGATTTTTAATTTCATGAGCCACTTGTCTTGCCATTTCTCTCCACGCGCCTTCGCGCTCACTTTTTGCCAGCAGATCCGCACTATATTTTAATTCTCTTACCTTTTTGTTGTATTCCGTAATCAATTCACCAATTTCATCGTTTTTATCCCAGTCTATTTCTTCATTAGTTTCGGTAAAGGAAAGCGTGCGAATGCGTTGCGTTATCGACTGGAGACTTCTTGTAATGTAATTGGAAAGAAAGAAAGCAACAGCAAGGGCTCCAATCATTAAAATCAAGTAAACCTGCCCCAGCGTACTGAGCAGCTCATAGGTTTCCTCCTTTTGTATTTCGTTACTTGTAAAGTAGGGAACACTTACCAAAGCAATAGGCTCTTCATTTGCACCTCTCAGGAAAGTAAAAGCCGAAAGCAAATCCTCACCATTTACATACTCATCCAGCACATAGTGACCATTGTTTTGGAAAATGGTAGTGAGCAATTGGTCGCTCAATACTTCTGGTAAAATTCCTTGATCAAAATAATCGAAATTTGAAGAGGCTATCCACTTTCCTTCTAGGTCATATAGGTTTACCTCCAATCCGTGTATATCTGAAAGTTCCACTATTTTTTCATGAAAACTTCGAGTGTACAAGGCATATATATCCTCTTCTTTATCTTCTAAAAAATAGTTTAACGCTGCTGTAATGGCTTTTTCTTTTCGTGCAAGCCTTTGATTGTGATAGCGCTCATTTTCTATGTTGGTATACCAAATGGTGGCCGCGCCTATAATCAGAAAACTTATTACAACCACCAAAATGAGGGAGATGTAAATTCGTTTTCTTAAACTGATATTATCCAACAACATACTCACGAGCAAATGTAATTGTTCACACCGATTATTTCTTTTTAGAGTTACAATTGTAGTACAATTCTTATGCCTACAAAATGCTGAATATAGAGATGATTATACGCTTAGCTTTGCCTACTTTTACCTGTACTTTTTCCTTATATCAATGGATATAGTTTCATTTAGATTGTATTGTATTGCCAAGGCTGGAACAACAGAAGGTTTACCGTTTGATAACAATACCTTAGTGTTTAAAGTAATGGGTAAAATGTTTGCGTTATGTAATGTGGAGCATTATACGGGTTTTAATTTAAAATGCGATCCGGAACGTGCAATTGAGCTTAGAGCACATTATCAAGGAATAGAGCCGGGCTACCATATGAGTAAAAAACATTGGAATACGATTACAGTTGAAAGTGATGTTCCAATTGAGCTGATAAAAGAGTTGATAGATCATTCTTATGAATTGGTGGTGAAAGGATTAAAAAAATCGGACCAACAAAAACTACTGAGCAATGATTAAGCGCATTGGAACCTATTTCTTACAGGGCATTTTATTCACCGTACCTATCGCTGTAACTGCCTATGTGATACTTGCCCTGTTAGGTTTTATAGATGATATTTTACCTACAATTTTGCCATTTGACATCGACATTCCCGGGTTAGGCTTATTAATCTTACTGGTTGCTTTAACCGTAATTGGATTCTTAGGAAATACAGTTATTGCCAAGCCAATAAATTATTGGTTTAAGCGCTTCTTGAACAAAGCCCCAATAATAAAAGCGATTTATACGTCCATTATGGATTTTACTGAAGCTATTTTGGGAAATAAAAAAAAGAAGTTTTCAAAACCGGTGCTGGTATCGCTATCTGGTGAAGTGGAGAAACCGGGTTTTATTACACAATCGGATCTTAGTTCTTGGGGAGTAAGTGAAGAAAAAGTTATGGTTTATTTGCCGCATAGTTATGGGTTTACTGGAAATATTTTTATCGTACCCCGTAAAAACGTAACCCCTTTAAATGTTAAGTCGTCGGAAATGATGAAGACCATTTTGAGCGGTGGGGTAGCGGAGTCTCAAAATGAGGAGGCTTCAAATGTTGAGTAAACTGATTCAGGTTTACCGCTATCAAATTGCTTTACATCTTACGGTTTTTGTTTGGGGGTTCACTGGCATTTTGGGTAAACTTATCGAATTGCCGTATTATTCTATTGTATGGTATCGTATGTTAATTGCTGCCATAAGTCTGCTAATTTATGCGTTGGCTAAAAAATCTGAATTACGCATTTCATTAAAACGAGCCCTGCTTTTTATTCTTGTTGGTTTTATTGTGGCCGCACATTGGAGTACTTTTTTTCAAGCACTTAAAATATCCAATGTTTCCGTCGTATTGACCACCCTAGCCTCTGCCTCTTTGTTCGTAGCATTGCTTGAGCCTATTTTTTTTAAACGACGCATTATTTTTTACGAATTGTTATTTGGAGTTGCAGTGATTATAGGCTTATCACTCATTTTTAATTTTGAGAGTCAATACGCTTTGGGTATTATTCTCGCGCTTATCGCTGCTTTTTTAGCTGCTTTGTTTAGTACCATAAACGGATTATTGATTCGTAACGATAAAGCGCGAATCATTACCTTTTACGAGATGGTGGGCGGTGTTATTGGTATGAGTATATATACCCTTGTTTTCGAGTCGCCAAGCGTTACAGATTTCTCAGGAAGTTTGCTAGATGCTTTTTATTTATTGATACTGGGTATTGTATGTACAGCAGTCGCTTTTGTGGTGAGTGTTGAAGTTATGAAAGAATTATCTCCATTCACAGTAAGCATAAGTATAAACATGGAGCCTATTTATGCGATTATTCTCGCATTGATATTCTTTGGTGAATCAGAACAAATGACACCCGGTTTTTACCTTGGGGCAATTATTATTTTTTCTACTGTTTTGGGTAATGCCGCACTAAAGTCTTATCAAAAAAGGAAGCGAAAAAAAGCAGGCTAATTTATCCACCCTTTTGAAACCTCAGGGTTTTCTTTTATCCATTCTTTTATACGAGGTACGATATCTTCCTCATTTTTGGCTCCTTTTAGGGCCAATAGATAGTTGGTCATTTCATCCTCGGAAAACGTGATTTTTGATAAGATTTCCGCCGCCTTGGGGTAGTCCATTTTGAATCCTGGCCTTGCATATTTATGAATTTCATCGTTTTGAATGAAAGAATTTGTTGTGTCCACTAAAAACTTCAAGTTCAATTCTTGCATTTTTCCATGAGGGTGCCACGCTCCAGTCACAAAATTCTGTTTCTTACTCACCATTAACTGAAGCTGCTTAACCAATTCGTCTTCGGACATATTAACTACCTCTGGGTTCATGCCATACTGTTTCATGGCAGTTTTAGAACTGATCATTACACCGCCGTCTTTTTCAATGCCGTAAAAAACATTACCGTAAGTTGATGAATCCTCTTTTAATTGACTGATGGAATCTACATCAAAGTAATCAGGGACAGCAATCCCCAATCGACAGCCTTTGTAAATTGCCCCTAAATCCTCAACTTCTTTAAACTCGTATAAATAAACGCTGTGTCCTTCAACCCAAGTATCCAAAAACAAGTCGATTTTGCCTTCACCTAAGTCTTCGTAAATATTTTCAATGTCGCTATTAACAACTTCAGCGGGAATACCATTTTGTTCTAAAACCACTTTTCCTAAGTAATTCAATGCTCTACTTACCGCCCAGTTTTCATTGCCTAAAGTTATTTTCTCATCAGCTTTTTTTTCTGAACAGCTTACTATACTGATTACTGAAAGGGTTAATAGGAATACTCGCAGTGCTTTTTGAAACATAGTTACGTCATTTTGTGCGCACGAAGTTAATGGTTTTATTGGGTCTATTGAACCTAAACAGGCTACTTAAAACTGGCCATTTCATTACATTTGCGCTGCTCAATAAGCAATTAATATTATGAAGGTTTCTTACAATTGGTTAAAGGATTATTTAGACTTTGATTTATCTCCCGAAAGAGTGGGAGAATTGCTAACAGATACAGGTTTAGAGGTTGAAGGTATAGAACGTTTTGATCAAGTGAAAGGAGGCTTAAAAGGGCTAGTTATTGGAGAGGTAGTTTCTTGTGAGCAACATACCAATGCTGACCGTTTGAAAGTGACTGAGGTAGCTATAGGAACCGATAGAAACTTGCCTATTGTTTGCGGAGCACCAAATGTGGCTAAAGGTCAAAAAGTAGTAGTTGCCACTGTTGGCACAACGCTTTACCCTACTGGTGAAGACTCATCCTTTGAAATAAAAAAATCTAAAATTCGTGGTGAAGTATCCGAAGGGATGATATGTGCCGAAGACGAAATTGGCTTGGGAGAATCACACGATGGCATAATGGTTTTAGAAGCCTCAGCTAAAGTGGGTACTCAGGCTGCCGATTATTTCGATCTATCTTCTGACTTTAGTATAGAAATTGGCCTAACACCTAATCGCGCTGATGGAATGAGTCATTTTGGTGTAGCAAGAGATTTGGCGGCCGTACTAAAACATAAAAAAATTCCCTGTGGCACTTTAAAACTACCCGATACTTTGGGGTTTGAGTCCACTGATGATCAATTAGCCATAGAGGTGGAGAATAACGAGCTCTGCCCGAGGTATGTTGGCTTGAAAATCGCTAATCTTGAGGTTAAAGATTCCCCTGAATGGTTGAAAAGTCGATTACAATCCATTGGTTTAAGTTCAATAAACAACGTGGTGGATATAACCAATTATGTAATGCATGAATTGGGTCAGCCGCTGCATGCATTTGATGCATCAAAAATAAATGGAGATGTTGTTCGAGTAAAAACCTTACAAGAAGGTACAACCTTTCAAACCCTGGATGAAGTAGATAGAAAACTATCTGAAAAAGACCTTATGATTTGTGATGAATCAGGCGCTATGTGCATTGCCGGTGTTTTTGGAGGAAAGCACTCAGGGGTTAGCGAAAATACTACTGAAATATTTCTAGAATCGGCATATTTTAACCCGGTATCAGTCAGAAAAACAGCTAAAAGGCACGGATTAAATACGGATGCTTCTTTTCGATTTGAGAGAGGAATTGACCCTAACATAACTGTGGTTGCAATAAAAAGAGCGGCTTTATTGTTAAGCGAGATTGCAGGCGGTAAAGTGAACTCTGAATTACTGGATATTTATCCAAATAAAATAGAAGACACTATTGTGCGGTTGGATTTCAACTACTGCGACACGCTAATTGGTAGCAAAATTGACAGGAGTGTTATGCAATCAATATTGGAGAGTTTGGATATCCAAGTCAAAAGTTCGGATGAAAGTGGCATGGAGCTAAAAGTACCGGCCTATCGAAATGATGTACTTAGACCCGCAGATATTGTTGAAGAAATCTTAAGGATTTACGGTTATAATGCCATTCCTTTTCCTGAACGCATGGGGATTTCAATTGCTCCATCTGCTGACGTAAATGTGGAAGTAGCTCGAAGAAAACTGTACAATCATCTCACAAGTTTGGGCTACTCAGAAATGATTCACAATAGTTTAACGTCCAACGAACACTATGGGGAAACTAGCGATGTAGTGAATATTTTAAATCCATTGAGTAATGACCTTGCCGTGCTAAGAGCCAATATGTTGTTTCAAGGGCTGGAAACTATTGCATACAATAAAAATCGAGGAAACTCAGATTTGAAAGTATTTGAATTTGGAAAAACCTACCATCAATATTCAGAAAAACGAGAAGAGAAAGAATGGTTGGTGGTATATCTTACTGGTAGTCAAACGCCTGAAACTTGGTCTTCTAAAAGTGATGATGCGTCATTTTTCGAGATAAAAGGTATTGCTGAAAATGTTTTGTTGAAATTGGGCGTTTCGCCAGCTGCTATAAAACTGAAGGCTACTAAAAACCAGCAATTTAGTTACGGTTTAGATGTGTATTCAGGTAAACTGAATCTAGGTAGTATCGGCTTGGTTGATAAGAAGCTTTGTACTGATTTTGGATTAAAGCAATCGGTGTATTATTTCCAATTGAGCTGGGAGAGTGCGTTGAAAATCCTGAAAAGCAAAAAAGTGAAATTTAAGCCCGTTCCTAAATTTCCAGGTACCAGAAGGGATTTAGCTTTGGTGGTGGATAATAGAGTGAATTTTCAGGAGATAAAGAGCATTGCCTTGCAAACGGAACGAAAATTACTGAAGGAAGTCTCCATTTTTGATGTTTATCAAGGGAAGGGACTAGACCCCGAAACAAAGAGTTATGCTGTGGGATTTGAGTTTTTGGATCCTAATCAAACACTTACGGATAAGGTTGTAGATAAGTCGATAAAAAAGATTTATGAGCAACTTCAAAAACAGGTAGGTGCCACTTTAAGGGCTGGAGAGATATAAAAAAACCTCTGCGTTTGCAGAGGTCTAATTATCTAAACAGGTTAAGGGCTTGCTATTCCTTTTGATATATGAAAACTTTTATTGAAGTTCTGACTTTTGCTCCATCGCTTCGTTTTGACTGTATTTAAGTAAGAACAACGCTGCAGTTACTAAAACAAAATTCTTAACTATGTATTGACCGGTTAAGGTTAATCCATACGGGAAGAATTTAAACACCTCGTGTGGTGCTGTGAAGGCTGGAACCACAGTGCAAATCATGTGCACGAACATAACTGGAATCATAATATTCAACTTGTAGTTCAGTAAAAAAGCCACGCCTAGCATTACTTCCCAACCCGCTAAAAACAAAATGAATACGTGTCCTTCAACTAAGTTGAAAAAGGCCAATTCTATTGTGCGTTCTGCTAAAAGCTCTGCCGGACTTAACGCCGGAAAAAACTTAAGTAGTCCAAACCAAACGTATACCACACTAATGCTGATGCGCATGAGGTTAATTGCATTTCTAAGGAACCAATATTTTGTGAGTTTTACCATCTTATAAGCATAATAAATAAGCGACTATATCTTCTTTTTCTTGTTTATTGAGATCCAACTCTAGTATGATATTGAAAAATTCAACAGCATCATGTAAAGTAGGTAATCTACCATCATGTAGGTAGGGTGGAGAGTCTTTTATACCCCTTAGGGCAAAGGTTTTAATTGGCCCTTCAGGTCTTCCATGATAGAAACGCTCTACTTGTAAATCGTGCATATAGTCGTCTACAAAAGCAGGGCCGCTGTGACATTGCGAGCATTTAGCTTTACCCCAAAATAAAGATTCACCTCTCAGTTCCTGCTCATTTGCCAACTCGGGTAATAATTTACCTAAAGGACCTAATTTAGGGGCAGGAGGGAAGTCAATAATAGAGTTAAAGTCACCCATACGATTGGCTACTTGTTTTTGATGGGCTCTTGGACCAATTGCTTGTTGCATCATAGGGTCGCCATCGAAATACTCTTCAATTTCTGCAAAATGATTCATACTTCTAACGGAACGTTTGGAAGCTAATAGCTGCATGTTGTAGTTGCCGCGCATACTTGGAGTTTCCACTCTCAAACGAGCTAAATTTGGACGTGCATCTGGTGCTAATTCGAAGGCTGCATTGGTATGTCCATTAACGTGACATGAAAAGCAAGACACTCCAGCACTAGGTGCTTTGGTAATTCTATGCGTGGTCTGGTTAAACCATGTACTGGGAGTTGGTCTTAACAGCTCTTTGAGCCCTTCCATTTGTTCTGGAGTTAGTAAACCATTAAATATTTCCCAATAGTTGCTAATTGTAATTTCCTTCCCATCCGTAACATCACCTAATTCTTTGTGCGTAGTTAAAAACAACGGCGCTGGAAACTCAGGTAAGTACTCATCAGGAAAATCATGATCCATATCCATTCTTATATGTTCAGGGTGCACTTCGTTCCATTCATCAGGGAAAACCATATGTGCCGTGCTATGAATGGGATGGGCAAGTGGTTTGTATGGGAATAGGTCCTTTTCTTTAATTTCCTTCGCAGATAAACCATTAAAGTCTTCGTAAGTAGAAATCCCGTCAGGCAATATTGCAATTGGGCCTTTCATAACGGGCTTTCGTTTGCCACTTTGCATAACACCGGGGATAGTCTCACCGTTAAAATCGTAGCGGCTGGCCATGTATGCATCAACTCGTTTCATCAATCCCTCCTTGCGAGACTCATTATAGGATACCCAATTTTCCCAAGGCATGGGCAACTCTGGCTTATTCCACGATGATTTTCCTTTACCTCCGTAATTCCATAGATCAAATGGCGTTTCTTCACCAGCAACAACTTCTGGAAACTGTTTTAGGTTGTCAATATGACTGTCGCCTAGGTCAAAGTCAGTTTCTGGTACTTCTTTCAATTCTTTTCCGGGGCTTTGTAACATGTGCAATCCTGGCTCCCCATTGATATTCTTGAGGTTGGTAGTTCTAGCATTTATTTGATAAATGACTAAAACCAAAACTCCGATGCCGATAATACTAATAATCCAGTTTTTATTCATATCAAGACCAATTTATTTATTAGACTCACCAGAGTTTGGGGTTTTATGTAAAATAGGTACATTGCTGGATGAAACCAGAATTATTTAGGATAAATGAAATGTCTTATTGTAGATGACGACCCATTGATTTGCGATTTGGTGGAACATTTCTGTTCTAAAACAGAGCAAATTAGCGAAACGATTACGACGCAAAGTGGTTTTGAAGCGGTGAATATTATTCAGTCCAAAAAGTTTGATGCCATCTTTCTGGATTTTGATTTGCCGGATATTACTGGAAAAGAGATACTGAGTATCATTAATGATGACACCAAAGTAATTATGATTACTTCCAAATCGGAGTTTGCTGCAGAGTCGTACGAGTACGATCAAATTGTAGATTTTTTGGTAAAACCCATTGATTTTGTGCGTTTTTATAAGTCCGTTCAAAAGTTAGAACTCCCTGAACCGACTGCTAAGGAAACAAGCTTTGAAAACAAGTTGTTTGTCAAGGATGGAAACAAGCTTGTAAACATCAACTTACAAGATGTGCTGCTGTTTAAATCCGAATCCAACTACATAAATATTCAATTAGAGCATAAAAAGATTTTGACCCTAATGACCATGAAAGATTTGCAGTCTAAGTTGCCCAATTTTTTTATTAGAGTGCATAGGTCATATATTGTAAACTTGAATAAAATTGAATCGATTGAGAAAGGGGAGTTAAGGTTGGGAAACCATGAGGTGCCTATCAGCGAAACGTATGAAAAAGAACTCTTACGACAGATTAATCTTTTAAATTAATCAGTTGCTCTGCGCGCATGCACGCAATGTAAAAAGCCACACATGCCGTTGCCCGCTCCCTTTTTGCAGTAGGTATTTCTTCAATTGCCTTTTCAATTATGTCTTCCAATTCTACTAGGTGTAATCGTTTTACATGAGCAATCAGTTTGTGTTGAATAGACTCCCATTTTTTTTGATCTTCCGACTCAAAAACATGAGTTATTTGGTTGAGATATTCTTTAAACTCACCAATTAAGATCTTAAATACACGAGTTATTTTTTCTTTGTTGTCATCATAGTCTCGATAAATAGCGGAAAAATTTGGAGGCTTTATTTCATTTTGATTCCAAAGACTTACGGTTAAAGCTTGCAGATCAAACCCATTAAAAGGTTTCAGAAGTTCGGCATCTACCGCGTTCTGAAAGCTGTTTTTAATTCCTTTTTGGGCCGATAAAACAATTGTAGGAATTTTGTAGTTGGATTTTGTTTCACTCAGCCAATCTGATATATTTTGAGTTTCGATATTTAAATCACTAATAATCAAGTCGAAAGAGTTAGTTTTTAATGCTGTTTGCGCAGCTTCAACAGTTGCTTTACTGGTAACTGAGATAAAAGGAAGGTTTAAAAATTCGCGTACCAATAATCGATTATTTTCATCGTCTTCGATGTGAAGCACGGCCATTTTACTATCAAAATTTAGGGGCAATACCGCATTAAATGAAGGCTTTGGCTTTTTTACAGGCATTACTTTAGGAAAACGAATTGTAAACGCAGTACCAGAGTCTGGTGCGGATACTACCTGTAATTTTGCACCAAATAGTTTGACCAAATCAACTACTATCTTTAACCCCAACCCAAAACTGTCTTTATTTAAATCTTCTTTTATTTCCTGAGTATTTGAAACGGCCAAGTCATTCAACTGCTTAACCTGTTCTGCTTGCATTCCTTTGCCTGTATCTGTAACTTTCAGTTCCAATGATTCATGCTCTTCTCGCAGAGCAACCAATACCTCTCCTTTATCGGTGTATTTTATAGCGTTAACAATTAGGTTGCTCAATATTTGTTCGAACCTGAGTGCATCTATTAAATAATATTTCTGTTCTATGGAGTTATCTATTTCTACATGAAAGGAAAGCTTTTTGGAAACAGCATCGTATTGATAGACTGATGCACATCCTTTAACAAGTTGAGCCATTTGGGTCGCTTGGGGTTCTAGTTTTATATTTCCTTCTACTAGTTTTTTGTGATCTAAAATATCGTACACCAAACCAGAAAGGTTTTTTGCGCTCCGTTCTAAGGCATCTATGATAGGCTCGTTCGGTCCATTTTTATTGTTTTTTTTGAGCAGTTCTGTCATGCCATTTATTGTATTTAAAGGCGTTCTTAGTTCATGACTCATATTCTGTAAAAACTGGTCTCTTTCTTTTTTTGCGGTCTGTGTTTCAGATAAGCTTTTTGTCAATTCATTAAGGTTTTCATCAATGGTTGCTTTCATTTTTAAAAAGCTTTGTAAGAGCGTATCCAATTCATCGTTTCTTTTAACAGCAACTGGTATTTCCATATTTCGACCATCAGCATAAGCGCTAATTGCGTTTGTAATGCGTTGTATTCTTTTGGCAAAAAATGTTGAGTATGCAAATGCAATAACGAGGAATGCTAAAATGATAAGAACTACTATTTTGAGTATTTCTAAACGAATCAGTTCAGCGTTTTTTAACAAGTTTTCCATCGGTGTGAATAGTATTAAACGCAAGCGTTGATCCGCAGTGTAGCTTGGAATATTAGAAATGCTTGTGAGCATATATGTCTGTGGGTTTGTTTTGTGCATTTTGAGCTGCATTCTTAAAGAGTCCTCTTCCAAAGCATATTCACGGCTAAATAAGAAATTGTGATTCAGCTGATGCGCAAATCTTTTGATTGGATCGACATGATAGATATATTGGTCTGTTTGGTCGGTTATAAAAAGCTGATGATTTTCTTTTAAGATTTGCTGGAACGATTTAAACAGTTCGGTGAGGCTTACATTTATGACTACAATTCCAACCAATTGCTGGTGTTCATCAAATAATGGACTGGCCGCACGAATCGTAGGAGTATAAGGCTTGCTAATTACTCCATATTCTTGGTTAAGGTCAATACTCGAAAAGTAAAACTCACCGGACTGAAGTGAAACCGTTGATTTAAAGTAAGGCCTATCGCCTTTCTCTTGTAAATCAGAAAAGGGTTTCGTTGCAATATGGGAGTTGTATTTATCCAATCGGAGCAGTTCTTTTCCATTATTGTTAACACCGATTAGTCGAATTTGATAGTAGTTCTGCTTGTTATTTAAAATGGCTCGAAACAAGGACTCAGTGTTAATGGTGTCCAAATTATTACTTGAGAATTTTTGAAGTGAGGGACTCTCTGCAATTACTTGAATGTCATTTCTTATTTCATTTAGAAGCGATTCAATAGATTGTTCTATTAGTTCCGATTCTTGCTTCAGAAGTGTATTGGTATCTTCGACTATATTGGTAATTGCTTTTTGAAAAGCAATGAACCCAGCGAGTGTAATTGCCGAAACCAAGAGCACCGCAAAAAACAGAGCAAAACGAGTGACTATTGAATTCAAAAAGCTCATAACAACTACCAAAAGTAATTAAGACACCTTATCTTATAGAGGTCAGCTGTCTAATGCCTTCATAAATAACAATTCCGACAGAATTGGCCAAGTTTAAACTTCTTATTTTGTCGCTATATAGGGGAATTTTATAGCACCTATGGGTGTTTTTCTCAATCAAATTTTTTGGTAAGCCTACAGACTCTTTTCCAAAAACAATAAACAGGTCTTCTTTGAATTCAATGGAATAAAAATCTTGTGATCCATGGCTGCTCATATAAGCTAAATCGGCATTTGGATTAGCCATAAGAAACTGATCCCAAGATTCATGTATATGCAAGTCCACGTGTTTCCAGTAGTCTAAACCAGAGCGCTTTACTCGTGAGTCATTAATCTCAAAGCCCAATGGCTTTATCAAGTGTAAACGACTGCCAGAAGCCAGACTCAATCGCCCTATATTCCCCGTGTTATTTGGGATTTCTGGTTCTAAAAGGACAATGTTTAACGGCATTGTATTTTATTTTATTTCAATCAATTCTTTGGCAGGATGAAAGAAGTTATCATCAGCGGTAACAAATTTAATGTTCCTTAATTCAGCTGAACCAATTTGTTCCGTTAACCCGCTATCTTTTGTCCAACCCCAAAAGCTCCAATTGTGAGCAAGAGGAATACCGTCAATCGTTTTATAGTTTGAATACTCAATGGCGTGCGGGTCCTTTTCCGCCTCTTCTCGCGATTTATTAGCCGTAACAATGTACGATGACACTTCAATAAGACCCGTTGATTTATTTACATACAGTTTATACCAATCGTCTGGAGCATCACCAACACCTGCATCAAACGATAACTTATAGGTATTGTGCTCTCTGTTGTTTAACTGAGGTAGTCTGACTTTTTCCCAGTTGGTGCCCGGGTCAGATAACTTGTACGGAAACAGGAAAAAGTAGGACCAAGTATATGCGTCAAATCGCAACTTTTTGTCAGAACCCATGCTGTCTGAATGGAATATTCCAGATTCATTATAGAGTAACGTGTTGCCGTTGGCGTAGTCAATTTTACTAGCGGTTGAATTCGTTTTTAGAGTCATTTTGCCTTTCAACCGTTCCTTACCTCTAAACGTTAGCTTTAAGTCAAATTGAATAGCCGATTGTTTTAGAAATGCTTCCTTTTGGTACACTTCTTCAATAGTTTTTTGATCGTCAACCAAAACTGGTTCATTTGACCCCACTGTTGTTTTAGCTTGATTTGATGGTTCAGAATTGCAGGCAGCTAGAATTGATACAAACAAAAAAGCGAAAAAATTTCGTTGTAGATTTTTCATTACACAAAATTGGGGTTTTAATACAACTGGATTGTCAGAATAATGTCAATCTACGGAGAATGCCTTTTTAATAAATTTCGCAACGGCATCGTGATTACAATTACCAATAACACCAGTTGCAATAGCTTTCAATTCTTGTCGTGCATTCTCTGTGGCATAACAAATATCAGCTGCCTCAAAAAGCGGAAGGTCGTTCAAGTTATCCCCAAAAACAGTAATAGTTTTTGGCCCAAGGTGCTTTCTTAAAAACTCAATTCCTGACTTTTTAGTGGACTGTTTTGAAGTGAACTCTAACCAATACGCATTTTTACAATAAACGTCTTCGGCAAAATGAATTTCAATGTCACAATTGGCTTCAACTATGGATTTTACTTTCAGTAGCGGTTCTTTTTCTCCTATGCTAATCAGGGTTATGGTACTTTCATTTTTAACTTTAAGTAATGAATCAATACGTTTAAAGCGACTGTCTTTTTGGGCGATTCTTGAGTTGATATAAGTAGCCATGTGAGCATTTGAAATCTTTTGGTAGTAGGCTGAAGGTTCCTGTCTGTCATTTAATGTAAAAAGGATGGGCTCTAATGCAGCTTTGAGAAAAGTTTCTAAAATAAAATCTAAAACACCCTGAGATACAAAGTTTTCTTGAATATTTATTTTATCAATAGGGTCATAAACTAACACCCCGTTATATAAAACTAAGGGTAACTTTAAACCCAATCCTTTAATTATTGGCGCAGCAGAATTCCATGAACGTGCAGTGGCAACAGTAAAATTTAGACCTTGTTCAATGTATTCATTGATCGTTCTTTTCGAATAATTGCTTAATAGCCCCCTTGAGTTTAATAGGGTACCATCAAGGTCAGAAACGTAGAGTTTTTGCATAGTACTTCAAATATTGTGTTTTTACAACGTGCAGCAAAGTGATTGATGCTTTGTCAAGTTATTTTATCCAAGGTTGAATACAACGCTGTTTGTATTCTAAAAGAGTTTAGAAACAAAGAAAGTCACGAAATAAATGTAAAGTTCGGCGACAATTGGCAAATTGTTGGGCTCCTTGGCGGAATTGAGATAATACTAAAGTTGAAAGTCAGCCTTGTACTCAAATGAGGCGTTCTTTCAATTATCCCATTTTGATTAGTTATAAACACTAGAGGCGAGTCTATTTCTGATAGACTACGTTTTACTACATTTAAAATATTTACTTTTTATTTTTTGACCCTAAAATACTTTCACCCAAAAATGGGTGTAAACCCCCATCGACGTATTTTTCTTCTTTGCCTAACTTTGAGCATCTGCAATTAAGTGTTACTCCGGATTTTTATGCGTATTACTACGGAGTACATAAAAAGGCAAGGAAAATAATTTTACTTTGGTAGTGAATTTAACATCAAAAACGATTTTATAGAAAAACGATAACAACATATAAGTTCTAATAGCGATAGCTGTTTTATGCATTCGGAAACTGTCAATTTTAAAGCATCAAATAAACACTTCGCTCGTGCCTTGGCGCGGGTCAGTTTGTTTGGTGAAGGGTATGACAGTACCTCGAATGCGGCGAATTGATTTCGCGCCTCGCTTTTTATATGAACTAAGCAACGAAAAGAAAAAATAGGAGTCAAATCCATTAGAAAAAACAAAACCGCCTCTGCGACAACAGAAGCGGTTTCTGAAAAATCAAATAATAATGAGTGTCTCAACTCTTAAAAAATTAAGGCTTTACGCCCTAACACCTACTTGACTTTTGAAGTTACAAAACTACCACGCCTTTGGTATTGTATACCGAATCCTTCCACTAATTATTCAAAAATTTTATTCAATGCACAAATAGCCATTGAATACATATTAAAAAAACAAATTATGAAAAATATAATAAAAATAGTGCTGCTTTCTTTGGTGGCAAGCATAGGCTCTAACTCGGCTAGAGCACAAGCACCCGATTCCGTTCTATTGCATTTAGACGAAGATTCGGCTTGGGTATTTGTACAAAAAAATGTGTTTTCATTTATAATGGAAAACCATGCAGAATACACCGCTGCAATCCCTTATGGCAATGTAGAAAGTACCAGTTACACAGTTGACGGTATAAATTACGTATACATGAGTAGTACCTCTACATCTACAGAAATAGAGGATGTAGTTAACCACATAAAAGCAGACCCCGATTACGTAGGCAGTTTTGAAGTCATCAATTTTTGGGCGAATAATTTTGAGAGCGAAAATTACATTCCCACCAGAAATTTGATTGAAGTAGTCTTTGAAGAAGAAGTAATGGAAGACTATGAGATAGATGATTTTGCAACTACCTATAATTTACGCGTACTAAGCTATCCTCCAAACGACTGGCCAGTTGGAGCAAAATACGTTTACACATTTGAAACTCTGGGTACCGAAAACTTGGCATTTGAGTCGGCAATTGATAAATGCAATGAAATTTATTATGCAGGAGAGGCGGTAGAAATAATACATCCCGATGTAGGAATGATACAGCCACATACTGCACCTAACGATACCTTGTATCCATACCAATGGGGACTAGAAAACGACGGTACTTTTGGCTGCTGGGGCGGCACTGGTTTTGATAATGCTGATGCTAATATTAGAGAAGCCTGGAACCGAAACGATGAGTTTGGTTACGGAGCTAGTTATTCTGGATTAGATGTTGAAATTGCGGTAATTGATTTTGACAATTTTCAAGTTTCTCATCGCGATCTAAACGGCCAATTTTTAGACGGTTACAATACATTGGATAGCACCGTAATTAATGGCAATGTTTACCTCACATTTAACGGTGCAGCTCACGGTACCTATGTCTCAGGTATAATTGGAGCCAAAGCAGATAATAACGAGGGGATGATAGGCGTAGCCTATGGCGCCAAAATGCGACCGTACCTCATAACCGTGTGGGATCATTATTTAACAACTGCGTTGCAAAAACTGGTAAAATCTGATGTATCGGTGATTAATATGAGTCTGGGTAACCGCGTATTTACCATGGCCGCTGCTCAAGGATTGGGTTCGTACACCGCAATTAAAACTTTAAGTACCCGTGGGCGTGATGGAAAAGGGATGGTGATGATAGCCTCTGCTGGTAACCATGGCGATAACGTAATAACGGCACCAGCTTGCTATACAGAGGTGCTAAGCGTAGGAGCAAGCACACCACAAGACAGCATTAAGCGGCGCGGAGATGATTTTAGTCCACCACCTCTATACGATTGGGGGAGTAATGTACCGTATTACTTAGATGTAGTGGCGCCAGGAGCATGTATATGGGGTGCTGATTTGGAGGGGCAATACGGTACCAACCCCGACCCAGATTTTCATTACGACATAGCCAGTGGTACATCAGCAGCAGCACCCATAGTTTCGGGGTTAGCCGCTCTTTTGTTAGAACGCGACCCTAACCTTACGGCAGATCAAGTATATACTGCCATTAGAAACGGCACAGACCAAATAGGAGGATATAATTATTCGGCAGACCCCACACGCCCAGGGTGGAGCCCGCAAGCGGGCTATGGCAGAGTAAATGGGTACAAAATAGTGCACTTAACCCCCGTTGGGCAATCGGAAACACAAGTTGATTGGTTCGATTTTAAGGTACAAAACCCCTTTAAAAACAAGTTGTTTATCGATTTTGGTAAAACAGGCGATTACCAAGTAACTATTGTTGATATACAAGGTAAACAGCAATTACAAATTGCAGTTAGCAACAAAAAAGAACTTTCTGTTGATGCCAAACAACTCTCGGCCGGAAGTTACGTCTTACAAGTACAAGATAATGGTACCCAAAAAGTGGGAACCAGAAAATTGATAAAATATTGATAGAGAGGGGAAAGTGCCAGTCGGTGCTTTCTCCTTATTTTTAGCTTATGAAAAGTGTGTTTTGCTACATTTTGTTTGTTATGCTTTCTATACAGAGCTATGCTCAAATTGTATTTGAAAGTTTAATTAATCGGCCTGGTCAAGATTTATTTGCGTACAATATTTTAGAAACTAAGGACAATGGTTTTATAATAAGCGGAATTATAGACGATATCAATACTGGGGTAGGAAGTCCTTTTACCGCCAAAATAGATAACCAAGGAAAGGAGCAATGGTTTAGAACTTACACTATGCCTAGAGATGAATTCTGGACCAGCTTAATCCACGCACACGACAGTGGCTACCTACTCACGGCTACTACTTTTAGCTATCCAATTGCAGATGAGGATTCAGCCAGCGACATTCTTGTTTTACGCATAGATAGTGAAGGAAATGAGGTTTGGCGAAAAATACTAGCTGCCAATAACCATAACACTAGTGTTCGGTGTGTTAGTGGTGGTTATTACATAATGGGAGATGCATTGAGAAGAGGAACCGATAAAAGAAGCCCCGATGATTTTTGGGATGGTGTAGTATATAAAATTGACAACAATGGAACTATTGTCTGGAAAACCCTTGTAGGGACTGATAATACTGAGTTTATGGACTATAATGGCTTGTATGAGACCAAAAGTGGTGTTTTGTTGTGCGGCGGCAATACAGATAGCATGTTGTCTGGTAAAGACAACAATGGTTTTTTAGTTGGGATAGATAATCAAGGGAGAGTATTATGGAAACACGTACAATCAAACTTTGATTTAAGAAGCAATTTTATCAAGAACTTCAAAGAAATAAACGATACTGTTTATTACAACTTTAATGGGTTTCAAGCCCTAAACCCATTAACCGGGGAATTGTACGGCGAACCAAAACCATGCTTCAGAGTAAAAGCCATATCCAACCAACAAACCAATGGACACATGGCAGCTATAGAACAACTTAACCGGAGCTGCAAGCTAAAAATAGTAGATCAAAATTTTAGCGAATTGTACAATTACGACCTAGATCGTCGATACCGAATATTTGGAGAAGACGCCATTGCAGCCTCCGATGGAGGGTACGCATACCTTATGCGATGGCAGCAAGATACAGGAGCACCATTCTACGAAAAATACACGGCTTTGATAATTAAAACCGACTGTAATGGAAATATGGACAGTTGGGAGGAATGTACATTAGGGGATGGTGAACTCTCAGCATTATCTGATGATTACCAACTTTATCCAAACCCAGCGGAAGATTTTATTACAATTACCGGCGTATCTGCAGGTAAGTACTCTATTTTATCCGTTGATGGTCAGCTTAAGCAAAATGGAGTACTTACAACAAAAGCCACTACTATTGATATTGCTAACTTACCAAAAGGTATGTATTGGTTGTTGATTAATGAAGTGGAGGCTAACTCCAAGTTAATTAGGAAGGTAGTTAAGTTGTAAATGAAATTAATCTTATAGTCTGTCGTCAACAATATTCGGTAACGTAACCTTTAACCTAGGTTCGTTTTCCATAGCTTTTTTAATAGCAAACATCGCCGGTTCGTTTATCTTCTATAATATCTTATACAACTCATTAAAATTCAATTTTAAGTAACACCCTATTTACACAGATCATTCTGCACAAGTTGAAAAAGAACGAACCACATGATATTTATGCCGTTAAGAATTTCCTGTGGAACAGCGGATGGAGTAGGTTTCTTTTTTTTGTAGTTTTACGCTGCTTAGCGGAAGCAATCCACTCATCTTAGAAAAGTTGTATCAACACCGTTTAATCAATTTGTTTTTAGTAAATATATTCTCGCCTCATGAGAATGGTTGATGAGTGACAATTTTCTTGGCGACTTAATATATTTTTTATGAAACAAATTCAGCAAAATCTCAACCTTCCCATTTTAAAAAGGCTAGCTAAGAAACTAAAAAAAGAAAAGGGTTTGGCCCATCATGAGGCTTTAGATCAAACTGCCAAAGAATTAGGTTTTAATAACTGGAAACACTTAGTAAGTAAATCATGTAGTGATGATTTGAAAAACTCACCATTTAAAAAACCCATAATTTCAAAGGAATCACTTGAAAAATTACAGAAAGATCCGTATCGGAATTTACTGATTGCAGCAATTAATGAATTGGTGATCCATAAACACATTTCGTTAACCATTAGCGAAGAAATGGAAGTAAATGTAAAAGGTTACATATTCACGACGCTCTTTAATGAAAATTCAGTAATTATTTGGAGGGATATTGGATTTGGAGAATTACAAATTTCTGTTTGGTGGAAATACGACCACAGTAAGCATCCACAGGCAAACCTAAATGGAAATTATCAAGAAAACTTTAACTCGGCAACTCCATTAGCTAAAAAGGTTCATTTTAAAAAGTTTGTTGGTGTTACTGTAAGTTGTTGGCTTGAAAGAAAAACTGGTAAATATATTCAAGGCGAGAACCTTGAAAGAATTTTTGCAGTTTATACACGCAAAGGTGAAATTGTAGAGCTTAAAAAAATGCCTTATGTAAATCCTATTGGGTATAAAGCAAGCGGTCCGTTCCGTTTTTAATATAATAGCTGAATAAAATAAAATATATGATAGAAGACTGCCCTTTGGGCGGTTCTTCTTTATGTAGTTATCTGTTTTCCTTACTTAACCCAACAACTCATCATCCACCAAATTCGGTATCGTAACCTTTAACCTTGGTTCTTGCTCCATAGCTCTTTTAATGGCAAGTATCGCGGGTTCGTTTCTTGCCCAGCTACGTCTTGCTATGCCATTATTTACATCCCAATGCAACATCATTTTGAGTCGTCGGTCCGAATCTTCTGAACCATCTAATAACATTCCAAAACCACCGTTCATTACCTCTCCCCAGCCAACGCCACCGCCGTTGTGCAACGAAATCCAAGTAGCACCTCTAAAACCATCCCCTACAAAGTTTTGTACTGCCATATCTGCTGTAAACTGAGAGCCATCGTAGATGTTGCTCGTTTCTCTATAAGGAGAATCGGTACCCGAAACATCGTGATGATCGCGTCCTAAGATTACTGGCGCCGAAATTTCACCCGATGCAATTGCCTTATTGAAGGCTTCAGCAATTTTCATTCTTCCCTCTGCATCGGCATATAAAATTCTGGCTTGCGAACCAACTACCATTTTATTTTCTCCAGCAGCTTTTATCCATCGAATGTTATCTTCCATTTGCTGTTGAATTTCAGCAGGGGAGTGCGATTTTATTTCTGACAATACTTCTGCGGCAATTCTATCTGTAGTTTTCAAGTCCTTTGGGTCGCTGCTGGAACAAACCCACCGGAAAGGTCCAAAACCATAATCAAAGCACATGGGGCCCATAATGTCTTGAACATATGAAGGGTATTTAAAGCTCCCGTCTTCTTTTACTATATCTGCGTTAGCTCTACTCGATTCCAGTAAAAACGCATTTCCATAATCAAAGAAATAGGTTCCGTTGTCAACGCATTTATTTACAGCAGCAACGTGTCTTCGCAGTGATTCTTGAACGTATTCTTTGAACTTCTTTGGATCATTTGCCATCATGTCGTTGGCATCTTCAAAAGATAAGCCTACTGGATAGTAACCACCTGCCCATGGGTTGTGCAAGGAAGTTTGATCACTTCCCAAATCCACTTTTATACCTTCCTCTGCAAAACGTTCCCAAACATCAACCACATTACCTTGATAAGCAATAGAAACTACTTCTTTAGCAGTTTTTGCACTGCGTATGCGGCTCATTAAATCATCTAGGTTATCAATCACTTCATCTACCCATCCTTGCGAATGACGTGTATGAGTAGCTTTTTCGTTAACCTCAGCACAAATGGTAATACACCCAGCTATATTTCCTGCTTTTGGTTGAGCTCCACTCATGCCGCCAAGACCAGCGGTTAAGAATATTTTTCCTTCGAGTCCTTCTCCATTTTTGGAAATCATTCGCCCTGCGTTAAGCACAGTAATGGTAGTTCCATGAACGATTCCTTGGGGACCGATATACATAAATGAACCGGCAGTCATTTGTCCGTATTGAGTTACGCCCAGCGCATTAAATTTTTCCCAATCATCGGGTTTGGAATAATTCGGAATCATCATTCCATTGGTTACTACCACTCGTGGTGCATCCTTATGCGACGGAAACAATCCCATTGGGTGTCCAGAATACATGGCTAAGGTTTGGTCGTCGGTCATTTGAGCCAAATACTGCATGGTCAATAAATACTGTGCCCAATTTTGGAATACAGCACCATTTCCTCCGTATGTAATTAGTTCATGCGGGTGCTGCGCCACTGCATAATCTAGGTTATTGCTTAGCATCAGCATTATGCCCGCTGCTTGCTTCGATTGGTGCGGAAATTCATCTATCGAACGAGCTGTAATGGTATAGTCTGGACGAAAACGATACATGTAAATTCTACCGTAGGTTATTAACTCTTCCTTGAATTCTGGAAGTAAGGTTGCGTGATGTTTTTTAGGAAAATATCTAAGTGCATTTTTCAGCGCTAACTTCTTTTCCTTTTCCGTTAAAATCTCCTTACGTTTTGGGGCATGGTTAATATTGGGGTCATAAGGTTTTGGGTTTGGTAAGGTGTCTGGTATTCCTTGAAGTACTTGTTCTTTAAACGTCATCCTTGTTTTGTTTTCGTTTCTTATTGAACCCGTAAGGGCAATGCTTGCAACCGTTTTTACAGCAATATCCGCGTTTTAGGTGATATTTTTCAGTAAAAATAATGAAGCCATCGGGATGCTTGTAGTAATCCTCTGTATCCAAATTTTTAAACTGGTCAAAATCTCCCATTGCGTTGCAAATTTGGTGAATTAGTTAGTAGTGACAAGTAAGTACTACCTAGTGTTTAATAAAATGTATGCTTTGTGCCCTTAAAACTCAGGCCCAAAAGCATCTTCTACATGGTTGATATCCGGTTGTTGATTCTCGTTTAATATTCCAATTATATCAAAGCGACACTCTTTATCTATTTCAAATTGATCGATGTATGCTTCTGCAGCGTCTATTAGATTTTGTTGTTGCTTTTGGGAAACCGATTGAATGGGATCTCCAAAATATCCTGTGGAGCGTGTTTTTACTTCTACAAAAACAATTTCCTTTTCTGTTTCGCAAATAATATCAACTTCTAAATACGAATGGCGCCAATTGGTGGCTTTGATTTTATAACCTTTTGAACTCAGTAAATCTTTAGCAATGGCCTCGCCTTTATTTCCGGTTGATTTATTGTCCATAATTACATACCAATGAGCACAAAGCTGCCCCAGTACACCGGTTTTTTGTATTTCTCTTTTACCTTTTGTTTGGCATCTTGAAAAGCAGTTCGCATATCACCGTTTTCCAGCCAATGCGAGTAAAAATCATTCATTAGTTCCTGTGTAATTTTATCATCTACCTTGAATAAAGTCATGATCACATTTTTGGCGCCAGCAACAATAAATGATCGCTGCAGACCATACACCCCCTCTCCAGATTTTATTTCTCCAACACCTGTTTCACAGGCACTGAGTACCACCAATTCTGTGTGATCTAAATTCAAATTCATAGCTTCATAAGCAGTAAGAATTCCGTCTTTTTTGTTGAAGTCATAAATATTATTGTTGGCCAAAAGCTCACCAGCTCCAGTAAATAGCAAGCCCGAACGAAGTAACGGATTGTCAGCAAAATCACCGGTTATTTCATTTTTTTTATCGCTGGCTTTTGACTCTTCCATAAAGAAACCGTGCGTTGCTATATGACAGACTCTTGGTGAGTTCATTTTCTTTAAGCTTTCTTCAGTGGCCTCAGACTGAACTTTAACTTGAGTATCCCAATCTTCACTGTCAAGCAATTTACCCACCAGTTTAATTTCCTCCTCTGCTCCCGGAAGAGACTCTATGGAACTTACTTTATTGCTCATGTCAATATCCGCTCCATTTTCAGCAAAACTCGGATTTCCCATAAGCATTGCAGTAGATTTGTCGTACTGTTCTTTATTGTATTCGTCTCTACGAGAGAGGATTAAATCCTTAGTATTACTTAGGTTGTAGACCTCATTTTTGTCAATAACGTATTCACCAGCATTATCTTTAAGGGTTTCAATGTTTAGTTGATTAAAAACGCCATCGGCAGAAACAAATACCTTAGCACCGTCGGCTATTTTCTTGTCTATGGGCTCCCAAAATTGACCATAGCTGTATTTGTCTTTTGAAACTTTGTATTTGATTAGGTTACGGTAACCCTTGAAGTATTTTTTCTCCATTTCGTTTCCGTTTTCAAATAAGACTAACTCAGGACCTCTGGATTTTTCATGAAGAATTAATGCCGCATATAATACGCTGTCGGTTATTTCCTTATCAAAATGTCTAAACCGAATAATTTCAATTGCATATTCATTTTCATTTAAGTTTTTCTTTACGTCCTTCCAAGTGAACTGCTCATTATCGAAGGCGCCTGCAAAGTCTTCAGATTCTTCACTTAATTTTTTTTCTAAATCGTTAATCTCCTTACTCAACTTATTCATATCAATGCCGTTGATGGCTCTTTCTTCTGGTGACATCGCCAATCCTTTGGTAAGCTGATCTTTTTTCTCGTTGTACAAGTCGAACCGATAAATTAAGTCGCCATCGTTTGAGTTTACAATTCTTGATTTTAGTTTGGTGGAACTGCTTTGGAGTATAGCTTTTGTAGAGAGTTTAAAGTTATAGACGTTACGCAGTGCCTTGTTATTCTTCTCATAAGTTGCTAATGCGAGTGAGTTGTAAATTTCAAAGTCTCTCTTTATAGAATTCCAGTATTTTCCTTTTTCAGACTCAGAAAGAGCAGGAAAATAATCTTTGATAAAGCCTAAATAACTCTCGGTAGTTTCATCGTAAATAGACTTTGCATCCTTTAATTCGCCATTAGCAAAATAGCTTTTCGCCCTTTTACTTTGAGCTTCTAAATAGCCCGGATGTCTATCATCAAATAAAGACTTAAAGGACTTAGCTGCGTCATTATAGCTTTTTTCTGCTTCGGCATATCTGCCTTGTAAATATTTCAAATCACCAACTAGCATTTCATTCCTAGCGGTATGAATATCATTCTTACCGAATTTGTTCATCCAAATTTGCTGGGCATCTTTCAGCATTAAATCGGATTCTGAATATTTTTCAAACAGCATAAACACCTTGCCTTGGTATTCAAGCAATTCCGCATAATCGGGGTGGGAGGCGTTAAAACTGGTAATTACGATATCCTTTGCTTGTCCTAAATATCTATTTATCGACTCTAGGCTAGCTTCTTCTGAACGGAAGTTTGCGTCAGCCAATGCTTTGAGTATTGCAGCCTCTCTTATGTTTTCTTCGCCAAACTTTTTACGCGTGAGCTCTAGGGCATTTTCGTAGATTTTTTTTGCATCCTCGTAGTTACCCATTGAAATATACACCTCACCCAACAAGGTTAAATTGTCCATATAAGCAACTGAGGTGTCTCCTAAACTCTTCTCTGCTATATTTAAAGCTCGTTTGGCTTTCTTTTCTGCTTCGATGTATTCACCTAATATGAGGTATAATTCAGCATATAAACTTAAGGGCCTTACAAGTCGATAGTGCTCTGCGTTGAATTTTAACTCATTGACTTCTATGGATTGTTTTAAGATACTTTCGGAGGCCTTATATCTACCAGTAGTCATGAGATAGCTGGCCATGTCTTCAGAAGATTTTATGGTTACTCCATTTGCTTCTCCAGATTTTTTAAGAATCTTGTCCGCCTTTTTATAAGTATCGTCAGCTAGATTGTATTTCCCATTAATCATATACAGGTTGGCTAGGTTTCGTAAAGACTGAGCATAGTTTCTTGTCTTTTTTCCACCTTCATCTTTAATGATTTCTGCCGCTACTTGAAGTTGTGATTCGGCTTGCTCAAATTCACCTTTGAGCACATTTATATCGCTGAGTTGAATCAGTGCCAATGCATATTCTTCGTGCTTTGGGCCAAATTTATCGTTGGCTATAGAAAGTCGCTCACCTGCTAATTGGTACGCTTCTCCGTATTCATCAGTATAAGCTTTCAATTTGCTGTAAGAGGCTAAAAAGTCTGAATACAAAGGATGATGCGGGTGAAATTGTTTCCTGAAAACCCCTTCAAAGTGTTTTTCATAAATCTCTTTTGATTTCGGGAATTTGTCTTGGTTTTTGATGTTGAACTGAGCCAGCTTAATTAATTCAATCGAATAGTTTGGTGAAGTTTTTCCAATATTTAGTCCGGCAATCCACTCGTTGGTTTCCCTTTCAATTCGCGCTTCTTCAATTCTATTGTTCTTTACGTAAAACTTGTAAAAGTGATCATTAAAAATGAGGTTGGAAATGTTGTCGTATGGAATATGTTGCTCAATTCCTTCTTTTAAGCTGACTTCTTTCTTTAATGCTTTTTTATAGCGCACGCGTTTGTTGTTATAAGCATTTTCTAGCATAAGTGCCCGTAGGTAGTACACGCTGCTTTTTCCATATTTATGCATATTATCGAGTTTGTACTTGAAGTACAAGTCACGTGCTTTTTTATTTTTTTCTTCTTCAATGTAGGATTGTATTTCCTTTTCAATTACCTCATTGTACAGCTCATGATAAATGGAAACCTTGTTACTTTTTATGATTTGTTTTTTAATGTCTTGATAGTATTTGTAGGGTTTTTCGAGCAAGCCATCGCTCTCTGCCATAAGTGCTTTCCCGAAATTGTTTTTAATGTTGGGTAAGCTTTTTTTCGAAATATTTTTTTTGAAAGTAGTTTCATTGTCGTAATAAAGGGTGGCCGCTTTCTGGTAATTGCCGGATAAGCGATAAAAATCTGCTTTCTGTACGTACAAGTCAGCCAATTGCACCTGTCTCTTTTTATAAGTTTTTTTCTTGATTTTAATGGTTTTCTTTTTAGAAGCTTCATCAATTGTTTTAAACCTGCGTTGTGCTATTCGGTTTTGATAGGCGATTAATTCGTCAACGTCGCCTTCTGCCTCATTGAATAGACCTTTTTTCATTTCAACCAGTAGTTGTTTCTTTTTGGTATAAAAGAGTAGCACTGAATCTTCATTTTGGCCAGGGTCAGATAATCTGAATACCAGTTTTTTGCGGTCGCGCCTTTTTAAACTGTCTGGAATAATTGGAGTTTTTGCGCTATCCAGCCGCGATACAATTGTTTTTTCTGCCTTTTCTAGATAAACGTCAGCTTTTAAAAGTTGCCCGTTTTCTATGTATGCCTCACCTAGTCCAACTAAAATATTTGAGTATAAGGAACTGTCTGGTTTAAGGTAATTATTAAAATAAAAAAGACTGTTTTCAAGGCTATCTTCAACTTCTCGCAATCTTCCAAGACCTTCTAAATAGCGAGTATTTAAAATGGAAATGTAGGTATAGTATTGTGAGCTCATGTGCCCTTTTTTGCGCATGCGTTTCAACCACCTTCGCGATTTGTTGTACGAGGTTAAATAGCTGCCTTTTTCGTAGTTCTTTTCACTCTTCTCAATAATGCGCTCACTTTTCTTTACTATTTTTTTTTGAGCGTAAGTAACATTAGATAATAGGAGAAAAAGCACGGTGAGCCATCCAATAAATGTTGCAGTCAATATGCCCCTTTGCGTCATCATATTTAGTACTGACTTAAATTATTTCCGAAGGTGAGGTTAATGCCAGCTCTCAAGTGAAAGTTTTTACTGTCTTCAGGTAGTATAAAGGCAATTACATTATCCGTTACGACATACAATTGAACAGGACCTCCATTTATTGTAAACCCTAGGCCCACATTGGCCACACTATTTCCATAGACCGAATAATTCAAGGTAGCCATTAGGAAGTTTTGCACTTTTTGAGTAACGGCCACTCTGAATGAAGTTTTAAATCTTCCGTTATAATACTCGTTAAAGGACAGCGCACTAAGGTCTGTCGTGGGTAATATGCGATAGGTACCTCCCAAGTAAACTTTTACGGGCAATAGAGTGGTGAATGTTCCTTTTTCCTCAGTGAATTCAATGTTACTAAACAAAGTGTCAAAAGTTTCTACAATGTTCTCGGTGCCATCTGACTCCCCTGAGAAATCGGAAACCTCAAGTCCCTCATAGGTATAGCTGATTGGCTTTGAAGTTTTGGTTACCGCAGTATTTCCCCAGTTTATCAAACCTAAATCCAGTACGGAAACATTGGCAGAGAACTTTTCATCAATTCTAAAAGTAGCTCCTATATCTATTGCCCCACCGTGATTAGTGCTACCTGCAGAAATCAACTGATCGCCAACTGCGTCAATATTCAAACCACCAAAACCAAGCAAAGAGTCAACTAGTAAACCAGGCACCCCCGCAGCTTGAGCAGTTACACTGCCGTCTAGAGTAAGTGCATAATTATCTGCATTGGTGGTGATTCCCAGCGAACTTTCTGTCGTTCTGAGGTACCCTTGACCACTTAAATACTTTGCTTTTAACCCAACTGTCCAGCGACTGGTAATGCTTCTTGCATAGCCAAATGCAACTTCTGTGTAAGACATAAAATCAACCCCCAATCCATCAAAGGCAGCTCGATTTCCTAAGAATTTATCGTCTCCATTGCCCAGCCAAATAAATTCAGCCAGTGTTTTTGGAACGGTAAAACGTGTAGACGATTTATTTTCAATTCCAAATGAAGCGTATCCAGCACCTAAAGAAAACCCAAAACCTAAAATTGGAGCTTTGATATCAAAGCCAATATTATTCAGGTCTTTCATTTTTTCAATGGCGTCCCCAAGTTTCACATCAATACTATTGTCGTCATTTAATTGCAGTGCATCGGAATAAGCGAAGCCTTCACTGTTAAATGAAAAGTACCCACCACTGAGCCCCGGAAGTAAAAGATACCCTTTAGAGTAAGGCATACGAGAAGGGTTTAGGCTGTGGGCTTGGGGCGCAGACTTGAGCTCATAGAGCGTTAAGTCTTGCTGTGCAACACCTGATACGGCGGCAAATACATACACGATATGAAGAAAAATCTTTTTCATTCTTCCTCATTAATTAAGTCAATGTTACCCGTTAGTTTTACTCCTAAGCGAACTTGCAAGGTATAGTCTGATAGAATTTTAACATTATCGTTTCCTTGGTTGGTGGTATTCATGCTAGCTCTAAGCTGTCCATAACGAGCCAGTGGTAATTTTGCCAATACTTCCTCATCAACCAGTTGATGTTCTGCGGAATACTCCAAAGGGTCTTCTACTTCACCAGAGCTATTCACCGCAGCAGCTTGAGTAAAAATTTCATTTAAAAGCATCATATTTGAACCATCCGCTTTTTTCATCAACTCCTTGTTTTCATCCATAAGCGCAATAGAAATGCGCGTATCTAATGGAAACCCATTTTTTGTATACGTCTTAATGAGGAAATCCTTAATTAGTGTCAAATCGTTGGTTACTTGCAGTTGAACGGTATCGAGCACTTCAAACGTTGCAATTTTACCTTCAAGTGGTAACTCTACTCGTAAGGATAAGTCGCATGCATCGCCTTTATAAAGGGTTTGGGGAGATTGCATGCTTTTCGAAACACTTAACCCTAAATTGTGCTCTATAGTTTTAGGGCTAATTCCAATAAAACTTTGAAGGTTTGAGTTGGTTTCGTCGAGAATCATACGGCTTTCTGTAACTTGAGTTTTACTTCGAGCGGCTGCAATTACTAGTGGTGTTGGGTTATTGCCCTCAATTAATCTTGTTTTGTTTCCACCGGCTGGATTTATCGCAAAGACGTTTCGGAAAGAAGGCTCAAATGCAAGCTCAAACCCATTTTTTGATTCTATTATCAATTGTGGACGAGATACTGTTATCTCGCCTGTTGCCGCAATGTTTTTGAAGAGGTGTAATTGAAATTCACCTTTTCCGACATTAAATGATTCTCCAGAAAAATCCCCATCAACACTTTCGTAATCCAGCCCCGTTATGCTCAAAGAAACGTCGCAGGTCAGTGGCACGTCTGAGCTAACGGTAACACTCAAGCTATCGCCTGTTAAAATACTGTAGTTCCCAAGATCTTGATTACCATTGGATCCTGCAGCTAAATTTATCCTCAATGGGTTATTGCTATTATCCAGAATTTCGTTGAATTCAAACGTTAGGTTTCCGTTAGCGCTGCTGTTAGATGTGGATACGGATAAGTTTCCTTCGGATAAGTTTATGGATTGAATATTATCAAAGTTAGTATCCAAAGCCATTAAAGGCACTCTTGTCGGGGCAACTGGAAATGGAACTAAAACAGCAGGAGATACAATATCTTGTAGTTGTATTACCTCGTTTAGATTGAGGTTAAGCTTTTGACGGCCATAAATGAGTGTAACATTTTTACCATTAATTGAAACTGCATTACTATCTGTTGCCCCAAAAAGCTGATATACACCTACTTCGCTTTTTAATAAAGGCAAAGCCAACTTTGGATTCCAAGATGTTTCAGAGATATTATCAAAGTTAAAATGATCTCTGTTGATGCAAGAAACAACAACAAATACGCTGAGCAAAAAAGCAAGGGATTTCAATCCTTTTTTCATGTTAACAAATTTACGATTGCTCGGAGTTTTAGCAAAAGGTAAATATCGGGATAATTTTCGAGTTGCGCCAATTAATTCAAGACATAACAGTATAATGACCCTTCTTTACTGCCTATTATTAGCTCGTAGCGACCATCGATATTGACATCAGAGATAAGCGCTTTACCATTTCCATAAAATGGACTTCCTTGGACTTGGTTTTGATGTTCATTAAAAATGTAGGCTTTATTCTGAACATCAGAAAAACACATGAAGCCCTCATCTTCGTTGGAAACCTTGTAGGCTGTCAATGAATTTGACAGTGGCGATTCTGACTTGTACTCCCATGTTAACTTAAACTCTGAGTTGTATATTTTAAGCACGTTATTGTCTATAAAGCAGTAGTCTTTTTTACCGTCAAAATTCATGTCAATAAAATTAAACGCACCTAGGCCTTCGCTTTGTTTGATTTGTGCGGTTTCTAATTTGTTTTTTAAGCTCAATCGATATACTACCCCATTACTGTCCGAGCAAGTGATGTATGAGCTAGAAAGCCCTTTACCCAGTTTAATATTGAAGGTTGAGTTGGGGTATGTTTCCATTTTCCTGGTAAGCTTTATTCGTTTTTCTCCCCTTCTGTTTAGAACTTTAACTTGACCGTTAGACTGCATGGCAATGAGGTAGTCTTTTTTATTCAGTCGGGTATATAGTATAGGTTTAATTATGGGTTTTCCTCGCTTGTATTTCCAACCGTTCACAAATTTTCCAGAAATATCTAAACATTGTATATCCCCATTTTTTTGAGCTATAAAAATCCGGTATTTCTTATTGTTATCGTAGTCAAAGACTGAAAGCGGTTGAATTATTGGGTTTTTGAGAGCCACTGGAAATCCTTCGACATTTTTGCCGTTTCTGTCCAATAAATACACTTTAGACGCGGTATTAAATAACAACTGAAATTTGTTGTTTTTGTATCGATCTACTTCATGTACTCTGCCTAAAATAGGCTCGCCTATGGCGCGTGACCAAAGCACCCTTCCCGTGTTGGAGATTAAATATACCTTACCGGATGCATCTTGAACCACTACGTCTTTAGCTTTTGTATAGTGATTGGTAAACGGCATAGGCTCTGTTGCAAGCACAGTATCTAGCGGCACTTCCCAAAGACTACTCGATATTTTTTTATAACTCGGATTGTGCTCAAAATAAATACTGTTGTAGTACAAGTTGCTTTTTCCACGTTCTATTTGTAAAGACAGACCGCCAAACTTTCTCAAAAACTCAACATTATTCTTAATCGTATCGGCAAAGTTATCGTTCACAAAGTAATGCCATAAATAAGGACTTCTAGAAACATTACTGTACATCGTAATGTTCGATTGATCGGAAAGGTTTTCTTGAAACCCATCGAAATGCTCGTCATAAGCTAGTGTTTTATTGCCTTTCCAATTGTTTATGAAGTCCCTCATAGAGGCCAGCTGATCCCCAAAAACCACGTAATTTTCAACAAACATGAGGTAATTACAAGCCACTGCACCATAGGGCTGACCAAAAGCCTGACGCATAAATCCTGGATAATTTAATCCAAAAATATCTACTTCGCGATATGTGGTTAATGAATCGGCGCTTCCATCAGAGACCATAAGCGGTTGCATGCTTTCTAAAAATGCCGTTTTATTGATAATTCGAATCAGACCATAGCTTTTTGACTGAATAACTCCAATACTTTGCTTCCGAATAGTTGTGGGTATTTCAGAAATGCACAGTGCTACTTCTCCTACCATGTGTTTTTCAAGCAATTGGTTCACATCGATACCATTTTCTTTTAGCTGGTTAATAGCTCTATCTCGTGTATCGAGTTTGTTTCGAACTTGTAAATAGTTTTTATATGCCCGGTCATAACTTTTGTAATCGCTTATTCCATAATGTAAAAAGAACGCGGTTGAGGCCGGAAGAATTTCTGTAACGTCTATATTTTGAGTGTTTTGTTCATTGAAAATGGTGAGATATCCTCTTAACGAGTCCTCGGCAAAACTGTACCCATTGAATAATAAGCCATTGGACTTAACTATAAGGTCAAGTTCAGTCCAACCAGAAAATGTTTCCAATCGCTCACAAACATTTTTTCCTGATGTGCCTAAAAACTTGCTTGCATATTGTAAAAAATATTTTTGATGGGTATAAAAGTTAACCTCTTTTGATAACCCAGCCGTAGTCATTACTTTTTTAAATCCGCGATGGTTTATCGATAAACTGACCCCACTATTAAGTTGTCTAATGGCATCTTCAATACTAATTTTTGTTTTAGATGCAAGAAAAAAGTCCTTGTATACTGTTGTGAACCAAATATTTGAGCCAATTTGATAGGATGTAATTTTTGCGCCGTCGTAGGTTTCGCTTGCAGCCAAATTCTGTTCACCAAATAGGTTCTTCACCTTGATTTGAACGTTTTTATCGGAAACAAGCCTTGGGATTAAAACCGAAAATAGCCACGAGTGTTTGTCTTTTCCTGAAGGAAGCAATGCAGCAACTAGTCGGGTGCTTTCCCAACGTTCACCAAAAAATGGATCCTTTTTAATTAAACTATCCAATTGTTTTATCGAAGCATCTGCATTAGTAGCCCAACCGATTTGCTTGAATTCGTCATAAATCAAGTTGGAGTTTGTAATGGATTTAAAAAAGCTTTGCGGACTTTTTATATCGGCAATTAAGGCTACTTGATAGGGGATAGCAGCAAAATAATCTTGCGTAGTTCTCTTGTTCTCGTTGAATCTAGTGTACATAAAGAACACCAAAGCTCCAAAAGCTACGAAGATAAAAACCAACAATATTTTTCTAAACATAAACTCTACATCTACAATTTGTAAAATTAGTTTTTGAATGGTCCAATTGCAGGTTGTTTTTGAGGAGTTATCAAACCAAAATCGTTGGTTGTTCAAACTTTAACTTTCCGTTTTAAGCAACCGGAAACTCATTCGGTGATACTTGCTTGGCCCATGCTCGGTTATGCCTTTTCGATGGTCTTTTGTGGGGTAGCCTTTATTTTTTTTCCAGTTGTACATAGGAAATTCCGCATCGATTTTTTCCATGTATTCGTCTCGGTGTGTTTTGGCTAAAATAGAGGCTGCGGCAATGCTTAAATATTTTGCGTCTCCTTTAACTACCGTGGTATGCGGTATAAAATTGTAGGGTTTAAATCGATTTCCGTCAACAATTATGTGTTCTGGCGAGGTTTCCAATTTGTCTAACGCGTGATGCATTGCCAATATAGAAGCTTGCAAAATATTGATTTCGTCTATCGTTTTGTGGTCCAAAAAAGCAACGCCAAATGCCAAAGCTTTTTCTTCAATCACTTGACGCAATTCTTTTCTGTTTGCCTCGGTTACTTGCTTAGAATCGTTGAGGAGTTTGTGCTTAAAGTTCTTTGGTAAGATAACTGCCGCTGCAGTTACTGGACCAGCCAAACACCCCCTCCCAGCCTCATCGCAACCGGCCTCAATTACTCCTTTGGTGAAATAGTTTTTGAGCAAAGCAATTTACGCTTGCGTCTGCTGAACAATAACCCATTCACCTGTACTAAGTAACGGCTCTGCTTGCTTGTATTTTACGGTTTTTTTCTCACCACTCATTACATGTTGTATATCTACACGCTCGTTACGGTTTATTTTCTTTTCAACCTTCACGGGCTCCCTTTTGGGGCGCTGCTGTGCAGAAGGGTCGTTGTATTCATTTTCCGTAGGTAATTGTTCCTGACCTCCGGGAACGGTGCCTCTGCCAACTTGTGTTTTTGGCGCTTGCTGACGCTGCACTTCTCCTTGTTTTACAGCATTATTATCCTCTGGCAAGCTTGCTTTTGCTAAGAAAGAAGTCACTTCATTATTCACTTTGGCTAGTACTTTTTTGAATAATTCAAACGACTCGAATTTGTAAATTAATAACGGGTCTTTTTGCTCATAAGTTGCAGATTGAACCGATTGCCTTAAATCGTCCATTTCGCGCAAATGCTCTTTCCAATGTTGATCAATCATGGCTAAGATTACACCTTTTTCTAAAGCACGCACGGCTTCAACCCCTTCCGTTTTAACACCGCGCTCGATATCCGCTGTTACTTGAATTGATTTCTGTTTGTCTGTAAACGGGATTACAACACGTTTAAAGTTATTGTCTGCTTCATCCGCGATTCCTTTGATAACAGGAAAAGCACTTTTTGCAATCAGCTCAGATTTTTGGTCGTATGCTTTGCGCACTGCGCTGTACAATTTAGCGCCTAATTCTTCAGGGTTCGTCGATAAGAATTCTTGCTCATTGAATGGCGATTCGATACCAAATATTTTGATAAGATCCAAACGAAATCCTTCGTAGTCTTTGAGGTCTGAATATGCAAAAGCCATATCCAATGCCACATCTTGCATCATATTGTCCACATCAACTTGAATACGTTCTCCGTATAATGCATGACGTCTTTTTGTGTAAATCACTTCACGTTGTGAGTTCATTACATCATCATACTCCAACAATCGTTTACGTACACCAAAGTTGTTTTCTTCTACTTTCTTCTGTGCACGCTCTATCGATTTAGAAATCATGCTGTGCTGAATCACTTCGCCCTCTTCAAGACCCATTCGATCCATAAGTTTAGCGACTCTATCAGAGCCGAACATACGCATCAAATTATCCTCTAAAGACACAAAGAATTGAGAAGAACCTGGGTCTCCTTGACGTCCTGCACGACCACGTAACTGTCTGTCAACACGCCTTGATTCGTGACGTTCAGTACCGATAATTGCTAAACCACCAGACGTTTTTACTTCGTCAGATAGTTTAATATCCGTACCACGACCAGCCATGTTGGTTGCAATAGTTACAGTTCCGGCTTTACCAGCCTCTGCAACAATATCGGCTTCTTTCTGGTGCAACTTGGCATTAAGTACTTGGTGTTTGATGTTTTTTCTTTTGAGCATTCTACTCAATAATTCCGAGATTTCGACCGAAGTGGTACCCACCAACACCGGGCGGCCTTGTTGTACCAACTTTTCAGCTTCGTCAATTACCGCATTGAATTTCTCACGTACTGTTTTGTATACCAAATCTTGTCTGTCGTCTCTTGCAATTGGGCGGTTCGTAGGAATTACAACTACATCCAATTTGTAGATCTCGTGGAACTCACCAGCTTCAGTTTCAGCAGTACCCGTCATACCAGCGAGTTTGTGGTACATTCTAAAGTAGTTCTGAAGCGTAATCGTAGCATAGGTTTGAGTGGCAGCCTCAATTTTCACGTTTTCTTTAGCCTCAATCGCTTGGTGCAAACCGTCGGAATAGCGGCGCCCGTCCATGATACGTCCCGTTTGCTCATCAACAATTTTTACTTGATTGTCCATTACGACATATTCCACATCCTTCTCGAACATGGCGTACGATTTTAGCAACTGGTTTACGGTGTGAATGCGTTGACTCTTGGCAGAATAATCATTAATAAGGGCGTCTTTTTTAGCGATTTTATCCTCATCAGCAAGTTCTGATTTTTCGATTTTATCAATCTCAAATCCAATGTCAGGCATGATAAAGAAGTTAGAGTCTTCCATTTCGCCCGTCATGAGCTCAATGCCCTTATCGGTCATTTCAACTGAATTTTGTTTTTCGTCGATTACAAAGAACAATTCCGAATCAACAAATGGCATTTCCTTGCCTTGATCTTGGATATATATTCCCTCGGTTTTAGTCAACTGAGCTTTTATTCCGGGCTCACTCAAAAACTTAATCAGCGCTTTGTTTTTAGGCATTGCGCGGTAGGCACGGTAAAGTGCCAAGCCGCCTTCTTCACGTGTTTTTTTGTCTACTCCATCAGCCAGTTTTTTCTTGGCCTCCGAGAGCAATGAAGTCATCAGTTTTTTCTGATGGTTTACCAAAACTTCAATCCGAGGTTTTAGTTCCATGAATTCGTGTTGGTCACCTTTTGGTGTAGGTCCAGAGATAATTAACGGCGTTCTGGCATCATCAATCAATACAGAATCTACCTCATCAACGATAGCGTAATGATGTTTGCGCTGAACTAAATCTTCAACCGAAGTAGCCATGTTATCTCTCAAATAATCAAAGCCAAATTCGTTGTTGGTTCCGTAGGTTATATCGGCCAAGTAGGCTTGTCTTCTCTCTTCAGAGTTGGGTTGGTGCTTGTCGATACAGTCTGTGGTTAATCCATGAAATTCAAATATCGGTGCGTTCCACTCGGCATCACGTTTTGCTAAGTAGTCGTTTACCGTTACCAAGTGCACTCCTCTGCCAGTTAATGCATTTAAGAACACAGGTAAGGTAGCAACAAGGGTTTTTCCTTCACCAGTTGCCATTTCCGCAATTTTACCTTGATGCAATACAACGCCACCAATTAGCTGCACATCATAGTGCACCATATTCCAAAGTATCTCCGTACCAGCAGCGTCCCAAGAGTTTTTCCAATGGGCTTTATCGCCTTCGATTACAATGTGCGGTTTGGTAGAAGCTAAACGTATATCGTTTTCGTTAGCACTTACCTCAATGCTCTCGTTTTCGGTAAACCTTCGCGCGGTTTCTTTAACCACGGCAAATGCTTCAGGTAAAATTTGAAGTAAAATTTCTTCAATTTTTTCTAGTACTTTTTCGTCAAGTTCATCAATACGAGTGTAGGCAGCCTCTTTATCCTCAATAGTCATGCTACTTTCGTCCTGTGCTTTGACTTTTAGGTCGTCAATTTCCTTTTGCTCATCGGCATAATGAGCATGTATGCGGTTTTTTAGATCTTTAGCTTTAGCTCTAAGTTCGTCGTTGCTTAGTGAAGAAAGTGTAGCGTATATTTTGTTTGTTTCGTCAACAATTGGCTTGATTTCTTCTATATCTTTTTCCGACTTGTTGCCAAAAAATTTTGCAACTATGTTCGTAATAAAATCCATTGTAAGGAGTGTTTTTTTGCTTTAAAAAAGGCTGCAAAAATAGCAGTTTTATAAAGAAGGATTGGTGCGATTGACAGAGTAAAAATGGTAAAAAACAACAAATGTAAAGCACTAATTTTCAGAGATTAAGCAACTGTCTTTTTTGTCGTTGAGTTGAAGGAGATATACGAGCAGTAAAAATGATAGTCTATTTAATAACTCCTTGTACTTTTGCAGCATGGAAAAAAAGGGAGGAAAACGAGGCGGATTAAAAGGCGGGGGTAAAATCGGAAGACGTTCAGGTGCGGTTGGAAGAGGTAGAAGTGACAATAAAAAGCCCGTAAGTAATCCGAATTCCAAGAGAACATCGCGCAGAGATACAGCGGATGAAGAGTCGAAAGAAAATAAACCCAAGCGATTTGAGAAAAAGCCTTTTGAAAAAAAGCAGCCAGAAAGAAGTGCTAGAAGTATTAAGCCTCGTTTGAAAAGAACAGAAGGTGAGGGAAGAGTGATGCGTCCGCGCTTAAAAGGAAAGCCTAACGCAGGTAGACCAGCTCCAAGGGCTCAACAATCTGAGGTGCATGAAACTCGATTAAACAAATACATTGCGTCAAGCGGTATTTGTAGCAGAAGAGAAGCGGATAAGTTGATTTCTGAAGGCATGATTTCTATTAATGGAGAAGTAGTTACCCAATTAGGGACTAAAGTGCAGCCAGGAGACGAGGTGCGTTATGCTGGAGAGTTGTTAGCATTCGAGCGTTTTATTTATATCTTGTTGAATAAGCCCAAGGAGTTTATTACCACTGTTGATGATCCGCAAGGAAGAAGAACTGTGATGGATTTGGTGAAGAACCACATTCCAGAAAGGATATATCCAGTAGGTAGATTGGATAGGAACACTACCGGACTATTGCTACTTACCAACGATGGTGACTTGGCTAAAAAACTGACGCACCCCTCACATGGTGTGCGCAAGATTTATCATGTAGTAACGGATAAACCGGTAAGTAAAATTGAGATGAAAAAGTTAGCCGAAGAAGGTGTTGAGCTGGAAGATGGTATAGCAAAAGTTGATTCAATTGCGTTTGTTGGTGACGGTATCAATAAACGAGAATTGGGCGTTGAGTTGCATTCGGGTAAAAACCGTATCGTACGCCGAATGTTTGAGGAGCTAGGGTATAAGGTAACGAAACTTGACCGAGTAAGTTTTGCGGGATTAACCAAGAAAAATATTCTAAGAGGAAAGTTTAGACATCTGACGGAAAAAGAAATTGGAATGTTGAAAATGACCAAATAAAAAAAGGGGCGTCGCAGCCCCTTTTTTTATTTATTTACTGAGGTTTATCTAAAAACCACCTATTGTTACACCAACGGAAAAAGGATACAGTTCTGGTGCTCGTCCGGATTCAAATAATTCGGTAAATGAGTATTTAGCATAAAAACCAAAATTATCAACAGATATACGAGCTAGGGCTTCAAGTTTGAAAGGGTTAAAATTATAATCATCCCGAGTTCTGTCCTTTTCTTTAGCTCCATTAAGTGTATATTTTTGAATTAATGCAGAGCCTAATTTATAGCTACCAACCACACCAAATTGAAGTCCGAACGGGTTGTCAAGATCTCCGAGCCTTATGCCCATCAATAGCGGAACCTGAAAGTGAGTGACTCGCATTTTATTCTTGTCAAAACTCTTTATAGTGTCCAATGAAAATTGAGTTGTATCGCTAACAGAACTTATGGCCACGTTTTTTTCAAAATGATACTTCGTCCAATTCAACCCAATACCTGCTCTAATGTACCACCTGTCTTTTATCAAATTTGCTTCGTCTAGCATTATTGAAAAACCAATAGAATGTGACCTACCAGAGTTTAACTCTAATAGGCTTTCGTTTTGAGGTAACCCTACGGAACCCGACGGAGTTAAATACCCTGCCATGCCGATATTAAAAGCGAGATTGCTTCCATCATACTCGTCTTTTTTCTCGCTGTTTTTTGTTAAGGATGAGTCCTTAGAATTGAAGTCAAAGTCATAATCCTCAGAGTCGTCGTCCCCAATTATTATTACCGTTGATTTACCAATTCTAATCTTTGTCGTATCGGGTTCGTCTGCTTTTAGTGAATCTTTTTGGGCAAAACTCAGCGTACTTAAAAATACCATGCCGATAAGTGTAGTAAGTGTTTTCATAATCATTTTTTTTGTGATTTGGTGGTAAGACGGGGTAGCTCCTAAAAAGTTACAGCTTAGTTATTTTTTGTACGAGTAAAACTAAATTTACCTATAGAAACCGTGTAGGAAACAACATTTTCCTTATTAGCATGCGAAAATGCTATTGCTGAATTTGTTTTTTCTTGAAGCACTTTAGTGGCGTTTGTTAGTAGTTCAATTCCTTGAATTTTTTCTTCGGTGGGTTGTTCCTCTTTAAAAATTCGTTTTCGAATATTTTGGTTCAACCACTCTCCAACGGATAATGGCTCATTTGCTTGAGCAAACAGTTGTTTTGTTTCCGTTTTTGGCTCAGAAATTTGAAGAGGCTTGGAAGTAGTTTCACTTTGCGCTAATTCAAAATTGGTTTTAGGAATCTGAATGTTTACTATCGTTTTGCGTGGAACCTTTTCCAGTTCAATGCGCTTTATAATTGCCTCTGATTGCTCTTTAGTTTTAGCTATTGTTTTTTCGGCAACCAAAGGGTTTACATCAGTCCTCTTGGTCTGACTTGGTAATACTTTATGAGCTGTGCCATTTGTGTCTGGAATTGAGCCAACACTTTGAGCGCTATCGGTTTCTAATTTAGAGGCCGAATTGCTGTTATCAGCGACTTGTACAGCATCTTCTTGAATGAAGAAGGGGGTCAATGTTAAGAGTAAAATAGCAATAGCTGCAACCCTGCGCAATGGAGTCATGTAGACCAGAATGCCCGATTTGCGTTTCAGTTTTGCCTTATTTGGGAATGGAATAGTAGTTTTAGGAAGAATAGTTTTTTTGTAGCGATTAGCTAACAGTTCAACGTGCTTATTTGCTGCAATTAGCGCTTTAAGCTCCAGCTCATCTTCTTCATTTAGTTGCCCCTCAACAGAACCTATGATATATTCTTCAGCGTTTTCTGGATTAATGTTTTGTTTTAAACCTGAAAAATCAACTTGTTCGTTCTCTAAAGAGTTGAGTGTTATCAAGTCAAAGTCATCCAATTCGGATTTTATTGCTGGATTATTCTCCAAAAACAACAGCAACTCTGCGGTATCTTCAGTGCTGAGATTGCCTTCGGTGTAATCGAGGTAAAATGCCTCATAATTATGTAGGTCTATTTTACTCATTCCAATACCGTTTCAATGCTTTTTAAATATTGCTGCAATGCTTTCCTGCCTCTGAAAATATATACTTTAACTTGTGACTCGCTTAAGTCAATAATTTCACCAATTTCTTTGTAATTATACCCTTCGTAATCTCGAAGCATTACCGCGCTTCTCTGCTTTTCCGGTAAGGTTCTTAAAGCTTGTTCCAAGAGCTCTCCCAAGTCGGAATATTGCTTTGTATGTGCGTGTGTATTTGAAGCCAATTCATCCATTTGAGTCATGCGTTTATTCTTTCTAAACACATCGATCATGGTGTTGTAACCCGAGGTAAAAATGTAGGACTTTGCCTTCGCGCAGTCAACACTTTCATGTTTTACCCAAAGTTTGGTGAACACATCTTGCACCACATCTTTAGCGGATTCCGTGTCCTGCATATTTTTCAAGATGAACCGGTATAGGCCATCTGCGTGCATGTCTACCAGGTTATTGTATTCTTTTCGGGTCATTTTTGCAATTGAACGCAATGGTAAGACGTGCGTTCGATCTAAAAGTTACAGTTATACATAATTATTTTTGTTTTTCATATGCAGTTTTGTAATGTGTTGATTTTCAAACACTATTTGGTTTGTACTGAGCTGGGTGCGATACAGACAACTGATATGAATCATTCTTTTTAGTAATTGACATCACGACACTTCTTTCTAGTTTTATAAAGATTTGTTGAGTGAAAATAAGTACAGACTAATTGAACAAACTAAAGAATCGAAAAATGAAGGAACTATTAATTCTAGGAGCTGGTACCGCAGGCACTATGATGGCTAACCATTTGCGGCGAGAGCTAAGCAAAAAGGAATGGAACATAACTATAGTTGACCAAGAAAAGAAACATTACTATCAACCCGGTTACTTATTTATCCCGTTTGGAATATACAAGCCAAAGGATGTCGTAAAGAAAATAGATAAATTCATCCCAAAAGGTGTAAAATGGATACGAGAGTCTATTGACAAAATCGATAAGGAATTGAATACTGTGCAGTTGAAAAATGGCAATTCATTGCAATATGATTTACTCATAGTTGCAACGGGAACAGACATAGCCCCTCATGAAATTTCAGGAATGGAAGGGGAGTATTGGCAGAAGGATATCTTTGATTTTTACACCTATGATGGTTGCGTAAAACTTTCAAAAAAACTGGAGAGTTGGGAGGCTGGAAAGCTAGTAGTTCATATCTGCGAGTTGCCTATTAAATGTCCAGTAGCGCCTTTGGAATTCGCCTTTTTGGCCGATTCTTTTTTCAAAAACAAAGGCATGAGAGATAAGGTGGAAATCACTTTTGTAACTCCTGTTGATGGTGCATTTACCAAACCGAAAGCATCGGAGAAATTGAACCACCTTCTAGAAGAAAAAGGAATTAAAGTAGTGCCTAATTTTAATATTGAACGCGTTGATGGGGCGAATAAAAAGATTATTGATTATGCCGACCAAGAGGTGGAATATGATCTATTAGTGACCGTACCAACAAACATGGGTTCACCTGCCATAGAGCGCTCGGGTTTTGGTGATGAGCTGAACTTTATACCTACCAATAAAGCTACCTTGCAATCTAAGGTTAAGGAAAATATTTTTGTGATTGGGGATGCGTCAAACATTCCAGCATCAAAGGCAGGTTCTGTTGCACACTTTGAAGCAGAAATTCTTACTAAGAATGTCTTAAACTTCATACAAGGAAAGGAACTTGAAGAAGAATTTGACGGACACTCAAACTGTTTTGTAGAAACAGGCGATGGAAAAGCAATTCTTATAGATTTTAATTACAATCACGAACCCGTAACTGGTACATTTCCTTTCCCCGGAGTTGGTCCCCTAAGCCTGTTAAAGGAAAGTAGAATGAACCACATGGGTAAATTAGCATTTAAATGGGTGTACTGGAATATGTTGCTTCCAGGAAGGCATATCCCCTTTGTGCCAACAAAAATGGAAGAAGCAGGTAAAGATTTTTAAACAATAAACAAACGCAAACAAATGGAAAAATCAATAGCAGGACATACAGTAGAAGTAAACGATGAAGGTTACATGACAAACCATAATCAATGGAACAAAGAAATTGCAGCTGAGTTAGCAAGCGAGGCCGGTATTTCTTTAACTGACGATCATTGGAAGGTAATTGAATATTTGCAAGAACAATACAAGAATGATATACCCTTAACAATAAGAAAAATCGGTAAAAGTGGAGTAGTGGATATCAAGCAGTTTTATGGATTATTTCCAAATGGTCCGCTAAAAGTTTCAAGCAAAATTGCTGGTATTACCAAGCCGGTTAGCTGCATTTAAGATTTACACTAAAACAATAAAAATTATGAGTGAAGAATTAGATAAGCCCGTCAAGAAAATGATGTTGATTTTATCAAAGGCAACGATAGAAAACGTGTATGCTTGCTTTGTACTAGCCAACGGCGCAAGAATGGAAGGCATCGAATCTGAGATTTTTTGTACATTTTTTGGCTTAGAGGCATTAAACAAAGAAAGATTGGATCATTTGCATGTAGCAACTGTTGGAAACCCAGCTATGCACATACCTACAATGATTGGAGGGTTGCCTGGAATGGAGGCCATGGCTACAAAAATGATGAAAGCTGAAATGGAAAAATTAGACATTCCCCCCGTTGGTGAGTTTCTAGATATTTTGAGTGCTTCAGGTACTAAGTTGTGGGCCTGCAAACTGGCAATGGATATGTTCAAGTTAAAAAAGGAAGATTTATACGACGATATTGATGGAGTGCTGACCGTAGGAGATTTTTATTCTCGGGCCAAGGGCGATGGAACCCACGTGCTTTTCATTTAAAGAAGATTTTCATTTTTTAAAGGCCAAATTTGATGCATAGCCATTCACGTTTGGCCTTTTTTAGTTTAACTAGAACATGTTAGTAGAATACTAAAGCACAGTGCATAGACGTTACTGCTGCAATCTAGTTTTGTTTTATGCGTATTGTTCGTCTAACGCTCATTTCTGTTTTTCTCTTGTTCCTCGCCTTTGCAGGTGCTGGTTGGTATGTGGCTAATAAATACAGTGCAGTTATTCAACAAAAAGTACTGGATGAATTCAACGCAAACCTAAATGCTGAGGTAAGCATTGAGTCCATTGAATTTTCCTCTTTTAAAAAAATACCCTTTCTCAGTCTTTCCTTTCGCAATGTTTTAGTGCGTGAAAGTATGGGCTACACAGAAAGTCCAGACACACTATTATTTGCAAAGGAATTAAGCTTTCAATTTAACCTGTGGGATGTTTATAATGGGAACTATGCTTTAAAGCACCTTGATATAGAATCGGCAAAATGCTATGTTAATATTAGTGCTTCGGGTAAGTCGAACTATGAAATATGGAAACCAACAAAAGATACTTCTTCCAGTAACTTTTCATTTAGTATGGAAGCAATTAACTTCAAGGATGTCTTTTTTGTTTATAAGGATCGACAGAGCAATGTTTTTGTTAAATCCAACATACAGGACATTCAAGTCAGCGGTAATTTTACATCTGAACAGCTTGCCCTGAAATTTAGTGGTAAACTACAGGAGGCAACTGTATTGGCAGGTGGGGTATACGCATTGAAAAACAGGAGTGTTCAATTAAACTCAGGCATTAGGTTTCAAAATGCCAGTTCAACGTTTGAACTGGAAAAAGGAACCATCTTGTTTGATAACGCCTTGCAGTTTGACTTGGGTGGTTTTGTTGCCAGCAATTCGTATAAGTTCAGTGCGGTTGCAAATGCATCTGAATTAGAGACGGTTTTAAGCTTATTGCCAGAAGCATGGAGCAAATACTGGTCAAGTTATCGGCCACGTGGTTTGGTGAATGTGAATGTTCAAATAGCCAGTAGTAATAAACGGTCACCAAAAATTGATTTAGGATTTGAGTTATCGGATGGCAGTTTATTGACTCCCGGAAAAACCCCTGTGGAGTTAAGCGCGCTGGATTTAAAAGGAAACTATACTAATGGTGAATTGAGGAATGCTAAAAGTTCAGCGGTTAACCTAACTTCTGTATCAGGCAAGTTTCCTTCGGGTTCGTTTAGCGGAAAAGTACAACTTTCCAATTTTTCGGACCTGAACATAAAAGGCAAAATAGAAGGCGATTTGGAGCTCGGTGAACTCATGCAATTTTTGAAAGTAGAGGGTATAAAAAGAAGTTCCGGTAAAGCCCTCTTCAAATTAGATGGTGATATATATTGGGATCAAATTCAGAAGAAAGGTGTTAAGCAGTCAAGAAGTACCCTTGATGGTTCTGTTGAGTTTAGTGCGGTAAACTTGCAGCTAGTTTCAAATATTAGCAACCTTTCAGACTATAAGGGTAAAGTACGCTTTGACAAACAAGTGGTAGAATTTCAAAAAAGCGAGGGGCAACTGAACTCTACACGCTTTCAATTAAATGGTAGAGCAGACAATTTTTTTGAATGGATTTTGAAGGTTGATAAACTTTTGCGAATTACGGCTACTGTGAGTGCAGATAAACTATTGCTTGAAGAGTTTCTATCTGCTGAAGCAACAAATGACAGCGCGAGCACTCGCTCCTTGGCAATTCCGGGAATTGAGTTACAGTTAAAAGCGGATATCAAAGATTTGTCTTTCGGAAAATTTCAAGCTAAAAACGTAGAAACCAATTTATTTATCGGGCAACGTGCATTGAAGGCCAACCCAATTAAGTTAGACCTCATGGATGGTGCTGCTCGCGGGAAAATGGCGATAATTAAACGTCAGAAAAACGGATTTGGTCTGAGCGTTTTGGGGAACTTTAAGCATGTGAATGTAAAAGAGCTTTTTCGACAGCTAAATAATTTTGGACAAGATGAAATTGTGTCGGAAAACTTAGAAGGAATTGCAGATTTAGATTTGGAGCTGAGCGGAGGTTTAGACGATTACTTTGACATAGAACCTAGCACGGTTAGTTGTGATGCCCATTTGTCAATTGTGGATGGACGGCTGGTCAATTATACCACTTTACAAAGTATTTCAGATTACTTCAAAACAAACTTGATATTGAAAAAGGTTTTCCGAGCGGATGATTTGTCAGAAAGCTTGAAGGACGTGCAGTTCAAGAAGCTTGAGAATGATTTGTTTATTAGAAATAGTGCCTTAATTATACCCAAGGTACAGTTACACTCCAATGTGCTAAACCTAAATATAGCCGGCCAACATGGGTTCAATGATAGCGTGAACTACAAGGTTGATTTTGATATTTCAGATTTGTTGGTTAAAAACAGGAACTTTTCTACCGAAAATGGAGAAGTGGTTGATGATGGTACGGGCAGATACAGAGTGTTTATGCTGCTTAGCGGAACGACAGACGAGTTGGATATTCAACTAGACAAGTCTGCGAAAAAAGACTTTAAAAAGAAGCAGCGAGCAGAGGAGGGAAATGAACTTAAAAATGCATTGAATGAGGAGTTTGGTTGGTTCAGCAAGGATACTTCAGTTCATCAGCAGGAGAAAGCTATGGACTTTGAAATAGAGTGGGAGGAAGAGGAAGGTTCCGGTGTTTCAAAAGAAGAGGAACCCAAAAAAGATCAAACAACAAAAAGAAAAAAGCGGCGAGGCTGGCTCACTCCTAACGAAGAGGAAAAAGAATTCTTTGAGTTTAAGGATGATGATTTTTAATTGACATCAGACATCGGACAACGAATCGGTTCTATTTTTTCTTTTTGTCTTTCTTCTTTTTCTTTTTGTCTTTTTTATCCTTTTTGGACTTTTTCTTTTCTTTTTTCTTCTCCTTTAGCTTTTTGGGTTTTTCAGGCTTTATTGGGCAGTCGGAGCAATGAGATTTATATTTCTCCTCGTACTTTTTACAACATTTTTTTTTCTTGCCCATTACGCTTAACTATACATCTTCATGGTGCACGCCATACGGTTCATTCTCCTCTACATTCCCCAAGGGCTCAAAATGAATCATTATGTCGTAAACGTTTTCAACTTCTGCTTTAATTGACTCCTCTACTTTCAGTCCTATTACATGAGCCTCTTTCATTGTCATAGAGGCATCTAATTCAATATCTAAATCAATCATGAGTAGATTAGATAACCTCCTGACACGCAAGCGGTGTGGATTGTTTGCTCCATTTACTTTTTTTACGGAGCCAATTATTTTTGTGTAGATAGCCGTATCGTCTACGCTATCCATAAGCTCAAGAGATGTTTCTTTAAAAAGTTCGAAAGCAACCTTTAAAATCCATATTCCCACAAGAAAACCAATCAGATGATCGAGCCAGTCCTTTTGGAGGTAATAAGAACAAGCCACACCGATCAATACACCTATAGATAAAATAATATCGCTTTTCATGTTGATTGCGTTTGCAATGAGCATTTTACTGTTCAAGGCTCGTCCCTCTTTCATTTGCCAATAAGAAAGCCCTAATTTCACTACTACAGAAATTACCGTAACTATTATTGCTCCGAATTTAGGAATTTGCTGAGCGTTCCCAGTCCATAAGTCCAATGCTGAAGAATAAACGAGTTGAGCACCAACAAAGAATATGAAAAAGGATAATAATTTTGTGGCAATAGCCTCAGCTCTGTTGTAACCGTAGGGGAACTTGGGGTCGGGTGGCCTCAGCATTATTCGAGCAGCAACCAAAGTAATCACATAAGTTCCTACATCATTTGCACTATCGATACCATCACCAATTACGGCAAGTGACAGAAAAAAATGACCGCCCAATATTTTGGTAATGGCCAATAACGAGTTTACCCCAATGCCAATCCAAGAGGCTTGTATTATTCTTTTTTGGCGGTTCACCGTCCTATTTAACCAGTCTTGATATTGCCTTAAACTGATCGGTGCCAGAAACCTTGCACAATTCGAATAATATGGCTTCTACAGTAGTGGTTCGAATACCCTCAGCGGCCAACCGCTGCATTGCTACTTTTTTGTCGTACTCATTTCTGCTCGATACAGCATCGGCTACTACTATTGGCCTATGACCAGCATCTTGAAGGTCTATTGCTGTTTGTAAAACACAAACATGACTTTCAATACCACAAAGGATAATATTCTCGTGATACCGCTCTTCAATTGTGAGGTTGAAATTTGGTTCTCCAGTGCAAGAAAAAGTCATTTTTTCAATGGGGTCATATTCCTTTAAACTCTGTTTTATTGGCTCTACTGTACCACCCAACCCCTTTGGATATTGTTCAGTTAATACAGTAGGAATATTGAGTAACTGAATCCCTTCAATAAGTATTTTGCATTTAGAAAGTAAACGCTCGTGATCTACCATTAAAGGAGTCAGTTTTTCTTGAATATCTACAACAACTAAAGCACTATTCTCTTTAAGTATTCTCATAGCAGCTATTTTTTATCACATTTGTAACCCAAAATAACACAATATGAAAGCGCTAATAACAATACTGTCTGTTTTTCTTTTTGGCTCTATCCAAAGTCAGATAGTGGTTGATAGAAGTTTCATGCCCAAGGCTGGGGATAAGGTTCATTATACAATTGCTCAAAATACTAGTGCGAAAACATACGAATTGAAAGGGGCTGGAATAACTTGGGATTATTCTTCCTTGAAATTGGCATTTCAAGAGCCAGAAGAATATAAAAGCGCAAGAAGTATAAATTTTTTCTTTTTTTCCTTGGATTATGGGGTTAAAGTAGCCGACTCAATTGGCTTTGGTCAATTCTTAATAAAGGACATTTACGATGTTTATGACGTTTCTAATAATTCGTTGAGGGCCTCTGGGAGAAGTATTTCTTATAATGGGTTCCCAATCCCTCAGAATTATCAAGATAAAGACGAAGTATATCAATTTCCGCTTGCATTTGGTGATATGGATACTTCCACCTTCAAAGTTTCTTTTTCTTTAGGTGGACAACTAAACCTCGTGCAGCAAGGCACGCGAATCAATTCTGTGGAAGGTTGGGGCGATTTAATTTTACCAAATAAGACCTACTCGAATTGTATTAAGGTGAGAAGCTTTATTGATGAGGTAGACTCATTGAAATTTTCAGGGGTACAATTACCTCCATTTCCGAATAGAAGAATAGAGTATAAATGGTTTGCCCAAGGGGTTACGAACCCAGTTCTTGTAGTTAGCGGAAGCCTAATCGGGAATAACTTTACAGTAACCTCTACCCGTTTTCAAGAGTCTGAGCGTGAAATTATCGGTTTTTACCCCACGAACAACGAGCCTTTTGTAGATGAGATGCTTAAAGTCAATGATACTTCCAGTATGACGGGTATATTCAGAACTTGGGAGATTACTCCGAATACCTATAAACTGATGGGTGGTTCTAATCTAGGGGATTCTTCAATGGCAATAAGTTTTGACGAACCTGGATTTTATTCCGTTAAGCTTACCAAAAGAAATCGTTACGGTTCTCGAGAGCTTACAAAGTCTGACTGTATTGAAGTTAAGAAGAAAGAGGTGAGCACTTTAGCGGTTTCCCAAACTGCTGATCCAGAAAATAAGATCAACGTTTTTCCCAATCCTTTCGTGGATTACATTTCTGTAGAGAATGCACATATTGATGCAGTATTGAAGCTAATTGATGCTTCTGGTTGTGTCGTCCGAAGTGTCCAAGGTTCGAAAATGACTGATCTATCTGACTTAAACCTCGGTTTATACTTGTTGCAAGTGGAGTCTCAAGAAAAATACAGTACAATAAGATTGGTTAAAAATTAGTCCTCGGCTAATTTAAAGAGCGCATCATTGGTGTGCCTATAAACGCCTTCTTGCTTTCGTTTTGAGAGCCTCAAAAGCGCTCTAGCTACTGTTTTGGCGGGAATGGCCTTGTACTTTTTTAAAGGGCCTACAAAAGCAAAATTAAACAGCTTCATTACAAAAGCTCCAATGGATTCGCCTAGCCTGATTTCTTTTCGGTCCCCAAGTAGCAGGCTAGGTTTAATAATGTTGATAGTAGGTATGTTAAGTTGTTCTAGACTGGACTCCATTTCATATTTCACTTTGCTGTAAAATACGGAGGAACCTTTCTCTGCGCCCATCGCACTTATTACCAAAAAATTATCGACAGCATTTTTTTCAGCCCATTTTGCTAGATTCAGAACATAAGTATAATCTACCTTTCTAAAAATTTCTTGACTACCTGCCTTCTTAATAGTTGTACCTAAACAACAGAAGACAGTATCGATTCCATTTAAATCCAAGGTTTCAAGGTTGTCAAAATTTACTATTTGCTGATTCAGTTTTTTGTGTTCGGTGGAGGTTTTTCTCCTTCCTATTGATACGACGGTTTCAATCGAGTTGTCATTCAACGCAATTTGCATCAATTGACTTCCAACAAGACCAGTTGCACCTGCAATTAAGACATTCATAATTTAGTCACTAACTTCTTGAGCTACCCAATCTCCATGCTCCTTTATCAATGAAATTAAATCGTCTACCGCTTGGCTCTCGGGTACATTTCTTTTAACAACTTCTTTTTCTTTATACAAGGAAATCTTTCCAGGGCCGGTGCCTACGTATCCATAATCTGCATCAGCCATTTCGCCGGGTCCGTTTACAATACAACCCATAATTCCTATTTTCACACCTTTCAAGTGTTCAGTCCTTGAGCGAATTTTAGCAGTTACCTCTTGCAGGTCAAATAGTGTTCTGCCACAAGAGGGACACGAAATGTATTCCGTCTTTGAAATCCGTGTTCTTGTCGCTTGTAAAATACCAAATGCCGTTTGGTTAACCATTTGCTCGGTGCCGCAGTTCTCGGCCGCCACAAAAACACCATCGCCCATTCCATCAATCAGTAAACCGCCCATATCTGTTGCTGCTCTCAATTGCAGCTGATTGGGGGTTAAATCTTTGTAGGCTCGGCCAATGATTATTGGTACATTGCATTGATTATTTATAAGTTCAATAATCATTCTTCTTTGTTCTGCCATACCATGCTCGTTATATGAGTCAAGCATTAACACAACTGTAGGGTCATTATTTATTTCTTTAATAAAGGTATCGTCAAGGTCTTCTATACAGACATACACCATATTCATATCCTGAGATTTCTGCTGATTAGATCGATACTCTTCAACCGTGAGGAAAGGAAAGTGTCTTGGCTTATTTTGGTTCGTTAGCCAAACAGTGTATTTCTGAATAACCCCTAAGTTACCTGGGATTTCAAAATCGATTGTTTTGTCGTGAATGAAAATGTAATCTGCTGCTTGATCCTTCATGTTCCATTTATCCAAGGGTACTGAATACATGTAACCATGTGCAAACAAAGTTGACGGTTTAATGGAATCTTTGAGTGATAAATCCGCGACTACAACTGGAGATGTCGACGAACCAATATTTAATACTTGATTTGTTTTACGTCGGTGGTACTCGAATGGTGCTATTGGGTAATTATTAATTGCTGGTATGGATTTGTGGTTTTTTCGATTGCTGTACCTACTTGCTAGTTCTTGTGCCACAGGAATTTCAAATTCAGGTTCTTCGGTTAGCGATACTCTAATGGTGTCACCTAAGCCGTCTTCCAAAAGGGTTCCAATTCCCACAGCTGATTTTATCCTTCCATCCTCACCTTCACCAGCTTCTGTCACCCCCAAGTGAAGCGGATAATTCATTCCAGCTTCTATCATGTGATTTACCAGAAGGCGGTAGGCCTCTACCATTACTTGGGTGTTTGAAGACTTCATACTCAGTACTATATTGTGAAAGCCTTCAGATTCACAGATTCTCAAGAATTCCATTGCAGACTCCACCATTCCCAAGGGTGTATCACCATATCGGCTTAATATCCTATCCGACAAGGAACCATGGTTAGTTCCGATACGCATTGCAGTACCATGTGCTTTGCACAACTGAACCAAAGGAGTAAATCGCTTTCTTATCCTTTCGATTTCAGCAGAATATTCATCTTCTGTGTACTCAATGTGTTCAAACTTCTTTTTATCGGCATAATTGCCTGGGTTTACCCGAACTTTTTCCACGATTTGAGCAGCAATTTCAGCTGCATTTGGTGTAAAGTGAATGTCTGCAACTAGAGGCGTGTTGTATCCTCTTTTTACTAATTCGGCTTTAATATTCCTCAAGTTTTCTGCGTCTCTTTTACTCGGAGCGGTTATGCGCACAAGCTGACAACCCGCCTCAATCATTCGGATGGATTGATTTACTGTTGCTTCTGTATCCATTGTGTCAGTTGTGGTCATGGACTGAACAACTATAGCGTTGTCACCGCCGATTTTTATATTTCCAACAGAAACTTCTCTTGTTTTAAAACGACTGTAGGAAGTTAGTGAATTGCAATACTTAGTGGATTCCATTAAAGTGGAGTGTTTTTAAAATTCGTAGCAAAACTATATAACACCTTAGTCTTCTAAAATGTTTTCAGTATTTGACTTAATCAGTCCAAATCGAGTGAGGTATTTATTTGCCATTGGACGTAAACTACCCGCATAAAGTTCGGTTAAATCGCCACTTAAAGCAATGCCAACTAGAACCATAGTCAAGTTAATTTTTATTTGAAACTTGAGCATCAACAGAACAATAAGCCCCATAAACAGAGCAATTTCTACCAATTGTATGGACTTGGTTATTAAGTCGTAATACATTTTTCGTTTTTCAGCGATAAATAAGAACAGGGCAACATTCAGATAAACCATGATAAATTGAATGAGGCGAACAATAATTTCTGGAGTTTGGTGTATGTATTTACCATCCATTATCATGGATATTATATTTGCGTGCACCACAACCCCGTATGTGTCTGGGTATGCTCTTCCTGCTACTCGAGGGTTTTGAGGGGTGTAAAAAATATCCACTAAGTCTCTGTCGCCAAGTTGAGGTCCAATGTACCCCATTAATACAATTTTATCTTTCATAACCGATAAATCACCAATTTCTCCAAGAATTTGGTGAGCATCAAAAGCCATGAATTTTCTAAAGTTTCCAGTCCAATTAATGGTTTCTTTAAAGTGATCTCGTTGCAATAATCTGTTATATGCTTCTGGATTGGCCAGTTCTACCAACTTAGTGGAAAAGTTTGGATACATGGTGTCCTTTAAACACTGAAAAGGATAGAACTCTTTTACTGTTCTAAAACCCTGACCTTTTGAACTGGTCAACACGTTTGCAAAACCATTTTGAGCAGTTTCATTAAACATGGGATTGGAATACATGAGGGAATCAAAACATTCGACTCCTTCCTCCTCAACCACCAACTCATTTACCAATACCAAGTTTTTGGTTTGGGACATAGCCATGGCAAGCGGAAAATCAACAGCGGGCCCTTTCTCTTTTCTAAAAAAAGCATCTATTCCAACCGCTGCAGGTTGATACTTATTAATAATGTCCAACATCTGTCCAATTTCTGCTCGATTTCTGAACTGGATATTAACCAACACTACATTGGTGTCTCGAGGAATATCAGAGGGGTTGCGCAAGTATTCGACTTCGTCCGAGGCCAAATTTTCATTGGTTGCGGGCTGTGAGAAAACTAAATCGGACATTTCAAAGTCTTCAAATGCCTTTGCAAGAGGGTCGAACAAGTCTGTTTGAATAGGCAAATGAGTGAAGACAAATACCAATAAACCTATATATCCTGTGCAGAGTAAGGTGTTCAGCCCAAATAAATACTTCATAACCGTAAGATTGCGTGAAAACTAAAATACTCTTTTAGTGGCATTCTTTTTGGTAACTAAATATTAATTTGTTCGTATATTTAGGTATTGTATATTTGTTAAGTAAAATTATAAAGCCATGAAAATAAAATTGTTATCACTAATAATAGGATTAAGCTTATCCTATATTTCATTCGCACAAGGAAGCTTTACTGTTTTATCCGCCAAAGGAGAAAACGTTGTTCAGCAAGGTGCAGAGTATTCACCCCTAGGTCCTGGAATGAAACTGCCAGAAAATGCAAAGATCATGCTAGGTGAGGGCGGTGCAGTAGAATTGAGCAGTGCGGATGGGAAAACCGTAAATATTAATACACCAGGTATTTACACAATGAATGATGTAGCTGGTAATTTTAAAGCAGATAATTCGGGTCTTGCTCAAAGGTATCTCGCTTATGTATTTAACGAAATGAGTGCAGGTACTACTTCAAACACAAGTAACATGTCCATTACGGGTTCGGTAGAGCGTTCGTTAGAAGACAACGGAATCAGTTTATTTTCCCCAGAGAGTACTTATTTCATGCAGCGTGCTACCACGTTTCAGTGGGATTCAAAAGAGGATTTGGGCGCTTGTAAGGTTAGAGTATTAAATCTTTTTGACGAACCGGTTATTGAAGAAACGGTTTCTGGTAAAGCAGCTACACTAGATTTGTCAAAAATTGAATTTGAAGAAGATGCTATTTACAAAGTTATTGTAGAGAGTGTTGATAATCCGAATATGAAATCTGGAGAGCTAATTTTAAGAGTGCCTTCAGAAGAGGAAAGAGAACAATTTACAAGAGATATGGCAGAAATAGAGTCTGAGAAAGATGAAGAATCTCCGCTGTATCACGCATTGATGGCTAAGTTTTGTAAAGTAAATGGATTGTATGTAGATGCTGTAGCGCACTTCGAAAGAGCACTAGAATTGGCGCCAGAGTCTGATATGATAAGAATTGAATACGATGCTTTTTTAGCTCAAGCAGGCGTTAAAGAGAAATAGAAAACACAATTTATTGTTGAAAGCCGATAAGAACTTCTTGTCGGCTTTTTTTATGATTTAAACTCTAGTCTGGAATCTTCTGCAGTTACAGATAGCTCATAATGCCCACCAATTATGATGGGCATGTTTAAAGGTGTATGTCCCGCTGGAAAACCAAACCCAACGGGGATATTCAAGTTAGATATGTGTTCTGAAATGATGTCAAGACTATCTAGAGAAAACCACTTGGAATCGTCTAGTATATCAGTAAACCCGCCGACCAAAACTCCAGCTAACTGATCCAGTTTGTTGCTTTTCTTTAGTTGATGCATCATTCGATCGATCTTGTACAACTCTTCACACAAATCTTCAATAAATAAAATACAACCTGAGGTTTCAACATCTTGGTTAGTCCCAATTAAACTGGAAAACACGGCCAAATTACCACCTACCATTTTACCTTCGCTTTTTCCTGTTTTATTTAAAGGGTGGTTAGAAAAATTTATCGGTGTTTGGTTTCCAAATAAGGTATCTGTAAGCGCTTTTGCGGAGATTAATTCCTGCTTTTTGTTTACCATATTTAATGGCATAGGTCCATGTAGGGAACAAGTTTTTTCATTTCCAAAGAGCGTATTGTGAAACACGGTGATATCACTGTAGCCCACTATCCATTTTGGTCTTAATTTAAAGTGGCTAAAGTTCAATTGATCTATGATACGAACAGATCCGTAACCCCCGCGTGCGCAAAAAATTGCTTTAATATCTGGGTTGTCAAGAGCCTCTTGAAAGTCAAAAGTCCTTTCAGCATCTGTTCCAGAAAATCGGTTCCAATCGCCTAGCGCATGTTTCCCTAATTCAACAACCAAACCTTTGGACTCCAAAAAACTAATTGCAAATTCAAGCTCCTCTTTGTTGATTTTCTTTGCGGGACTAACAATAGATACACGGTCTCCTTTTTTGAGATATGGAGGTCTAATCATAGTATTCAGATTATTTTTGCACTTATAAATAATAATTCTCCAAACGGTTGTAAAAGCTATGAGCGAACATACCAAAAAACATTTAGTAACAGCAGCTTTACCTTATGCAAATGGTCCTTTACACATTGGGCATTTGGCAGGTGCTTATTTGCCGGCAGATATCTATGTTCGATACCTCAAGGCACAAGGTGAGGATGTTGCTTTTATTTGTGGCTCTGATGAACACGGTGCTGCAGTTACACTGCGCGCAAAGAAAGAAGGAACTACTCCTCAATCAATAGTAGATAAATATCACAACCTAAATGAAAAAGCATTTGCGGATTTTGGTATTGAATTCGATAAGTACAGCAGAACCAGTAATTCCATGCACCACAAAACAGCTCAAGAGTTTTTTACGGTGTTAAATGAAAAAGGCGTTTTTGAGAAAAAAACCTCCAATCAGTTTTACGACCAAGAAAATGAGCAGTTTTTGGCTGACCGGTATATCACTGGAGAATGTCCAAATTGTCACAACGAAGGAGCATACGGCGACCAATGTGAAAAATGTGGAAGTACGTTAAGCCCTCAAGACCTCATTAATCCGAAATCGACTATAAGTGGAAATACACCGATAATGAAGGAAACCTCACATTGGTATTTACCCATGCAAAAGGATGAAAATTGGCTAAAAGAATGGATTGAAACTGGAATGTTAAACGGTGTTCAACAACACAATCCGAAACTATGGCGGAATCAAGTAATAGGTCAGTGTAAATCTTGGATTGATGGAGGCCTGCAGCCACGCGCTATGACTCGCGACTTAGACTGGGGAGTAAAAGTTCCGGTTGAAGGCGCTGATGGTAAGGTGCTTTACGTATGGTTAGATGCGCCAATAGGTTACATTTCAGCAACCAAGGAATGGGCCGAAGAAATTGGGAAAAACTGGGAAGATTATTGGAAGAGGGAAGACACCGAGCTCATTCACTTTATAGGAAAAGACAATATTGTTTTTCATGCAATCATTTTCCCTATTATCCTCAAGGCTCATGGAGACTATATACTTCCAACTAATGTTCCTGCCAATGAGTTTTTAAACCTTGAGGGAGACAAGCTTTCTACAAGTAAAAATTGGGCGGTCTGGTTGCATGAATACTTGGTTGATTTTCCAAACCGTCAAGATGAATTGCGCTATGTGCTTACATCGATTGCTCCGGAGTCTAAAGACAGCGAGTTTACATGGAAAGATTATCAAGCTCGCGTAAATAATGAGTTGGTTGCGATATTGGGTAATTTTGTGAATCGAGTTGCAGTTCTGACACACAAATACTACAATGGTGAGATTCCTAAAGTAGAATACTCTGAAGAACAGGTTGCTCTTTTAGAAAAGGTGCATGAGTTATCCGCGAAATCAGGCGAACTAATTCGTCAGTTTAAATTTAGAGAAGCCCAAAATACTGCGATGGGGTTAGCTAGGTTAGGAAATAAATACTTAGCTGATGTTGAACCTTGGAAACTGATAAAGACAGCCCCAGAGAAAGTCAGCTCGATTATGAAGCTGGCTGTTGAAATTGTCGAACATTTAAGTGTCACAATAGCACCATTTCTGCCGGAAACAGCTGGTAAGTTAAATGGCTTGCTGGGAGATAAAAAAACATTGAACAACCCGGAACTACTCTTCCAAAAAATAGAAGACAAGGAAATAGAAAAACAAATTCAAAAACTCGAAAACAACAAGAAAATGAATGCTCCAAAACCCGCCCTGAAACCTCAGTTGCCCGAAGCCAGTTTTGAAGATTTTACCAAGCTCGACATCCGAATAGGTACAATTTTAGAAGCCGAAAAAGTTCCAAAGGCAAATAAATTGTTGAAACTGTTAGTTGATACTGGGTTAGATAAAAGGACAGTTGTTTCTGGAATAGCCGAACATTACGAACCAGAGAAAATTGTAGGTAAAAAGGTGAGTGTGCTGTTGAATCTTGCCCCAAGAAAAATTCGCGGCGTTGAATCGCAGGGGATGATACTAATGGCCGAGAATGCCGAAGGGGTTTTGAGTTTTATCTGTCCCGAGGTTGACCTAGAGCCTGGTGCGGAAATTAGATAACTGCTCTGCTACTCTTGTAAACTGCAAGAGTAGGTATTGTTGTACCCAGAAAAATCTTGTGATCCGTTAAGGTCTGCACAATCGTTTTCGGCATCTTTTTTCCTCACTTTATGCAGCGATTCTTGTGTTTTGGTTGAAATCGTCGTCTTTGCAGGAATAGTATCCGTTCCGTTTATTATTTCAGTAGTTGTGGATGTAATCGTGCATGAGCAGGTATATACTTTTTTGCACGAAAAAAAAAGCAGCGGAATGAGTATCATAATGCTTGAATACGCAAATTGCTTCATATAAAAAGTTTTTAAAAGTTCTTTCAGTGTACTAAGATAAGAGATAGTTTTGCTTCGTTCAAAATAATTATTTTAGAATAAGGGCCCCGTAGTTCAATGGATAGAATAGAGGTTTCCTAAACCTTAGATACAGGTTCGATTCCTGTCGGGGCTACACTAAATGTGGAAATTACATTTGGCAAGCAGAAAATATCCTAGTTTTACCAACCTAATCAAGTGCATTGAACTTCAATATGTTGGATATGAAAAAATTATGGACGCTTTTCTCAGTTTCATTGGCAGTAGTAACTTTAAATAGCTGTACCACCTTAGGATGTATGGACGAAACTGCTGAAAATTACAAAGCAAATGCTACTGAGGATAATGGAGAGTGTCTGTATATAAATGGTTGTATGGACGCAACTGCAGTGAATTACAACCCTGAAGCAACCAAGGATGATGGGACTTGTATAGCAGATACTACTGGTGAAATTGTTTTCTGGACAGACGGAAAGTACTACGGATCTGCAATTGATGTTTCCATTACAAAGGAAGTTTCTGGCACAATTACCGGAGGAGGTCAGTTCAAAGAAGAACTAGAAATTCGGACCATTCACGGAAGCAATCCAGGTTGTAATGTAGCTCGCCAAACTTTTACAGCACCACCAGGCACTTATAAATACACGGCAAGTTCTTCAGATTTTTACAATGAGGAATGGGAAGGTGAAGTAACTGTTGCACTGGGTCAGTGCAAAAACCAATTGCTTAAATCTATTCCCGATATCAAGTACACGGCAACATACGATAGTTACCAAGGTGGTACAGATAATAACGAGATATATATAGTAAACAAGTGTAATTATGAATATCGAGTTTATGCATACACGTCGGCAGGTTATGAGGTAAATGTAGCGGGTAACTCTACCGGTAGAATAAGAAACTTGAGTGATGACGGAGATTGGAAAATAAGAATTAGTAAAGTCACTAAGGAAAGAGGGTCTGGAAATTGCGAAGGATATACAACCGATGATATTATTGGTGTAAACTTTCAGAGCGGACTCGTTTACAAAATAGTTATTGGAGAATAGTAGCTTTAAGCTACTGTACCCTGGCAACTGCTTCCCGCTCCGGCGGTACAACCGAAGCAATGGTTGTTAACCATAATGTCTCTGTCTTTAAGTGCGTTTAAATTAATTTCTGAAATGTGTTGACTTCCTTTGACTGCGGTTTTCAATTCAAGCATCTGGTTGAAATCACAATCGTATAAATAACCCTTCCAATCTATCGAAATGGTGTTTTTACACATTACACCATCTACTGCAGTTGGATTAAATGCACCAACTAGTTTCTCCATGTAATCTTCAAAATTTTCTGAGGCGACTAGGTAATCCAAGAATCTAGATATCGGCAAATTCGTTATAGCAAATAAATTATTGAATCGAATATCAAAATCTTCCAACAGAGCAGATTTAAATTCCATTTCTAGTTGACTTTGGTCACCGGGTAAAAACGCACCACTTGGGTTATATACTAGGTCTAAGACTAAACCCTTTTCTGGATTTGCGTAACCAACTTTATTAAGCATATGTAACGCTTCAATTGACTTGTCAAAAACACCGTCCCCGCGCTGTCTATCCGTTTTTCCTCTTTTGTAATAAGGTAGAGAAGAAACAACGTGAACATTATGCTTTGCGAAGAATTCAGGAAGGTCATGATACTTTGGGTTTGCGCGAATGATGGTTAAATTAGAACGCACAATAACTTCTTTAATTCCTGCTGCAACTGCATTTTCAACGAACCATCTAAAATTTGGATTCATTTCGGGAGCGCCTCCTGTTAAATCCAAGGTATGAATATCGTTTTTTGCAATTACATCAATACACTCCTGCATAGTTTCTTTGGTCATAATCTCTTTACGGTCAGGACCAGCGTCTACATGGCAATGTTTGCAAACTTGATTACACATATACCCAACGTTAACCTGAAAAATTTCGAGTTTATTTGGTTTCAGTGGAAATCGGTTAATTCTCTCCAGTTGAGATTTAAAAGAGTCTAACTCTCCATTTTGAAATGGGCCACTATTTAATTTGAGCAATTGTTTTTCAGTTGCCGAAAAATCGTGTTCACGTGCTTTGAGTGATTTGATCATAAAGTGTTTTTGAACTTTTTAGAGCAATTACATGCTCAGCTTTTTCGCTTTTTTCATCATTTGAGTTCCATGAACTAAAGATGCTCCACCTCTTATTGCTCCCGCAACGTGCAATGCCTCCATCATTTCCTCTTCGCTACAACCTTTTTCCATGGTATCAACAGTATATGCATCAATACAATAGGGACATTGAATGGTGTGTGAAACCGCTAAAGCAATAAGGGATTTTTCTCTTGCTGTTAGTGCACCAGGTTTAAAAACATCACCATACCAATCAAAGAATTTATTTCCCAGGTTTTCATTCCACTCCGAAATCTTTCCGAAATTCTTTAAATCTTCCGGATCGTAATAACTTTTTGAACTCATATTTTTATTCGTTTAATTTCCAATTATAATCTAGGTAATCCACATCAGCATCATTTGGCACTTGGACAGGAGCATACTCATTAATAAAATCAAATACTGATTTCCCTTCAACTTTAAAATCTCCGCTATACCAGTTAAACAACTTACTAATCTTTGGATTGTTCGGGTCACTTAAGTCGTTCTTGATTTTGTTTCTTAAAAAGGATTTAGTTTGGTCGGTAAGTTGAGCGTCCAATTTTGAAGCAACAAATGCTTCATTTCTTAATTTGGGGCAAGAGATGGATGCGCAGTTTACGGCAAAATGAATTCTAGGCTCCTCAAATTGACCACGTATTTTTTGGTGTTCGATATTGTTTAAGTCGAGTTCTTCTTCACCAATCGTAATGAATTTTATATCCCATGATGTATTCACTTTATAAATTGACCCTCCTAGATCTTTTATGCTTTTTACAGGATAGTGTTTTACAATTAGTTTTACTGTATAAGCGTTATATGCATTAATCCAAAAGGCTAGAACTTCGTCTTTATTCCACGAGTTTTTTGGTGGGTTGTTAGATAATAAAGTTAGATAGGAGTCAAGGTGCTCTTTGTCAGAAAGAAAACCCTTATAGTTCACTGTTCCATCTGCCGAAACGTGCTGTTTTACCAATTCATCCCATTGTTTATGAGAAATTTGAGCGTTGCTGGCAATTGAAATCAACGCTAATGATAGCGTAAATAATGTTTTCATAAGGTGAAAGTATTTGTACAAACCTATATTTGTTTTGTTTGCATACTTGTAAACCACATTACAAAACGTTAAAAGTGCTGTCTATAATTATACCGTCACTTAACGAAGAAAGCTATTTAGCCGAATGTCTAAAAGCAATTTACGCTTCTGTATTTGTTGCCGATTTAGAGGTAATCGTAGTTGATGGTGGAAGTATAGATCAAACGGTTGAAATTGCGAAAAGATTTCATGTTAAAGTGCTTCGAAGTAAAGTGCGATCTAGGGCAATCCAAATGAATTTGGGGTCTAAAAGGGCAAATGGCAGTCAGCTTATTTTTCTTCATTCTGATGTGTTAGTCCCAAAGGGTTTCGATTCTTCAATTAATGAAACGTTACAAAAGTTCGAGTTTGGATGTTTTGCCTATGATTTCAGAAGCAACAGCAAACTGCTTCGAATGATGACTATCCCTAATCGAAAAAAAGGAAGGTTTACAGGTGGTGGTGATCAAGGTTTTTTTATTCGAAAAGATGCTTTTGAGTCGTTAGGTGGGTTTGACGAATCGTTTGCAATCATGGAGGATTTTGATTTGAAGGACCGCGCATTAAAAAAGGGGTTTAATTACAAAGTGGTGTCTAACCGCCACTTGAAAGTAAGTGCAAGAAAATATGAGCATAATGCTTTTCTAAGAGTTTGGGTAGCAAATGTTATTGCATTCATAATGTACACGGCCAAAATAGATAGTCGGCGCATTGCAATGTTCTATAAGGGTATACTTCGATAGTTTTCCGAAATAGGATGTTTACTAATTATTTTTAGGGGATAAAATCATGAGTCTTCAAACCTAATTTTGTACATATGAATAAAGTTCTTCTGTTTTCTATTTTGTGGCTAGCTGCTTACACAGCTGCAGGCCAGTCTATGACACATTTTATCGACTATCACTATAAGGACAGCACTGTAAAGCGAAGCGAAGGTGATTTTTACAATGGTTTAGAGGAAGGGTTATGGGAGTTTTGGTACAAGGACGGCGCTATTCGGGAAAAAGCAAATTATACTGAAGGAAAATTAAATGGCCCAGTGACCATTTGGTTCAATAATGGAAAAATGCAAAATCAAGGCTTTTTTCGTTTCAATATTCAGGACAGTGCATACACCTCATGGTTTCCAAATGGAAACGTTAAGTCTACTGGTCAGTTTGATTTTGGTTTTAAAGACAGTACTTGGATGTATTATTTTCCTAATGGCACCTTATATAAGAAGGAATATTGGGACTCTTCAAATGTCAAAGTTTTAGAAGCTTTTGATTTATCCGGTAAAAAGACTTTAAAAGAAGGAAAGGGCTACGTAAATAAATATCTAGGTGAAAAAATAGTAGCAAAATCCAATTTTAAGAATGGTAATTTGAATGGAGCGCATAAAGCCTTTTATGAATCCAGCCAGGTAAAAGAGCAAGGAGCGTATTCAGAAGGTGAAAAAGAAGGGGTATGGAAAACCTTTTATGAAAATGGGCAGTTAAAGCGTTTTGAGACTTTTAGCGATAATGAGCGAACCGGTAAAATGGAGGCGTATAATTCAGGTGGGTCACCAAGAGTAAAAGGAGCTTATAAAAACGGATTAAAAAACGGCTATTGGAAGTTTTGGAGCTCAACAAACGAACTTTACATGGAGGGATACTTCAGTAATAACCTTCAGGATAGTACTTGGGTTTATTACTACGAAAACAGCGCTCAGGTGGAGTCAAAAGGTAATTTCAAGGCTGGCAAGAAGCATGGGGTTTGGGAATTTTGGTATCCTACGGGGGAATTGTGGCGAAAAGGCACTTACAGTTTTGGTCAGAAATCGGCCCTCTGGACTACATGGTTTGAAAATGGTCAGAAACTTCAAGAAGGAAAGTACGAAAATGGAAAAGAGCAAGGCCCTTGGCTGAGTTGGTACGAGTCTGGAACAAAAAAAGATGAAGGGAATTTCGAAAAAGGTCGAATGGAGGGTAATTGGAATGGCTGGTACGAGAACGGTAAGCAAAACTACTCTGGTGAATTAAAAAACGGACTGAAAGAAGGGGATTGGATGTTTTGGTATTCCAATGGCAGAGTTCGTGAAAAAGGGGGGTATGAAAATGGTTTCAAAACAGGACATTGGCAGTTTTATTATCCTAAAGGAGGGCTGAGGCAAGAAGGTCCGTTTAAGTACAATAGAAAGGTTGGTGAATGGAAGCATTACTTAGATTACGGTCAGTTGCAGCGAACCATGAATTATAAAAAGGGCAAGCTTGATGGTAAAACAGAGATTTTTTACCCTGGAGGCTCAATAATGGCCGTCAATTATTACAAAGGTGGACGTCAGCATGGTACTTGGAAAATATTCAATGAAGATGGGTCGATACTAAAAACCGTGGAGTATAAAAATGGTAAAAGAATCCAGTAGTTATTGAGTGAACAATATAGAAGAAAAATATATACATTTGCAGCGTAAAACGCTAAGGCAAAATTGAAAAGAGGGTTTTTTCCCTCTTTTTTGTTGCAGTAAACTTGAGTTTGATAACGGTCGAAAAAATACAAGCTTTAATTGACGAGAAACTAGAAGGCACTGACTTCTATGTAGTTTCATTGGATATATCGCCCTCCAACAAAATTATTGTTGAAATGGATGGAGATAATGGTTTCCCAATTAGTGAGTGTATCAATTTTAGCCGTCAAATTGAACATAACTTGGACAGAGAGTCCGAAGATTTTTCTCTTGAGGTGTCTTCTCCGGGTTTGAATAAACCCTTTAAATTAACGCGTCAGTATTTAAAAAATATCGGTAAAACGGTTGTTTCGAAATCTGGTGATGGTGAAAAGGTAAAGGGTAAGCTTATTCAAGCAGATGAAGAAAAAATCACCATTGAAACTTCGAGAAAAGAGCGTTTGGAGAAGAAAAAGAAAAAAGTGGAAATAAAAGAAGAAGTTACAATACTTCGGAAAGATATATTAGAAACAAAATTGGTTATAGAATTCTAAATTAGGTTGTTATGAATACCATTGAATTAATTGAATCGTTTTCAGAGTTTAAGGATCTTAAAAATATTGATCGAGTAACTATGATGAACATCGTAGAAGATGTTTTTAGAAGTGTACTAGCGAAACAATTTGGAGATGCCGAAAACTTCGACGTTATTATAAATCCCGATAAGGGCGATTTAGAAATTTGGCACAATAGAGTAATTGTACCAGACGGAGAGGTAGAGGATCCAAATTCTGAGATTTCTTTAACCGATGCGAGAAAAATTGAACCGGATTTTGAGGTAGATGAAGATGTTTCAGAAGAAGTTCAGATAGTAGATTTTGGTAGAAGAGCCGTATTGGCTTTGCGTCAGAATCTTGCAGCTCGCATTCACGACCTAGAAAAAGATGGTATTTATAAGAAATACAAAGACCGTGTAGGCGATATCGTAACGGGTGAGGTATATCAAATTTGGAAGAAAGAAATTTTATTATTGGATGATGATGGAAACGAATTAGTTCTTCCGAAGTCAGAGCAAATACCCTCAGATTACTTTAAGAAAGGAGAAACCGTTCGTGCGGTGGTCACTAAAGTAGAAATGAGAAATAGCTCACCTATTATTGTACTTTCTAGAACCTCTCCGGCATTTTTGGAGCGCTTGTTCGAAATGGAAGTTCCTGAGATATTTGATGGCCTTATAACCATTAAAAATATTGTTAGAGAGCCTGGAGACCGAGCAAAAGTTGCTGTTGAATCTTACGATGACAGAATCGACCCTGTAGGGGCTTGTGTTGGTATGAAGGGGTCTAGAATCCACGGTATCGTTAGGGAGTTGCGAAATGAAAATATTGATGTTATCAATTTCACAACAAATCCAACGCTATTTATTACACGATCGTTAAGCCCAGCTAAAATTTCGAACATCATTTTTGATGAAGAAAATAAAAAAGCAGACGTTTACCTAAATGCTGATCAAGTTTCATTGGCAATTGGAAAAGGTGGGTTTAATATCAAGTTAGCTAGTCGTCTTACCGGATATGAGATTGATGTATATCGAGAATCGGACCCAGATGCTGATGATGTGAATTTAGATGAATTTTCTGATGAGATTGAAGGCTGGGTATTGGATCAGCTTAAAGGGATTGGTCTAGACACGGCGAGAAGCGTACTGGATCAAGATCCTGCAGATATTGTAAAAAGAGCAGATTTGGAAGAAGAGACGGTAGAAGACGTAATCAATATATTGAAGGCAGAGTTTGAATAAGAGTAAATTGAACTGCTTTTGAACAGAGTTTTATATTTGCAATAATTGGCGAAGGTTAAACCTACGTAAGTACAGTAAAATAATATATGGCAATAGCGCACAGATTAAGTAAAGTAGCGAAAGAATTAGGTGTTGGAGTTAACACTATTACCGATTTTTTGAATGAAAATGGTGTAGAGTGTGATGGGCGTCCTACGGCTAAGATTGATGAAACAGCCTACAATCTTTTACTTGATCAATATTCAACAGACAAGAAAGCCAAAGAGAAGTCAAAAGAACTGGCAAAAAATCGTGAAGAGCGAGTAACGATAACGATTGAAGATCAGAAATCAGACTCAAAAGAAGAGCAATTTGAGGATGTTGACGAAATTGTCATAACAAACACTCAAGTAAAGCCAGTTGTTGACCTTCCAGAAGTTAAAAAGAAAGAAGAAAAACCAGAAGCTCCTGAAGAACCTGAAAATAAGGAGGAAGCTGAAGACGAAGGCGACGGGCCAAAAGTTTTAGGTCAGATAGACCTTTCCTCTATAGATACCAGAACTAGGCCTTCTAAAAAGAAAAAAGAAGAGAAGAAACCAAAAGAAAAGCCAGAAGCTAAGGAGAAAAAGGAGCAGCCAAAATCGGACGCTAAGCCTGAGGAAAAAGCTCAAGACAAGGTTGAAGAAAAAAAGGAAAGTAAAAAAGAAGAAGGCCCTGCCAAGCCTGAACGGATTGAAACAAAAGTGGAGAAACTTGCAGGCCCAAAACCAACTGGACAGGTTATTGATTTAAGCAAGTTCCAAAAACCAAAGAAAGCCAAACCAGTAGCATCTTCAAATGAAGATAAAGATACTGAAGCGGGTAAAAAGAAACGCAGAAAGCGAATTCGCGTTGGTGGGCCAAACGTTATTCAGTCTGAAAAGCATAGGAAAGATAAGCGAGTAAAAGGCAAAGGCAAGGGAAGAAGAAATGAACCACAAGCCGAAGTTTCGCAAGAAGATATCCAAAAAGAGATCAAAGAAACACTAGCGCGTTTGAGCGGGGGTGGTGGAAAATCTAAATCTTCAAAATTCCGAAAAGCGAAAAGAGATGCTGTAAGTCAGCAAGCAGAGGAAGATTTACAAAAAGCAGAGGACGAAAAAAGAATACTGCGTGTTACTGAGTTTGTTACAGCAAATGAACTCGCCACCATGATGAATGTCTCGGTAAATGAGATTATTTCGGCTTGTATGACACTCGGTCTTTTTGTCTCTATTAACCAAAGGTTAGATGCAGAAACTCTAACAGTTGTGGCTGATGAATTTGGTTATACTGTCGAATTTACTACTGATGAACTTGATGAAGGTGAACTATTTGAAGTAGATAGTGAAGAAAACTTAGTTGCAAGACCTCCTATTGTAACAGTAATGGGTCACGTAGATCATGGTAAAACTTCGTTGCTCGACTACGTAAGAAGAGAAAACGTTATTGCTGGTGAAGCTGGTGGAATAACACAGCATATTGGCGCTTATAAGGTTGAACTTGAAAGTGGTAAGACAATAGCATTTTTAGATACTCCCGGTCACGAAGCATTTACAGCAATGCGTTCTCGAGGTGCTCAGGTAACGGATATAGCAATTATTGTAATATCTGCTGATGATAAAATAATGCCTCAAACCAAAGAAGCGATAAACCATGCACAAGCCGCTGAAGTACCCATTATTTTTGCGATCAATAAGATTGATAAAGACGGTGCTAATCCAGAAAAAATTAAGGAAGAGCTTGCCTCAATGAATTTCTTAGTAGAGGATTGGGGAGGTAAATATCAGTCTCAAGATATTTCTGCTAAAAACGGAACAAATGTTTCCGATTTAATGGAGAAGGTAGTGCTAGAGGCAGAGCTTCTTGAGCTTCAGGCCGATGCGAAAAAGCGTGCTGAGGGTACTGTAATTGAAGCTTCTTTAGATAAAGGAAAAGGTTATGTATCGACATTGCTCGTTCAAGGTGGAACACTTAGGATTGGAGACATTTTCTTAGCTGGTGCGCACACAGGCAGAATAAAGGCAATGTTTAATGAAAGAGGGAATAACGTTGAAGAAGCAGGGCCTTCTACTCCTGTTAGTGTGCTGGGACTCAATGGAGCGCCAAGTGCAGGAGACAAGTTTACCGTTATGGAAGATGAACGAGAGGCAAGGAATATTGCTCAAAAACGTTCTCAACTACAGCGTGAACAAGGAGTTAGGACTCAAAAGCACGTTACCCTCGATGAAATTGGTAGACGTATAGCTATCGGAGACTTCCAAGAACTGAATATTATTGTAAAAGGTGATGTAGATGGTTCTATTGAAGCATTATCAGATGCATTGTTAAACCTTTCTACAGAGCAAATCCAGGTCAATATTATACACAAATCTGTTGGACAAATTAGTGAGTCCGATGTATTGTTGGCATCAGCATCCAATGCGATTATTATAGGTTTCCAAGTAAGGCCTTCTACCAGTGCTCGGGCAGTTGCCGAGAAGGAAGAAATAGATATAAGACTCTACTCCATTATTTATGACGCTATCGATGAGGTGAAACAAGCCATGGAAGGTATGTTGAAACCAAAAGTGGAAGAGCAAGTTGTTTGTAATATTGAGGTAAGGGAAACATTCAAAATTTCTAAAGTTGGAACCATTGCAGGTTGCTTTGTGCTAACTGGCACAGTTACTCGTAATACAAAAATACGCTTGATACGCGACGGTATTGTTCAATACACTGGTAAACTAGGCTCATTAAAGCGTTTCAAAGACGATGTTAAGGAAGTTAAGAAAGGTTTTGAATGTGGTTTGAATATCGAGAACTACAACGACATAAAAGTTGGAGATATAATTGAAGGATACGAAGAGGTTGAGGTAAAACAAAAGTTGAATTAGTCCTCGTCTTCTCCTTTTTCCACTTCATTTAGTAATGGCGGAAGATTAATAGCGTCTTTCACAACAAAAGCATCTGGAAAATTTTCTTTCAACTCGATAAAGAAACGCTCAGCCTCGAGCCTTGTCCTGAAATCTCCGATTCTTACTTTAAAAGCAGGTTTCTTGTGCACCACGTAGGCCGGTACCTCGTTGTAAATTTTCAGAAATTCGGTTTGTACTTCATTAGCTTGGTTGAAGCTATTCGGGCCAGATGAAGAAAATAACTGCAGTCGGTAACCGCTAATTGATCCTACACTTTCATTAACCGATTTAAAACGCTCCTCCATTTCTATCAAGCGCTCATCACCAATCACCTCATAATGTTCATTACTTATCAGAGTTGTTTTGTTCGGATTGTTGCTCGGAACTTGAGCGTGTAGTGAAACTCCAACAGAAAGAGTTATTACTGTGATAAAAACTTGTATGCAATTCATAAATCAATTTTAATGCGAACGAAAGTAACCCTTCCAGTTCATAGACCATTCCAAAAGCATTTAACTGACATTTAAATACTTGAGAAATATCATAATTTAGAATCATTCTAAATTAATTCGGTAGTTTCAAAAACAACTGTGGGCTGATATGTGGCTTAACGTTTATTATAAATTTGTGGCTCAAGTTAAATTGAGGTTGTTAAAGAATAATTTTGGTTTAAAACCTATAAAAATATGAGCAAATTTCAGGGGATGTTTAGGTCCTTAACCTACTCACTTTCAGTTGTTTTAATTTCGTTTTTGCTTTCAAGTCCAGCTTCTGCGCAAGATGGGGAAAAGCTATTTAAAGCGAACTGTTCTTCATGTCATAAGATCAATAAAAAATTGATAGGGCCTGCTCTTGCTGGTGTTGAAGAGCGTTGGGAAGATAAAGAGGCGTTATACGCTTGGATTAAAAACTCTCAGGATTATTTGAAAAAGAACCCTGATGATTCGTATGCTCAAGAGTTATTCTTAGAGTACAATAAGTCGGTTATGACTGCGCAGGCAGTTTCTGACGCTGAGATAGCTGCAATTCTTGATTATGTAGCTAACCCTCCAGAGGATAAGGCGGCTCCAGCTCCTGTTCCGGGTGGTGTTGTTGCTCAAGATCCGGCCGAAGATTATTCCATGTATTGGATGTTGGGACTCTTACTGGTTTTGGTTGTTGTTGTAAAGGTTTTGTCTGGTGTAAAGTCAAGTTTAGCTGTTGTAAAAGCTCAAGTTGAAGGTGTTGAAGCTCCAGAGGAAAAAAGCTTTCTACACGCTCTAAAGGATTGGATTATTGGGAATAAAAGAACCACCGTAGCTATTGTCATTGTTGTGTTAGCTGCTGTATCTGTTCAGGGGTGGTTTGTGGTAAAAGATATTGGAGTATATCAAGGTTATTCACCAGAGCAGCCAATAAAATTTTCTCATAAAATCCACGCTGGTACAAATGCGATAGAGTGTGGGTATTGTCACCACTCAGCGTACAAGGGTAAAAATGCTGGTATTCCATCAGTAAATGTATGTATGAATTGCCATCAGGGTATCTCTGAGGGTAAGGTAGATGGGACAAAGGAAATTGCGAAGATTTATGAAGCAGCTGGTTGGGATCCTGAACAGCAGGCATATACAGGTGTTGAGAAGCCGATCAAATGGATAAGGATTCATAATCTTCCAGATCACGCCTATTTTAACCACTCTCAGCATGTTGTTGTAGGTAAGCAGAAATGTCAAACTTGTCATGGTGAAGTTGAAGAGTACGGTTATCCAATGAAGCAGTTTGCGCCACTTACTATGGGTTGGTGTATTAACTGTCATCGTGAAACTTCGGTTGCAATGGAAGGAAATGAGTATTACACCAAAATTCATAAAGAGTTATTGGAACGATACAAGGATGAAAAGATTGAAGCATTCACCGTGAAGCATATTGGTGGGCTTGAATGTGCAAAATGTCATTACTAAACTTAGATCACCAGAAATTATGAGTGATAAGAAATATTGGAATAGCGTAGATCAATTAAAGGAAGAGCCTTTATTTGTTGAAGAGGCTCAGAAAGAGTTTTCAGAGGCTGTGCCTGTTGAAGATTTTTTGAGTAAGTCAAATCTGTCTGATGCTTCAGCGTCTAGGAGAGACTTTTTGAAATTCATGGGTTTTAGTCTGGGTGCGGCTACTCTTGCGGCATGTGAGACTCCTGTTGTAAAGTCAATACCATACGTTGTAAAACCTGAGGAGGTAACTCCTGGTGTTGCAAATTGGTATGCTTCCTCATATTCAAGAAACGGAGAATTTTCAAGTATTTTGGTTAAGACTAGGGAAGGTCGTCCGATTTTTGTAAAGGCAAACGATGCTTACCCTGAGGCGATGAAGGGTGTTACAGCTCGTGTTAATGCATCAGTAATTGAACTATATGATGACAATAGATATCAAGGCCCGCAAAAGGGAAGTGAAAGTGCTTCATGGTCTGATGTCGATAGCGAAATTTCAAACAAGTTAAATGCTCTAAAAGCTAAAGGCGGTGTTGTAAAAATAGTTACTGAATCAACAAGCTCACCGAGTACTAAAGCGGTAATGGCGAAGTTTGATGAGATGTTCTCTTCTGAAAAAGAAGTGGAAATTTATGATGAGAATGGAGACGTTACTGGTACAGAGTTGCTTAAGGAGTCTAGCGTTGTAACTTATGATCCAATTAACTACAATGGATTGATTCAAGCAAATCAAAAGGATTTTGGACTTTCAATTGTTCCAACCTACGACTTTTCAAAGGCTAAAGCAATCGTTTCATTAGATGCCGATTTTCTTGGTGGATGGCTTGATACGGTTACCTATTCTAAAGGATATACCCAGAGGCGAAATCCTGATGGTGCTTGGATGTCAAAGCACGTTCAGTTTGAGACAAATATGACCCTGTCGGGTGCTAATGCTGATGTTCGTGCTGCAATAAAGCCAAGTGATTTGGGTAATGTAGTGAAAATGCTTCATGGTGCCGTGGCTAAATTGGCTGGTACTAGCGGCGCTAGTGGCGCCATAACTGATGATGATAATTTAGTTGCGGATAAAGTAAGTCAAGCAGCTAAAGCACTTTGGGACGCTAAAGGCAGTTCACTAGTGATTTGTGATACTGCGGATAGTAATATTCAGCAAGTGGTGAATAGCATTAATAGCCTTTTGGGTAATTATGGTAAAACTATTCGAATGGACAGACCATTCAAAGCGATAGAAGCTAATGGTTCTATGAGTGACCTGGTAAGCAAAATGAATGGTGGTAAAGTTGATGCAGTAATTTTTGTGTCATCAAATCCTGTTTATTCTTATCCAGCAATGGAATCTGCTTTATCTAAAGTTGGCTTAAAAGTTTCTACCGCTGATAGGCCAGATGAAACATCTGTATTGTGTGATTACGTTTGTCCAAATCATTTTTATTTGGAATCATGGAACGATTATGAGCCATATGCAGGCTTGTACACTATGCAGCAACCAGCAATCAGACCTTTGTTTAAAACAAGGTCTGCTCAAGAGTCTTTGTTAAGATGGTCTGGAGTTTCAGGGTCTTATTATGACTTTATCAAGCAAACTTGGATGAATACTGCTTTTGCTGACTTAGACGCGCTATCCGCAGAGACGAAATGGAATGCTGCGGTTCAGTCAGGTGTTTTTATGGCTAATAACAGTGGCTCTCAAGAAATTATTTATACGGATAATGGTGCGAAAGCTGCGAGTAATATAAAAGCGAAATCAGGTGAAACTGAGGTTAAGTTTTATATAAAAGGCTCGGTAGGTAATGGGTCTCAAGCAAATAATCCACACCTCCAAGAATTACCAGACCCTATATCAAAAGTATCTTGGGACAATTATGTTACCATGAACCCTTCAGATATGGAAGGTAAGTACGAAACGCGAACGGCACAAGCTACCCCAGCTAATGTTGTAACCGTAACTGTAAATGGTCACGCGATGGAGCTTCCTGTTGTGGCTGTGCCAGGTCAGAAAACAGGAACAATCGGAATAGCTTTAGGCTATGGAAGAACAGTTACTGGAAAGGCTGGTAAGATTGGTGTAAATGCCTATCCAGCGTTAGAAATGTTATCTGGAAATATAAGCTACACTAGTGCAAATGTTTCTTTAGTTGATGCTGGAAAAACATATGAAATTGCATCTGTTCAAACGCATCATACTATGATGGGGCGTAAGATTGTTAATGAAACAAACTTGGCTACATATGCTTCAACCGACAAGAACGACAAAGAAAAAGGTTGGAATAAGGATGCTGTTTTGCCTGATGCTTTTGGAAAAGAGAAACATGTTTCTAAACTCAATTTATGGGCAGATCATGCAATAGAGAAAGGTCATAGATGGGGGATGTCTATTGACCTAAACTCTTGTACGGGTTGTGGAGCTTGTGTTACAGCGTGTCATGTTGAAAACAACGTGCCAGTTGTTGGTAAAGATGAAATTCGACGAACCCGCAGTATGTTCTGGTTGCGTGTAGATCGATACTTTACAAGTGATATGTCTAAGGATAAAGGCAGTGAAGATGGGATAGGCATTATTGACACTTACAAGCAAATGGAGAATCCCTCCAAGTATCCTCAAGTGGTATTTCAGCCGGTAATGTGTCAACATTGTAACCATGCGCCTTGTGAAACTGTTTGTCCGGTTGCTGCAACCACTCATAGTGAAGAAGGGTTGAATCAAATGACTTATAACCGTTGCGTTGGGACACGTTATTGTGCAAACAACTGTCCGTACAAAGTGAGACGATTTAATTGGTTTAATTATACAAAGGATCCGAAATTTACAGGAGTAAATCCAGCTCAGAATGATTTACAGAGAATGGTATTAAATCCAGATGTTGTGGTTCGTTCAAGAGGTGTGATTGAAAAATGCAGCTTCTGTGTTCAGAAAATACAAGCAGGAAAATTAGTAGCCAAAAAAGCAGGAAGACCTGTTCAAGATGGTGATGTTGTAAGCGCATGTTCTGAGGCTTGCCCAACAAATGCAATTCAATTTGGTGATTTGAACGATAGCAAGTCTGCAGTAAGAGGTGATTTTAATCACGATAGATCTTACCACTTAATTGAAGAGGTCGGAACCCAGCCTAATGTTGCGTACATGACGAAGGTGAGAAATACTGAGAATTTAGCATAACTGAATTAAGATAAAAAGATAAATCCATGCATAAGGAATCAGAAATAAGATATCCACTCATTTTAGGAGATAAGACCTATCATCAGATTACTGAAGATGTCTGCGCTCCTGTTGAGGGAAGAGCTAATAAACTATGGTATGCATGCTTTACTATCGCGGTAGTAGTTGCATTGTGGGGTTTAGGCTGTATCCTATACACAATTGGTAGAGGAATTGGTGTTTGGGGTTTGAACACTACAGTTGCTTGGGCCTGGGATATTACCAACTTTGTTTGGTGGGTAGGAATCGGTCATGCCGGTACACTTATATCTGCTGTGTTGTTGCTGTTTCGTCAGAAATGGAGAATGGCAATAAACCGTTCTGCTGAGGCTATGACGATATTCGCGGTTATGATGGCTGCCCTTTTTCCTGGAATTCACATGGGAAGAATTTGGATGGCTTATTGGGTGTTGCCCTTGCCAAATCAATTTGGTTCGCTATGGGTAAACTTTAATTCGCCCCTATTGTGGGATGTATTTGCAATCTCGACTTATTTCTCTGTGTCTTTGGTATTCTGGTACATCGGTTTAATTCCGGATTTTGCGACAATCAGGGATAGAGCGACTCGAGTTATTCCAAAAACGATATACTCAGTACTAGCATTTGGTTGGAGTGGTAAAGCAAAACAGTGGATTCGTTTTGAAGAAGTTTCCTTGGTTCTTGCAGGATTAGCGACGCCATTGGTATTCTCAGTGCACTCAATCGTTTCTATGGATTTTGCAACTTCTGTAGTTCCAGGTTGGCATACTACAATTTTCCCTCCCTACTTTGTTGCTGGGGCAATTTTCTCAGGTTTTGCAATGGTACAAACCCTATTAATCATTGCAAGAAAAGTTGTGAGTTTAGAGTCTTACATTACTAGAAAGCACATAGAGTCAATGAATATAGTTATTGTTATTACGGGCTCTATGGTGGGTATTGCTTATCTAACGGAGTTATTTATTGCTTGGTACTCTGGTGTTGAATTTGAGCAGTATGCATTCTTAAATAGAGCAACTGGTCCTTATTGGTGGGCATACGCTTCCATGATGACTTGTAATGTTGTAACTCCATTAATATTCTTCATTGAAAAAATCAGAAAGAGTATAGTGATTTCGTTTATCATATCAATATTTGTCAATATAGGTATGTGGTTTGAACGGTTTGTGATTATTGTAACCTCATTACACAGGGATTTTATTCCTTCAAACTGGACCATGTTCCACCCAACATTTGTTGATATTGGTATTTTCATTGGAACAATAGGAATTTTCTTTGTCTTGTTTTTGCTTTATGCACGAACCTTTCCTGTGTTAGCATTAAATGAATTGAAATCTATTCTGAAGTCATCAGGTGATAATTATAAAAAACAGCAACATTAAAATTTGAGATAGAATGAGTGTTGGAAAAAAAATATACGGTTTATACAATGATGATGCACTTCTAGTAGAAGGTGCTAAGTCTGTCGTGGCCAAGGGAATTAAAGTAAGTGACGTTTATTCCCCATTCCCGGTGCATGGAATAGAGAAAATCATTGGAATAAAATGGACTAGAATTGCAATTTGTGCGTTTCTATTTGGAATCACAGGTACAGCTTTGGCCATATCAGGAATGTATTATTTTATGATAGTGGATTGGCCAATGGATATTGGAGGTAAGCCAAATCAATACTTTTTGCAAAATATGCCATCATTCGTTCCTATTATGTTTGAATTCACTGTATTATGTGCTGCACATGGTATGGCGTTGACATATTTCCTAAGAAACTGGACTTTACCTGGTGTTTCTGCTAAAAACCCCCATCCAAGGACAACAGATGATCATTTTGCTATGGAAATCGACCCAAGTGATAACAGTTCTATGAGCGTGGAGGATATTCAAGGAATGTTGAAGGAAACAGGAACTGTAGAAGTTTTTGAAAAATAGAAATATGAATAGTATAATTAATATGGTAAAAGCAAAACAGGCGATGAAATCTCTTTTGATGGTTGCCGTTATCGGTACTGTATTTGGTTCGTGTCAATCTGACCCAAATAGTCCGGGTATAGAGTATATGCCGGATATGTATAGGTCACCATCTTTTGAGACCTATGGTGAGAACGAAGTATATGGGCAAAAAATAATGAGTGCACGTATTCCAGCAAATAACACTATTCCTAGAGGTTCTGATAACTTGCCTTATCCTTACCCAAATACATTTGAAGGCTACGAAGCTGCTGGTGCAAACCTGAAAAACCCATTTACTTCTAATAAAGAAAACCTTGATCAAGGTAAACTCTTGTATACAAGGTTTTGCGTGCATTGTCATGGTAAAAAAGGAATGGGTGATGGAACTGTACCTACTAATAGCGAATATCCGCCGCCTCCTGCTTATTCTAAAGGTTTGAAAGATTTACCAGAGGGAAAAATGTTTCATACTATTACTTACGGTAAAAACTTAATGGGTTCTCATGCTTCTCAATTAACAAAAACGGAGCGTTGGAAGGTTATACTATATGTGCAGACCTTACAAAACCCTGGTGGAAAAAAATCTGAAGAAAAGGTGGATTCAGATATGAATAATAAAGAACAAGAAGAAACTAAATAAAAGCGCTTTTTCAATGGAACAATTTACTATACCGGATAAAGTCAAAAGATGGTCAATGATATTTATGACCATAGGCGGAATTGCGCTAATTATGGGAATAGCTTCTCTTTTTATGGGAGGTGATGAACACGCGCACCATCATGCAGTTGCAAGATTTTGGTCAAACTTATTAATAAACGGCTTTTTCTTTTTTGGAATCGCTGCTTGTGCAACTTTTTTTATGGCAGTAAATTATGCTGCTGAGTCGGGCTGGTGGGTAGTTATTAAACGCATTTTGGAAGCCATTGGTAGTTTTATGCCTTATGGTGCAGTTGTGTTATTCATTGTACTCATAGCAGGAGCGCTGCATGCACACCACCTATATCACTGGATGGACCCTGCGGTTTCAGACCCGGAAAGTCCTCTGTATGATGAAATTATAGCAGGAAAAACTCCTTACTTGAACGTAGGTTTTATGGCTATACGTCAGGTGTTAATTATGGGAGGTTGGTATTGGTTCTGGAAACGTTTCAGAAATAGATCCTTGGAAGAGGATTTAGGCTTTGACCGTGCACGCCACTTTAAGAATGTGCGTGATGCTGCAATTTTTCTAGTAGCGTTTGGATACCCAATCTCAACATTTGTTCCATGGGATTGGATTATGTCGATCGATACGCATTGGTTTTCTACGCTGTTTGGTTGGTATGTATTCTCAGGTCTTTGGTTGAGTGCAATGATTGTTGCTATTCTGATGGTTATTTGGCTTAAAGGGCTGGGTTACATGAAAGAAGTTAATGAAAGTCATATCCATGATTTGGGTAAATGGATGTTTGCGATTTCCTTTTTATGGTCTTATTTATTCTTCTCTCAGTTTATGTTGATATGGTATGCTAATATTCCAGAAGAGGTCACCTATTTTCAAGCGCGTATAGATCATTACCCAATTTTATATTGGGGAATGTTTGTTGTGAACTTTTTGTTCCCTATGCTTGCCTTAATGGATAGAGACAAGAAAAGAAACAAGATGATGCTTACCGTTATCGGAGTTATACTTTTTTGTGGACATTGGGTAGATACTTATATGTTGGTAGCACCTGGTGCTTTGAAAGAAGGTGGATCAATTGGCCTTTTGGAAGTGGGAATGGCAATTGGTTTCGTTGGTTTGTTCACATTTGTAATCACTAGGACATTGGCATCGGCACCGCTAGTTGCAAAGAATCATCCGTTTTTTGATGAAAGTGTGCATCACGAAATACATTAATTGAAAAGAAATTAAGATAAAAAAATAAGATAAAGACATGGCAGCATTATTACTTTCATTAGTCATTATTCTAGGCATTGTAGCCGTAGTGCAAATGCTTCGAGTATTTGAGTTATCAAATACCTTGAAAGGAGAAAATGGCATACAAGTAAACAAGCAGGAAACGAACAATATCCGTTGGGGTTTCGTTGTTTTCTTTACAGGTTTTTTTGCATTTTTTATTTACCTAGTAGTCGCTTTTGGTGATCAACTTTTGCCTCAATCAGCTTCTCTTCATGGAGTAGAATACGATTGGTTGATGAATTTCAATTTGATCATTATCACAATTGTATTTGTATTGACACATGTAGTGTTGATGGTTTTTATTGCGAAATATGCAAAAACGGTAAGCCCAAAAGCAACATATGTAACGCACAACAATCGATTGGAGTTGATATGGACTACTGCGCCTGCTGTGGTTTTAGCGATTATAATCATTTACGGTATCTCGGCATGGAATTCTATGACTATGGACAAGCCAGAAGATGCTATAAATATCGAGTTATATGCGCGTCAGTTTGATTGGACTGCTCGATATGCAGGAGAGGATAATGTATTAGGGAAAGCTAATTTCAGAATGATTTCTGCGACTAATGCTCTAGGTGTGATCAACAAAAACACTATTGACGAAAGATTAAACCTATATGATGAACAAATTCAGGAATTGGAGGACAGCAGATCTAAAGTTTATCCCGGAGGAGTAGCTGACGAAGAAATTCTTGATCAGATTAAGTTGGTGAAGAAGAACCGGGCGGCCGTTATTCAATATAAGGAACAAAGCAAAGAACAGGACTTTTCAGTGGCCGATGATGACATCCTGACGAAAGTAGAATTTCACATACCTGTGAATAAAGCGGTAAACTTTTCGATTAGAAGTCAAGATGTAATTCATTCAGCGTATATGCCGCATTTTAGAGCACAAATGAATGCTGTTCCTGGTGTTATTACTAATTTTTATTTCACTCCGATTATTACTACTAAAGAAATGAGGGAGATTACAGGAAATCCTGATTTTCATTACTTACTACTATGCAATAAAATATGTGGATCTGCTCATTATAACATGCAGATGAACATAATAGTGGACACAGAAGAAGATTATAATAAATGGTTGGCAGAACAACCTAAATTTAATGTTGCGCAAGCACAATAAGATAAATAAGCGGAAGGAAGATGGCTGAGCATAAAGAGACGTTTCTTACAAAGTATTTATTTAGTTACGATCACAAGATGATATCGCGTCAATTCTTGTTGACGGGAACTGTAATGGCATTCATCGGAATGATGATGTCTTTATTATTTAGACTTCAATTAGCTTTCCCTGGTGAGAGCTTTGGAGTACTGAACTTTTTTCTTGGAGATAAGTGGGCTCCGGGAGGAGTTTTAGATCCAAATATGTATCTAGCATTAGTGACCATTCACGGAACTATAATGGTGTTTTTTCTGTTAACAGCAGGGTTGAGTGGAACATTTGCTAATTTGTTAATTCCACTTCAGATTGGTGCACGAGATATGGCTTCGGGAATGATTAATATGCTATCGTATTGGTTTTTCTTTTTATCCTCTGTGGTAATGGTTGCGTCACTGTACGTTGAAAGTGGACCAGCTGCGGCTGGCTGGACGGTTTACCCTCCATTGAGTGCCTTGCCTCAAGCTATGCCAGGTTCTGGTATGGGTATGACACTTTGGTTGGTGAGTATGTCCTTGTTTATAGTTTCTTCACTTCTGGGTGGTTTGAACTACATTGTTACCGTCATTAACTTGAGAACTAAAGGAATGAAAATGACTCGTTTGCCTTTAAGCATCTGGGCATTGTTTGTAACAGCTATTTTAGGTGTGCTTTCTTTCCCTGTATTGTTTGCTGCAGCTTTGTTATTGATTTTTGATAGAACCTTTGGAACGTCTTTCTATTTGTCAGATATATACATAGCTGGAGAGGCATTAGATCACACTGGAGGTAGCCCACTATTGTTTCAACATTTATTCTGGTTCTTAGGACATCCCGAAGTGTATATTATTTTGTTACCGGCTTTGGGTATAACCTCAGAAGTTATTTCAACCAATGCAAGAAAGCCCATATTCGGCTATAGAGCTATGATTGGTTCTATATTAGCAATTGGATTTTTATCTTTTATTGTGTGGGGTCACCATATGTTCGTAACAGGTATGAATCCGTTTGTTGGAGCAGTATTTACATTTACAACATTACTAATTGCAATTCCTTCTGCTGTAAAAGCATTTAATTTTATTTCAACCCTTTGGAAGGGTTCAATAAGATTCACACCTGCTATGATGTTTGCAATTGCAATGGTAAGTACTTTTATTACTGGAGGTGTAACTGGAATTATATTGGCGGATGCGGCCTTGGATATCAATTTACATGATACATACTTTGTGGTAGCTCATTTTCACATTGTAATGGGACTCTCGGCAGTTATGGCGATGTTTGCTGGTGTTTATCACTGGTTCCCAAAAATGTGGGGTAGAATGTTAAATAAGAAATTGGGGTACCTACATTTTTGGATTACGTTCATAAGTGCATATGGAGTTTTCTTCCCTCAACATTTCCAAGGTTTGGCTGGTGTGCCGAGGCGTTATTACGCAAATACTGAGTTTCCGTTATTTGATGGATTAAGTGATATAAGTCTGATGGTGACCATTTTTGCAATGATTGGTGGATTGGCACAATTTATTTTTGCATTCAATTTGGTTTATTCCATGTTTAAAGGACCAAGAGCACCTAAAAATCCATGGAACTCGAATACACTGGAGTGGACAACCCCTGTGGAACATGTGCATGGAAACTGGCCTGGAGCTCTACCTGTGGTACATCGTTGGCCTTATGATTATAGTAAGCCAAACAAAGAAGGCGATGACTATAGAATTCCTGGACAAGATTTTATACCGCAAACGGTTCCGCTTGAGGAAGGTGAAATTGATGGAGAAGGTCATTAGAAACGAAATGAAGTATTTGAAAATGTCCTGGTTCAACTTGAATCAGGACATTTTTTTTGTCTTAAATTTGAGAGTCTACTAAGAAATGAACGAAAATTTAAACCCAGAATCTGAACACTTAAATCCTACGGATAAGGATATCGAACAGGTTTTAAGACCGAGCTTATTTGGGGATTTTACTGGACAAGAAAAGGTGCTTGAAAACCTTCAGGTTTTTGTTCAAGCTGCACTGCAGCGAAATGAAGCACTGGATCATGTGTTACTGCATGGACCTCCAGGACTTGGTAAAACAACCTTAGCCCATATTATTGCAAACGAGTTAAATGTAGAGATAAAGATTACATCAGGTCCAATACTTGATAAGCCGGGTGATTTAGCTGGTCTGTTAACCAATTTGGGTCGAAATGATGTTTTATTCATAGATGAAATTCACCGTTTAAGTCCAATTGTTGAGGAGTTTTTGTATTCCGCTATGGAGGATTATCGAATTGATATCATGATCGATACTGGACCAAATGCAAGAAGTGTTCAAATAGACCTAGAGCCATTTACCTTGATTGGTGCAACTACGCGATCTGGATTATTAACATCACCGTTAAGAGCGCGTTTTGGCATAAACGCTAGGCTCGAATACTATAATACTAAGATACTCGGGGGTATTTTAAAGAGAAGTGCGAGCATTTTAAATATTGAAATAGAAGATTTAGCAGCTAAGGAGATTGCCAGCCGTAGCAGAGGTACGCCGCGTATCACAAATGCACTTTTGAGAAGAGTTCGAGATTTTGCCCAAATAAAAGGTGATGGTAACATTAATCAAGAGATCTCTCATTATGCACTAGATGCATTAAACGTGGACCAATCTGGATTGGATGAAATGGACAATAAAATATTACTGACCATTATATCGAAATTTAAAGGAGGACCTGTGGGTTTAAACACTATTGCTACTGCTGTCGGAGAGGATTCTGGTACTATAGAAGAAGTATACGAGCCTTTTTTAATCCAGGAGGGCTTTTTAATGCGAACTCAACGCGGAAGAGAGGTGACAGAAAAGGCTTATAAGCATTTGGGCATTGCACCACAAGCATCACAAAACACTTTGTTCTAGCCTATGCAAAAGGCTCAAATGAGTGATTTTTTGAAACTTGAGGCTCTTAAGTTAGGGTTTAATCAAGTTGGGATATCAAAGGCTGTGGCATTAAACAAAGAGGCGAGTCAGTTAGAAACTTGGCTCAATAGCGGATATCAGGGTACAATGAACTGGATGGAAAACCATTTCGATAAACGCATTGACCCAACAAAGCTTATGCCCGGAGCAAAATCTATTGTCTCCTTTACCTTGAATTATTTTCCGGAAAAAGAACAACAAAATGGAGCGCCAAAAATATCGAAATACGCTTATGGAGAGGATTACCATTTTGTGATTAAAAAGAAGCTTAAAGAGCTTATTAAAACACTGGAAGAACATATAGGAAGTATTCAGGCTAGAGCTTTTGTGGATAGTGCGCCAGTCATGGATAAAGTATGGGCACAAAAATCAGGTTTAGGATGGATAGGCAAGAATAGTAATTTGATACACCCAAAACAAGGAAGCTTTTTTTTCATTGCAGAACTAATTATTGATATTGAACTGGAGTATGACCAAGGAATTAAAGATTATTGTGGAACATGCACGAAATGCATAGATGAGTGCCCAACAGAAGCTATAGTAGAGCCCTATGTAGTTGACGGCAGTAAATGTATATCCTATTTTACCATTGAACTCAAAGGAGAGATACCGGAAAGTAAAAAAGGTAAATTTGAGAATTGGGCTTTTGGTTGCGATATATGCCAGGACGTTTGCCCGTGGAATAAATTTAGTAGACCAACCAACGAAAGTGCTTTTAAGCCGCATCCGAAACTACTTAGCTTTACCGGAAACGATTGGAAAGATTTATCCGAAGATGTATTTAAAGAGATATTTAAACGTTCAGCAGTGAAGCGCACGAAGTTTGAAGGTTTAAAAAGAAACTTAAAGTTTATTAGCGATTAAAATGTCCAATTAAAGCTTGCACCAATTAAGGAGTTGTAAGCTCCACCGAATGCACCGTATGGGGTGATTATTCTTGTGGAAACAATAGATAGAAGTGATTGGTGGATTCTAATATTAAATGAAACATGTTCGTTGAGTTGGTAATTGACTCCTGCCATTGCGTCTATTTCGAAAGGCCTCCAATTGAATCCACTTGCAGGTACAACACCATTGGCGTCCTCTTCTAGCGTATTGAATAGTACACCAATTCCAGGACCTATTTCGAATATAAACTTGTCTAAATTGTATTGATACAATAGTGGCACTTCTATGTAATCCAGTTGTAATCTGTAGGTATTGAAATTGCCATTTTCTGGATCACCTGGATCGTAGGATCCTTTTCGGATATAGAGTAATTCAAATTGAATCAGTGAACTTTCTGAAAGGTGTTTATTCAAGTAAAAACCACCTTGAATATTCAATTTATTGTATCCTGAATAACCGTCACCCATCATTTGAGAGGTGTTAAGACCCAGCTTTGCTCCTGATTTGAAGGATTTGTCTGTCGATTCTTTTTGCCCATTACCATTTTTAAAGACGATAAGAGCAATTAGTAAAGAAATAAAGATTCTCAAAATCATTTACTAGTTACCGAAATCTCATCTACTTGATAGATTTCACTAGATTGAGCATCGCCGATAAAAATAACTAGTGTACATTTTTCCGAATTCCATTCGTCAGCTATATCGTAACAAAATGAAACATTTTCCTGTTGATCAACAGTGAAATTACCACTAGCTAAGCTTCTTCCAAAAGTAGGAGTAATGGCTGTTCTTATCGCATGTCTGTGGTTATAATCAGGCACATCTTCTGGGTCGTTATTGTACCACTTTTGTTTGGCAATTATATTGTCTTCTGTTATATATACCCCTAAAGTAAAGTTCTTATTCAGCTGCTCTTGCAAAAAGGTAATTCCGATATCTACCTTGCCTTTTTTAATCGATTCATTATAAATATTGCGTACGTTAAACTTTACTACTGGGTTGTCATAGTAACCCGAGTTATTCAGTGAGTCAAGCATCAGGTCCCACTTGTTAGCCGAAGCAGGAATGTTTGACCTATTCATCATTAAACTAGGAGCTGAATAGCCTCCTTTATATCTATCGTGCAAATCATCACCTTCTTCGGTTGTGAAGTCAGTTACATATCCTTTACTCCTTACAAGTGCTGCAAAATTTGCAGCATGAATACTCATGACCACCGACTTTCCTTCTAACTCATCTTCTGATTTAGCAATAAGCTTTTTAGACTGTGGAGGGCAAAATCCACACAAATGGCCAGTAAACTCCTCAAGAAGTACTTTTCTGAATTTAGATAAAGAATCGTTATAGATAGTGTCGTTTAATTCGCTGTCGTACTCTTCAATTCCACAAAAACTTTTATCCGTTGTATCAATTATGACAACGGTGGTGTCATCATCTCGTTCAATGCCTTCGTATGGATCTTTTACTCTATCGCATGCGATTACGGCAAGAAACAGTATAGCAATAAATGAAAATCTCAACATAACTAATATTTTAAAAACTCGAAGTTACGGTTAAAGTTACTCCGTTCGACGCGGGAACTACTCTACACACTCCTCCTACGCAAAACAAGCCAGCTTTTTGTCTTCCAGCACCAAAGGCAATTCTATTTCCTCCATTTATGTAACCAAATGTTGCGTATGGATAGTGAATTTGGTTTTTTTCAATTGAATTTCCGTAATTGTACTGATCCATAACAGCTACAAACCAATGCGGTGAATAGGTATATTCAATTATTAATGTAGCCCAATCGCCCATATCCTGACCTGTCCATAAGCCCTGAATTTCTGTACGAATAGCGTGTTTAGGTTTGATTTTATACATTAAATCAATAACGGCAATATCGGCATAGATATTTCCATTAAACGAACCATTTAAACCACTGTATCTTGTAATCCGGTTGTTAACCATCAGATTCATATACATTGCTTTGGCTTTAAACTTTTTATTTAATTTCCGCTCAACCGTAATATTTAGATCTTGGAAATATTGTTCTTGTCCAGGCGAGAAAAATTTGGTGGTGTATCCTTTTCTCTCCGTGTTTATGTCGTTTAATCTGGTAGAATCCAAACCGTAGGCAACCGAGCCGTTCAGTAAAATACGAGTTCCATATTTACCCCCGTACCAGGTCTTTTTCTTTAATCGAAAAACAACATCTCCTTGAAAAGCGATTTCCCCAGTTGGTTGCGTAGCATATGGGTAAAGTGTTGCGGCCAAATTATACGTGTGCTGTTTGGTGAGAGCTGGTAAAAAATTAATCATCAGATTATTAATACTTTCTGTTCTGTCTGAACGAAAACTCATGTTGTCAATATGCTTTGCCGAGAGATTTACTCCAAAGCCTCTTCTGCTGTATGATGCACTGACAAATAATCCTTGACCTTCTTTATAAATTAATCCGTTATCGTTAGAAGGGTCATTTTCTTTATAGGCATACTCGGTGACGAGCGAAAAGTTTTTGTAACGAGTCGTTAGCCTTCCGCTGTATGCTGCAACATTTTCAGGTAAAACTAAGTCTGGATTATTATCCTCTTCATATTTACTTATTATGTTACCTCCTACTAGAAGTTTTAGTTTTTTATCTTCCATACCAGCAAAGGCTTCATTGATATTGATTTCCCCATCTAACGCACGAACTATTCCTGGTCCTTTGGCAAAAAACAGTCGTTGTCTACCAACTAACCCTTTAAATCGAATTCCGTTTCCAAGATCATATTTAACTCTTACTCCATCAAAGGCGTTATCAAGACCTAAATCTCGTTCTTCATATGAACGCAATAGCATGCCTGTTCCAAATTGCTCATAAAAATTCCCTACAGTTACATTTAACCCCTTGTTATTAAAGGCAAAGTACCGATAAGGAAACCCGCTGCCCTTGAATTGTGGGTCAAAGCCTAGCAGTACGTTTTCATAACTTTCATAACGAGCTCCGGCAGAAAATGCGCCCTTAGTTGCAATAACATTTCCGTAGCCATTAATCAAAAACTGTTCGGGAACATTGGGAGCCGCAATTGCCGTGTCTGGAATGTAATATTGACTAGTCGCGTTAAAATTACCGTGTATTTCGAGCGGAGCTTTCGCAGTCTCCTCAAGAAGATTCTGCGCGTGTAGGGTTGTTGTTAGACAAAATCCAGTTGATAAAAGAACTAGTGTTTTCTTTAGAAAATGCATTTAGAGTATTTAGAGAATTAACAAGGCTTAGTCAAGTGGCTCCCCATTCGCTAATTTCTTAACCTTTTCATAGAGTTCAATTTCATCACCTTCTTGATAGGAAGTATGTTGATGAACAATTTTTCCGTTCTTATCAACTAAAAAGGAATGTGGCACGTTTACTACCCCCATTTGTCTTCTAAAATCTGAGTTTTTATCCAACAGAACCGTATAATCCCACGCAACTCCGTCTACATAAGGTTTAACTTTTGGAGCATTACGAGCGTCGTCAATGGAAATGGCATAAATTTTAACGCCAGTTTCATCAATCCAATCGTCATAAACTTCTGCAATATTATTCAACTCTCTTTTGCAAGGGCTGCACCACGTGGCCCAAAAATTAATAAGAACAGGCTTGCCTTCATTAAGTATTTCTGAGGTATTAAAGGTGTTTCCATCAATATCCTCAATGTCAATTGAAGGAATAGTTCTGCTTTGTCCAAACAGCATTGAAGCTGATAGTAAAGCGCACGTGGTAATAATTATGATTTTTTTCATTTGTTAAAAATTGTAAGTCAGCGAATTTAAGTATTTCAGTTTAATGAGTTAAATAAACCTTTAGATTCTGAATATATTTTACGCCTGACACAAATGGTGTACCAAACGAGTTAATCCGCTTTCTGCACCCTCGTTAATAACAGTAAAGCTATCGGGTATTGCTAATTCATTCGCCTTAGGGTCCACTACGAAGTGCTTACATTTTTTGGATGTCTCGTGAATTAAACTGGCAGCCGGATATACGTTTAAAGAGGTGCCAACTGTAATCATTAAGTCTGCAAGACGAACACTTTCGATTGCTTTGGGCAGTTCGGGCACCTCCTCGCCAAACCAAACCACATGTGGTCTCAATTGAGAGTCGTCGGTGGCTAAGTCTCCCATCTTTATGTCATTATAGCCAATATCCACCACATGATCATTTACTTTGCTACTTTTTGCTTGTGTGATGCAACCGTGTAGATGTTGCACAGATGCCGATCCAGCTCGTTCATGCAAATCATCAATGTTCTGAGTTATCACAAGAACATCCCCTATTTGCTCTAATTTTTTAATTGCGTGGTGAGCTTTATTGGGTTTTACTTTTTCAATTGCGCGCCTCCTTTGATTGTAAAAGTCGAGAACAAGTTCAGGGTTTTTATCGAAGGCTTCTTTTGTAGCTACATCATAAATGCTATTATTTTCCCAGATTCCCCCAGTATCTCTAAAAGTTGAAATGCCGCTTTCTGCCGAAATCCCGGCCCCGCTAAATATTATGATTTTCATAAGATTATATTTCATTATATCCTGCACGCTCAATTGGTATGCTTAACAAGCCAAAGTATTACTTTTGAGCGTTCAATTTGAGGAAATAAATTATGCGTAAAACACGTAAGCAGGAAGCTTTAGATTACCATTCGAGGGGAAGAAAAGGGAAGATAGAGGTAAAACCAACTAAACCCTATTCTTCACAAAGGGACTTAAGTCTAGCATACTCTCCGGGAGTGGCCGAACCCTGTTTGGAGATAGCTGAAAAACCAGAAACTGTTTTTGATTACACTGCTAAGGGTAATCTAGTAGCCGTTATTTCAAACGGAACTGCAGTGTTAGGTTTAGGCGATATTGGTCCGGCTGCTTCCAAACCAGTAATGGAAGGCAAAGGCTTGTTGTTTAAAATTTTTGCAGATATAGATGTTTTTGACATAGAGGTAGATACCACTGATATTGATGAATTTGTTCGTACGGTTAAGAATATAGCGCCCACCTTTGGCGGAGTGAACCTTGAAGATATAAAAGCACCGGAAGCTTTTGAAATAGAAGAGCGTTTGAAAGCAGAATTGGATATTCCAGTCATGCATGATGATCAACACGGTACAGCAATTATATCGTCAGCAGCATTGATAAATGCGCTAGAATTGAGCAATAAGAAAATTGAGGAGGTAAGAATTGTAGTTAGTGGAGCAGGGGCAAGTGCCATATCTTGTGCATCATTGTACATCGCTTTAGGCGCAAAGCGAGAAAATATAGTAATGTGCGATAGTAAGGGTGTGATAAAGCCTTCGCGAGATAATTTAGATAAGTACAAATCTTTATTCGCAAATGAAGTTAAGGCCAACACTTTAGAAGAAGCATTGAATGGGGCTGATGTGTTTTTGGGACTGTCTCGCGGTAATCTGGTTACCAAAGAAATGGTAAAAAGTATGGCAAAAAACTGTATTGTTTTTGCACTCGCCAATCCTAACCCCGAAATTCCTTATGAAGAAGCAGTAGCCGCTCGTGAAGATGTTATTGTAGCAACTGGTCGTTCGGATCATCCCAACCAAGTGAACAACGTATTGGGATTTCCTTTCATATTTAGAGGAGCGCTTGATGTGCAGGCAACTGCAATTAATGAAGAAATGAAACTCGCCGCAGTGAAGGCAATCGCGGACTTGGCAAAAGAGATGGTTCCTGAAGAAGTGAACATTGTATACAAAGAAAAGATCCTCTCTTTCGGAACCGAATACATTATTCCCAAGCCAATGGATCATAGATTGATAACCATGGTATCTCCTGCTGTAGCTAAAGCCGCCATGGATTCAGGGGTTGCACGAAAGCCTATCGAAGATTGGCAGAAATACGTTGATGAATTAGAGCAACGACTGGGATTGGACAACAAAATTGTTACAAGCCTAGTGGATCGAGCGCGAAAAGACCCTCAAAAAGTAGTTTTTGCTGAAGCAGATAACTACAAGATTTTAAAAGCTGCGCAAATAGTGAAGGACGAGGGTATTGCCGAACCTATACTGTTGGGTAAGGTTGATCGAATAAATGAGCTGATAGCGACCTATGAGCTGGATTTAGCTGATGTACCTATTCTAGACCCCAGAAGCAGAAAACAAGAGGAGCTTAGAAATAAGTTTGGTCAAAACTTTTATGAGCTAAGGCAAAGAAAAGGCTACACACTGCACGAAGCTAAAAAAATAATGCGAGAGCGAAATTATTTCGGAACAGCCTTGGTTCGCTGGGGTGAAGCAGATGCATTTATTTCGGGCATAACGAGAAACTACCCTGATACCTTGAGACCAGCGCTGCAAATAATTGGTTCTAATGCAAAGCAAAAGAATATTGCAGGAATGTATATTCTCAATACTAAGAAAGGCCCCTTATTTCTCGCAGATACCACCATTAATTTTAACCCTACAGCAGAGGAATTGGTCAATATTACAGTGCTAACAGCCGAGGCAATACGTGGTTATAAATTAAAACCAAGAATTGCCCTATTGAGTTACAGTAACTTTGGCTCTTCTGATGGTGAAGATTCTAAAAAAGTACAAGAAGCAGTTCGGATTTTACATAAGAACCACCCGGATATAATTGTTGATGGTGAAGTGCAGGCAAACTTTGCCTTGAATAGAGAATTGACCGAGGAGTTGTTTCCATTTTCTTTATTAGCGAAGCACAGGGTAAACACGCTTATATTCCCAAATTTAGCGTCTGGAAATATAGCTTATAAGCTCATGCAAGAAATTAGCGATATTGAAACTATGGGGCCGGTGTTGCTTGGAATGAAAAAGCCCGTACATGTGCTGCAACTGGGTAGCTCAGTTAGAGAAATAGTGAATATGGTTACAATTGCAGCAGTAGATGCTCAGCAAAGGAGCCATAAATTACAAGAGTTTAGAAAAGCAAAGAGAACAATTTTATGATAGAATTTCTCAATGGAAGATTAATTGAAAAAACTCCTGCTTATGCGGTTATCGACTGCAATGGAGTTGGGTACTATGTAAACATTTCCTTACAAACTTTTGAGAAGATGGGAAACTCTGAAGCTTGTAAGTTATTTATACACATGGTGGTACGTGAAGATGCGCACTCTTTGTATGGTTTTTCCGAAACTCAAGAGAGACAGCTTTTTCGCAACCTAATATCCGTTTCAGGCATAGGCCCGAACACGGCCAGAATTATACTTTCTTCCTATAAATCAGAGGATGTTTTTGCTGCAATTGCCAATGAAAATATTGAGTTATTAAAATCAATAAAGGGAATTGGTGCAAAAACTGCCCAAAGAATCGTAATTGATTTAAAAGATAAAGTCGCCAAAGAACTGCCACAACTAGAAATTTCTTCATTTCAGGACAATACAACTAAAGAAGAGGCGTTATCCGCACTTGCAGTTCTTGGTTTCGATCGCAAACGAAGCACAAAAGTTCTGCAAAAAATCTTCAGAGATCAGTCAGAAGACTACTCTGTAGAGCAGGTTATAAAGGAAGCTTTAAAGCAATTATAAAAAGACTACGATTCGTTCGTTGTGTGGTTAAACTGGCGTAAAAGCGCACTCATATTTTTGGGTTTTATACCCATTTTTTTATTTGGCCGGATAGATTCTGAGGTAAAAGGGGGAAGGTATATTCTTGAATTTGATTACCAAACCATGCCAATCGATTCGGGCGACACTGAAGAAATTGACCTGAAATATCCAATATCCAGCTCTCCAGCAACCTCCACTGGTGATGAAGGTTCTAAGCTGGACCTAAAAGATCCTTCAAATATTAAGTCAGGTATCAAATATAATCCTGCCACAGGAAAATACGAGGTGACGCAAAAAATGGGCGATCGGATAAACTACAAACCTCCGTCCTATATTGACTTTGACGAATATTTGGAAATGCAACGCAAGAAGAGCATGTCCGATTACTGGAAAGATAAAGTTTCCGCCGAAAAAGAATTCGAAGAAGAAGGAAAAACACCATTTGCACCGCAGTTAAAAATTAAATCACGAGCCTTTGATCGTATTTTCGGTGGAAATAACATCGACATAAGACCATCGGGGTCTGCCGAAGTGTCCTTTGGTGGACGAATCTCTAAAACGGACAACCCCGTTATTCCGATAAGGAGTAGGCGAATAGCTACCTTTCAATTTGATCAGAATATGCAGTTGAACTTGATTGGGAACATCGGGGATAAATTGAAAGTAAGTGCAAATTATAATACTCAAGCAACCTTTGATTTTCAGAACCAATTTAAAATTGAATATACGGGCTACGAAGACGAAATCCTTCAAAAGATAGAGTTAGGAAATGTAACCATGCCGCTTAATAGCCAATTGATAACTGGAAGTCAAAGTTTATTTGGTGTAAAAGCAAAAACCAAATTTGGTCGATTAACCATGACCACGGTACTGTCACAGGATAGAGGTCAAAAAAGTGAAGTAGAATCAAAGGGTGGAGCTCAAATCAGTGAATTTGAGGTTCAAGGAGATAATTATGAAGCAAATAAGCACTTCTTTTTGAATGAATTATTTAGAAACAATTATGAGACGGCCATTGCAGATCCGCTCTATTTGCAGTCGGCATACGTAGTGACTAGAATTGAAGTTTGGGTTACCAATACCAGAACAGATCCTACTGCGCGGGATGTTATCGCATTTCAGGATTTAGGTACGGCGAATCCAGATTTTATTTACAGAAATGTTGATAACCCTTCGCAAAACAGGAACTATGTAGTTCGACCAAATTTGAGGTTTAATGGGGCTGTTGATAACGAAGCAAACAATTTGTACGCCGATGTTTTTAGAAATATGGGCGGAATAGAGAGTAGAAACATTGAGTCTGCTATTCCAGTGCTTCAGGCGCAAATGGATTTGGACCCAAGGTTGGATTTCCAAAAAGTAGAACTTGCTCGTATGCTTGGGCCAAATGACTTTGAATTAAATGCTCAGCTGGGTTACATCTCTTTAAAACAACAAATCAATTCGAACCAAGTACTGGCCGTGGCTTATGAGTACACGTTTCAAGGAGAGATTTTTAGGGTTGGTGAATTTTCTAATGAAGTAGCACAACCCAAACCGCTATTAGTAAAAATGCTGAAAAGCACCGAATTGAATACAAAGGTCCCAATGTGGGATTTAATGATGAAAAACATTTATTCGATAGGTGCTTATCGAGTAAAAAAAGATGGCTTTAAGTTTAATGTTTGGTATTTAGATCAAGATAAAGGTGTCGACATTAACTTTATACCTCAGCCAGAATTGAATGATAACAGCTTAGTGCAGTTGTTAGGAATGGATAAAGTTAATTTTAACGGCCAACCTGCTCAAGATGGAATTTTTGATTTTGTTCCCAACATTACCATTAATACCAATAACGGTCGAGTAATAATTCCAAAACTGGAGCCCTTTGGAGATGGGCTAAGGCAGGCATTTGAGGATAAAAACTTGGCTCCAGATCGAGTAGATCAACTGATGGAGATATATGGCTTCGACAGCCTATACGATAACACCCAAGCGGATGCGAAGGTGCGTTATCCCGAAAAAAACAGATTTAGCCTTAAAGGCCAATATCAGTCGGAGTCAAGTAATGAAATATCCTTAAACGCATTAAATGTTCCAGAGGGATCGGTAACGGTCACTGCAGGAGGCAGGCAACTCACAGAAAATCAAGATTATACGGTAGATTATACTCTCGGTAGAGTAAAGATTATTAATCAGTCCATTATTGAGTCTGGAGTGCCAGTAAAAGTCTCATTGGAGAGTAATCAGTTGTTTGCTCAACAGCAAAAAAACTTTTTGGGTCATCGAATGGATTTTAAAGTTTCCGATGATTTCGTTGTTGGGGGTAGCTTGATGCATTTGTGGGAACGACCGCTCTCTCAGAAAGTAGATATTGGATATGAGCCGATTTCAAACTGGGTATACGGTTTGGATGCCACCTACAAAACTGAACTGCCCTGGTTAACTCGGGTGGTTGATGCAATTCCATTGATAGATACAAAAGAGACTTCTTCCTTGTCGGTTCAAGGAGAGTTTGCTCAAATTCTGCCCGGCCATTCCAGTGCCATTGGCGAAGATGGAAACGCTTACATAGATGACTTTGAAGGAAGTCAAAATACGATTGATTTACGGTCATTTAATAATTGGTTTTTAGCAAGTACTCCCAATTTTCAGCCTACTGAATTTCCAGAAGGAGTGTTGTTTAACAATAGAGCTTCCGGCTTTAACCGTGCCAAACTAGCTTGGAGAATCGTAGATCCTATTTTTTATACCAATGATTCGCCAGAGGGAGCAAATGACGAAAATGTGCTTTCCAACCACTTTATGAGACAAGTATTGGAAACTGAAATATTTCCAAATAAGGAAATTGCGGCCGGTACACCTACCAATACCACCGTATTGGATTTGTCTTTCTATCCGTCTGAGCGTGGTATGTACAATTACGATGTTAACGGGACAGATGATTTTGGCAGAAGGTATTCAGCAGGAACAGCCGCAGATGGAAGCTTACTGCAACCAGAGACAAGATGGGGTGGTATCAGCCGCCGGATAGATCAAAATGATTTTGAAGCTGCGAATGTAGAATACATCCAATTTTGGATGATGGATCCTTTTAATGAGGACTATGAGGGGTCGCCTCAAAATGGAAAGTTATACTTTAACCTAGGTAATATATCAGAAGATGTAATGACCGATGGGTTAAATTTATTTGAGCAGTTGCTACCAGATAATGAAGAAGAAGCTACCACCATTCAAAACGATACCAATTCAGTTTGGGGTAGAACAACTCGAGGAACTCCATTTGCCGATGGTTTTGATAATTTAGCCGGGTCTCGACCATTTCAAGATGCCGGATTAGATGGTTTGGCTGCCGAATCGGAACTGGAGTTTTACAACGACTTTATAGAGCAAATCTCAACCGTAATCACCCAAAACCCGGAAGAACTTGAGCGCATACAAAATGACCCATCTTCGGATAATTATAACTACTTCAGGGATGATGATTACGATGCAGCTCAGTTAAATATTCTCGAGCGGTATAAAGATTTTAACGGTACTGAGGGAAACTCCCCGACACAAGAGATATACAGCACACAAAACCAAGCGGGTTACTCCACTGCTTCTTCCATTCGACCTGATAAAGAAGATATAAATGCAGATAATGTGGTAAACCCTGTTGAGGCCTATTACCAATATGCGGTAGACATTTCAGAAAATGCCATTTCGCCAGAGAATGTAGGTGCAAATTTTATTTCTGATGTGTTGACTACCACTGTTTCTACAAATGATGGAAGAAAGCGAGAGATTACCTGGTATCAATTTAGAATTCCCGTAAGGACACCGAGAAAAACAAGGCACGGGCAAATTAATGACTTTAGGTCCATTCGTTTTATGCGGATGTTCATGAAAGGATTCGATAATCCAATGCATTTGCGCTTTGCTCGCCTAGAGTTGGTGCGTGGGGAATGGAGAAAATACCTTGGAGAAATAGATAATAACCCGGAGGGAATTACTACAGACTCTGAGATTGATTTCAATATTGGTGCGGTAAATATTGAAGAAAATGCCAGTAAAATTCCTGTGAATTATGTGTTGCCTCCAGATATTCAGAGAGAGCAAAATATTAATACCACCAACCTGCAACAAATCAACGAACAAGCATTGCAGATGACAGTTTGCGATTTACCGGATGGGCAAGCGGTATCCAGTTACAGAAATACGACACTGGATTTGAGGCAGTATGGCACGTTAAAAATGTATGTGCATGCAGAGTCTTTGGCTGATAACGCACCAATAGAGTCGGGTGATGTAAATATATTTATACGGTTGGGTACAGATTTTACAAACCATTATTACGAATACGAACTGCCACTTGTAATTACTCCTCCAGGTGTATATAATGATGCGGTTGAAGCGAACAGAAGACAAGTTTGGCCATTGGCCAATGACATTGAAATTGACCTGCGAGCCTTGACAGATTTAAAACTAGAGCGAGATAAGATCATTCTTGATGGAGGCTCTGATATGAATCGAAGGCGTAGGTTTTTCGGGGATCATAATGGCGGTAATATATATGTTGTAGGAAACCCGAATATTGGAGAGATAAAAACTATAATGATTGGTATTCGGAACCCGAGGCAGGATCCTACGGCTGCCACTGATGATGGCTTACCTAAATGCGCAGAAGTATGGGTAAACGAATTGCGCATGTCCAATTTTGATCAGACAAAAGGCTGGGCAACAATAGGTAATGCGAATCTAAAAATGGCAGACCTGGTTAACTTCAATATGACAGCTGGTATGAGTACGCCTGGTTGGGGTTCCATAGATCAAATAGTATCGGAGCGGCAGCAAGAAACTAAAAGGCAATTTAATACTACAGCCGCATTAAATTTGGATAAGTTTTTACCAAAAGATTGGGGCGTTAAAGTACCTGTTTATGCCAGTTATGGGATTGAGGTAGAAGAACCCCGTTATTCTCCATTGGCTCCAGATATTGAGTTTGGCGATTATTTAGAAGCGTGGGAAACCCGAAATGAAAGAGACTCGGTAAAAAAGGTGACTCAAGATAGGTTAGTGCGCAGGTCCATAAACTTTACCAATGTTAGGAAGGAAAAGTCAAAGGATAAAGACAAAAAACCAATGCCGTACGATATCTCTAATTTTTCTGCAACCTATGCGTGGTCAGAAGAGTTACGCACAAATTTTGAGACAGAACGAGACCTAACTAGAAATCAAAGATTGGCGCTGACTTATCAGTACGGCCTTTCTCCGAAGCCAATTAAACCATTGTCTAAGGTGAAATTACTCAGAGAGTCTGATTATACGAAACTTGCTAGAGAAATGAATTTTTATTTGTTACCTAAGTCTTTCTCTATGACGTCAAATATGAGCAGACTTTATAACGCTTATAAAGTAAGAAACAACAACCCAGGCCTTACGGCGCGTTTGCCTGAATTTTACAACAAAAACTTTACATGGAGCAGGAGTTATAACTTCAAGTACGATCTGACTAAAAACTTGAGCTATAGTTTCCAAGCAAATAACAACTCCTTGATAATGGAGCCCGAAGGACCTGCAGAACGTGCTAGAAATGATGTTGACCCCGAGACGGGTGTGGGTTACTGGGACAATTGGAAAAATGAAGTTTGGAATGAAATACAAGGACTTGGTGAAAACATGACCTACACCCACAATTCAGCTTTTAATTACAAGATACCACTGGATAAAATCCCCGCAACAGATTGGATAAACTCTTCTTTGGATTATTCAGCCGGTTACACTTGGACAAGGGCGCCTTTGGGCAGAGATACCTCTCTTATCGTAAATCCAGATTCCACTTCTAGAATAGGCAACACCATTCAGAATAACAACTCTATAAGTCTTTCAAACAGTTTAAACCTAAGAAAACTCTACACCAAATCCGACTACTTAAAAGGAGTTCAAACCCGACAAAGAAGACATCAACAGAAAAAAGCTCGTGAACGGGCTAAAAAAATAAGAGATAAGGAGCTAGAGGCTGAACTATCTGAAAATGCAGAAGGTGAGCAAGCAGAAGAGAAGTCTAAGAAAAAAGACCCCAATAAGTACACGATAATAGACCGCGGAGCACGTTTGCTCATGAGCTTTACCAATGCAAATATTTCCTACCAAAAAGGAAAAGGAATGCTTATTCCGGGTTTTAAACCATCAAGTCAATACATAGGTGGGGATTGGGATGATTATGATGGAGCGCCAGGAATGGGGTTCTTATTTGGAAAGCAGAGCAATTTTGGAGCCGATGAATCTCAACGTTTTTGGAATTACGCATCAGACCAAGAATGGTTAGTGAGAAACCCAAACCTCAACAATCAAATGAGCTCTATGAGTAGTAATCGTTTAACATTAAGATCAACTGCCGAACCCATAAAAGACCTAAGAATTAGCTTTTCTGCCAGTTACAATAACACTCAAAACGAAACATTTTTCTACCGCTATCAGCGGGACTCCATCACAAGAGAATGGTTTTGGGATGAACAGAGCCCCGTTTTATCTGGGAATTACACGGTTTCTTACAATATGATAAGGACGAGCTTGGTGCGCGATGATCCAGAGACTAATAACAACGCAATATTTGAAAATATGCTCGAGTACCGAAAGATTATTTCAGACCGTGTGGCAGCAAATTCTGAGCTAGGAGAATACTCTGATGGAGCTTCTGAACAATATCCAGAGTATCGCGATGGCTTTGGCCCAACATCTGCTGATGTGCTTATTCCAGCATTTCTTGCAGCTTATTCCGGCTCAGATCCTAACACTCAGAAACTTAATATTTTTGAAGAATTGCCAAAATTAAACTGGCGAATTTCATACAATGGACTAAGCAAGATTCCGGCGTTGAAAAAATATTTCAAAACGGTTACAACCAGCTCTGGATACACTTCAAACCTGACGGTTGGTGGCTATGTGAACAACCAAAAGTTCAAATCATCGGAAGATATCGCTGAAGAATTGCAAACACAACAACTGGAAGATATCATAGAGCGCGACTTGGATAGTAATTTTATTGGTAGGTACCAGTTTAATAGCGTTACACTTTCCGAACAGTTTTCACCCCTAATCAATTTAGATTTTAAATTTAAAAATGGCATTACAGCGCGGGTGGAATATAAAACAGGGCGAACAGCGGCACTAAATGTAGGTACAGGACAAATTATGGAGCAGAAAAGTCAGACTTACACTGCGGGTGCTGGATATAGCTTCCCACTATCACTTCCTTGGAAAATAAATGGCAAACCCCTTAATTCGGATTTAAAATTAAGAGCCGATGCAAGTTACAGAGAAAACAGAGCAATCGTTAGGCGTATTGCTGAGAATGAGCACACTCCAACTTCTGGTCAAAATGTTTTCTCTTTAAAAATAACGGGCGATTATGCTCTATCCACAAATCTCAATTTGCGCCTGTTCTATGATTATGTGCTGAACATACCCGTTATTTCAAATAGTTTCAGAACAGCTAACACAAACTTTGGAGTAAGTTTCAGGTTCACGATATCCTAAACAATTTGTTATTGGATATAACCTGAGTTAGGGTAGAAAATTTATATTTGTCTAGCTTAAAATTATATAGAAAAAGATGAATATTCCTGCAGAGTTAAAATATACGAAAGATCACGAGTGGATAAGGGAAGAAAGTGACGGAACAGTTACAGTTGGTATCACAGATTTTGCTCAAGGCGAATTAGGCGATATTGTTTACGTTGAAATAGAAACGGAAGGCGAGACCTTAGACCAAGAAGAAGTTTTTGGGACAATTGAAGCTGTAAAAACTGTTTCAGATTTATTCATGCCGATATCCGGTGAGCTAGTTGAGTTTAACTCAGAATTAGAATCTGCTCCGGAAACTGTAAATGCTAGTCCATACGAAGAGGGCTGGATGGTTAAAATCAAACCAAGTGACGCGAGTCAAATGGACGCTCTTTTATCCGCTGACGATTATAAAGGAATAGTAGGTTAAGAATATGTAAAGTTTTGGCAAGAAATATGTAGAATATTTTTTCTCACTATCTTTATAAAAATTTGAATAATGGATAACAAAAAGAACCCTTCTGTAGACCTTGAGAAAAGAAAAGGTCTGTTATTTCAAGTAGGTCTGGTTTTTGCCCTCGCTCTAGTTTTAGTTAGCTTTGAATGGGCAATTTTTGATAAAACCAACCAAGACTTAGGTTCCTTGAATTTGGATATAGAGGAGGAAGAAATGATTCCTCTAACCCAACAGGCGCCACCACCTCCACCACCTCCACCGCCGCCACCTCAAACAACGATAATTGATATCGTTGAAGATGATGAGGAAATTGAAGACGAATTGGAATTGGAAGATACCGAGATGGACGAAGATACTGAAATCGAAATCGTAGAAATCGAGGAAGAGGAAGAGTATGTAGAGCCTGAGATTTTTACAATTGTTGAGGACATGCCCTCTTTTCCAGGCGGAGAAGCTGAATTGTACAAGTATTTAGGAAAGAACCTAAAATACCCTGCTATGGCAAAAGATGCCAATATCCAGGGAATTGTATTTGTCACCTTCGTTGTAAAAGAAGATGGCGCAATTGACGGAGTGAGAGTACTTCGAGGAATTGGTGGTGGATGCGATGAAGCAGCCGTTGCTGTTGTCGAAAAAATGCCAAATTGGAGCCCGGGAAAACAACGTGGAAAAGCGGTGCGAGTGCAGTATAACTTGCCCGTTCGCTTCGTTCTAAGATAAAATTATGTTTTTATAAAGAAAGCCTTTTCGTTAGTTCGGAAAGGCTTTTTTTGTGTCTGCCTTGGCGCTTTTTGTACTTTTACAACAATGAAAAAATTATTGAATCAAAAAACCAGTTCTCCACCGATAGATCAAGTTGGTATAGAGGATAGGATAGCTCGAATAACCGCCAGAAGCATTAAAACCAACATGAAAGTTGAGGGGTTAAAACTCGCATTGAGTATGATTGACCTTACCACCTTGGAAGGGGCTGATACGGAAGGTAAAGTCGCCCAGTTGTGCACAAAAGCACAGCACTTATGCGACCAATATCCTGAACTACCAACGGTGGCAGCCGTTTGTGTATATCCTTCTATGGTAGGTGTTGCAAAAAAAGCCTTGGGCAATTCAGGAGTAAAAGTTGCTTCTGTTGCAACAGGGTTTCCATCTGGGCAAACTTCAATGGAGGTAAAGTTGGCCGATACTAAAATAGCATTAGACAATGGAGCTGATGAGATTGACATGGTCATCTCTAGAGGTAAATTCCTTCAAGGCGAATACAGCTTTGTATTTGATGAAATTGCAGCGATTAAAGAAGCTTGTGGAAAAGCTAGATTGAAGGTTATTTTAGAAACCGGAGAACTGGGTAGTTTAGATCAAGTGCGCAAAGCCAGTGACATTGCAATATACGCAGGGGCAGATTTTATAAAAACCAGCACTGGAAAAATTCCAAAAGCTGCCAACTTGAATGTAACCTGCGTTATGTTGGAGGCCATAAGGGATTATTACTATGATACGGGCAAAATGATAGCAATGAAGCCCGCCGGGGGAATTTCGAAATCTAAATTAGCACTGCATTATCTTATGTTAGTCAAAGAAGTTTTAGGCGATAAATGGTTGTCAAACGAATGGTTTCGATTCGGTGCATCAAGCCTTGCAAACGATGTGCTCATGCAATACGCTAAAGCTAAGACCGGTGCTTATCAATCGCCTGATTATTTTTCAAAAGACTAAGAAATGACTGCAAAGAAGAAAGGAATATTTGAATTTTCTCCAGCAAAAGAGAGCACTGCTCATATTCAATTAAGGGACACGTACGAGTTGTTTATTAACGGAAAGTGGACAAAGCCCAAAAGCGGAAAGTATTTCAAGACGATAAACCCCGCAAACGAGCAAGAATTGGCTCTAGTAGCAGAGGCAAATGAGGTTGATGTAGATCGAGCGGTTAAGGCGGCCGAAACGGCGTTTAAAAGCTGGTCAACTATTTCTGGTAAGGAGCGTGGTAAATATTTGTTTCGATTGGCGCGTTTAATTCAAGAAAAGGCACGAGAGCTTGCTGTTATTGAAACGCTGGATGGAGGTAAACCCATTAGAGAGTCTAGAGATATTGATGTACCGCTGGCTGCGGCACACTTTTTTTATCACGCAGGTTGGGCAGATAAATTGGAATATGCCTTTCCAAACCAAGAAATAGAACCACTTGGTATCGCTGGTCAAATTATCCCTTGGAATTTTCCTTTATTGATGGCCGCTTGGAAAATAGCTCCGGCATTGGCTTGTGGTAATACCGTGGTATTGAAACCAGCAGAAACAACACCTCTTACGGCGTTAAAGTTGGCAGAAATCATTGAAGAAGCTGAATTTCCGCCGGGAGTTGTCAATATTGTGACAGGTGCGGGTGCAACAGGTGCTGCTATAGTGAATCATCCTAAAGTCAATAAAATTGCCTTTACGGGGTCTACTGAGGTTGGTAAAATCATCCAAAGAGCAACTGCACATTCAAATAAAAAACTTACCCTTGAGTTGGGCGGAAAGGCTGCAAATATCATTTTTGAAGATGCGGCTATCAATCAGGCAGTTGAGGGTATAATCAACGGTATTTATTTCAATCAAGGTCATGTTTGCTGTGCAGGTTCGCGTTTGTTTGTGCAAGAATCTGTTTATGGAGAAGTAGTTCAAAAACTTAAAGCAAGAATAGATAATCTGGTGCTTGGGGATCCTTTGGATAAGAATACGGATATTGGAGCAATCAACTCAAAAAGCCAATTAGAAACAATAAACAAGTACTTAAAAATTGGTAACAATGAAGGCTTAGAAATGTATCAGTCCTCGTGCAATATTCCTAAAAAAGGGTTTTGGTGTAAGCCAACCATTTTCACAGGAGCCGCTCAAAGTAATACCATTGTCCAAGAGGAGATTTTTGGGCCTGTATTAGCGATTCAGACCTTTAGGACTATTAGTGAAGTAATTCAAAAAGCCAACAATACACCTTATGGCTTATCAGCGGGAGTTTGGACCGACAAAGGATCAAAAATATTTAACCTAACAAGCCAATTGCGTGCGGGAGTAATTTGGGCAAACACCTTTAATAAGTTTGATCCAACAAGTCCTTTTGGGGGCTATAAAGAAAGCGGTTTTGGACGAGAAGGTGGAATTCATGGGTTAGAGGCGTACTTAAAATTCAACAATTAAGATGGGAAGGTTGGCAGTAAAAAAGACATACAAGATATATATTGGAGGAAAGTTCCCAAGAACGGAATCAGGAAGGTATTACAACCCTAATGGTATTGACGTAAACGTTTGTTTGAGTTCTAGAAAAGATTTTAGAAACGCAGTAGTTGCCGCACGAGCTGCTCAAGGGGCATGGGCTGGTAGAAGTGCATACAATCGATCTCAAATTTTATATCGCATTGCCGAAATAATGGAGGGGAGAAGAGCTCAGTTTATTGAAGAATTAATGCTTCAAGGATACACTAAAACACAGGCGGCAAAAGAAGTGGATGTCACCATCGATCGTTGGGTGTATTATGCTGGTTGGTGCGATAAGTACCAACAAATTTTTAGTTCAGTAAACCCAGTAGCATCAAACCATTTCAACTTTTCTGTGCTGGAACCAATGGGTGTTGTGGCAATTTCTGCCCCAGAATCGACTGGGCTTTTAGGAATATCCACTGCAATTGCAGCTGTAATTGCTGGTGGCAACTCAGCTATTGCAATAGCTTCTGAGTCTAAACCATTGTGCAGCGTTACTTTGGCCGAAGTACTTAATGATTCAGATGTTCCTGGTGGAGTTGTAAATATTCTAACTGGAGATTTCAATGAAGTGAAAAGCTATGTAGTAGAGCATATGGATGTAAATGCCGCGGTTTATTGTGGTTCAGACGATAAAACGATAACAGAGTTAAAAGAAAAATCAGCTGGAAACCTAAAGCGGATATTGACTTATACCGATGCTCAGATTCATTCAGAAAAAGGGGAGAGCCCTTATCTTATACAATCATTTAGCGAAGTGAAAACTACTTGGCATCCAATTGAAAAAATAGGAAGCTCCGGCTCGAGTTATTAAGTAGAAAAGAGGAGTACAAGTTTTTTCTCCCTAACTTTGAGTAACTTGTATTCAGTTTATATGATTAAAAGAATCACTTTTATTATCATTCTTGGATTAGGATTCCTAACAACTTTTGCTCAAAATCGCCTGCATTACTCTGCAAATGCTGGTTCTAGCTTTTATAGCATTCCTGGTGTTTCTTGGACATCCACAGATATCGACAGTAACAAGGTTGAGGTTGTGCCAATTGGATTTCAGTTTAAATATCGAAATAATTATTATACGCATATTGCGGTTAGTCCAAAGGGCTGGGTGAGTTTTGATACTACAGTTACCAACGTAGATACTAATTCTAAACTTTCAACTTCAATAGCAAAAAATTTACTTGCACCTATGTGGGATGATCATCTAATCATGCCCGGGCGGTTTGGAACTGATGGGAAGTACTCTGTCAATAATGGTGCTGATACTATTTTCTTTTTTAAGTGGGAAAGGTACCTGCAGGGTGATTGTGTTGCCTCGTGCAATAATTTTTTTTTAGGACTTGTTAAAGGGTCGAATAAAATTCTTTTTATATATGAGGTATTACACCATGGAGTGCAGCCAAGCGGGCTTTCAGCCTATATTGGGATCGTTGGAGACACGGCTTCAACGGGCAATGATTTTTTAAGTATTAATCATACAGCTTCTTCTGGAGCTAAGAATGTTTGGAGTAACTTAGAAAGTAGTACAAATAAAGTTCCTCAAAATTACCAAGCGGGTTTTTATTATGAGATAATTCCTTGTGATAGCGTCAAATTTGGTTCCATTTCGGATACAATAAGATGTAAGCCTTTTGTTGCGCCTTCAAAGAAAAAGTTTTTTACATCAGGGACTTACAAGGACACTATACGGACTGCTAATGGTTGTGATTCAATAATTACAATTAACCTGCACAAATTACCGACTTTGGTTTACAGAGATACTGTTGTTGATACCAATTGTTACAAATATCAATTGCCGTCTGGCAAGAAGTTGTATTCAACAAGCCAACATATTGATACTCTTGTAGCGCCAGATGGATGTGATTCTATTGTATTGTATGATATTACGATTAGTCAACCGAAAATAGATACCATAAAAATGGTTGCATGCGAACGGATAATATCGCCTTCACGAAAATATCTTTGGACGCAATCAGGGGTCTATACTGACACAGTAATCACTCCTGGATTAAATACATGCGATAGCTTTTTGGTAGTTTATCTCACAGTTTATCAACCCTCATTAAAAAGGGATACTGTAGTTTCTTGCGATAGTTTTATTTGGTCAAGAAATCAAGTCCGATATGCCAGTTCGGGAGTACATTATGATTCACTTTTAAGTAAAGGTGGATGCGATTCTGTAGCAGTATTAAACCTAACCATTAATAATTCGTATAGCCATACGAAAAATGTTACCTCTTGTGGTACCTACAAATCTCCGAGTGGAAAATACGCATGGAACAATAGCGGGACATTTTACGATACTTTGGCCACACAATTTGGCTGTGATAGCTCTTTCGAAATCCATTTAATAATTAACCATTCCACAATTGACACTACTCAAGTTTCAACTTGTGATTTTTACGATTGGAATGTAAGCTCAAACCGGTATTTCAAGTCGGGAGTTTATTTTGATACGCTAAAACGAAAAAACAGTTGTGACTCTATTAAAGTTTTGGACCTTCAAATTTTCAAATCTTCAGATAGTTCCTATTCCGCAGTAGCATGTGATAAGTACGTGTCGCCAAGTAAAAAGTATACTTGGAGTAAGAGTGGTCAATATTCGGATACGGTTAAGAATATAGTGGGTTGCGATAGTGTAATACATGTTTCTCTGCAGGTTTATACATCTTATTCCGATACTCTAAAAATTGAGGAATGCGATAGTTTTTATTGGAATCAGAACGGCAAAAAATATTTTGAAAGTGGAATATACTATGATTCGTATTCTACGTCAAAAGGATGTGATTCAACTATTGTTTTGGACCTCACCCTTCATAAAAGTTCTTTTTCAACCACCAAAATTGTAGCTTGTGATTCCTTTTTGTCTCCTAGTAAAAAATACGTTTGGAAAACTTCTGGACTTTATTTGGATACTATTTCTGGAGTTTCTGGTTGTTTTAGTGTGGTAGAAATAGACCTCGAAATCCTTAACTTTAAATCAAAAATTTCCATAGCGAACGATTCTCTAAAATCGTTAGGAGACTTAGGAAATTATCAATGGCTTATGTGCAACAGCGAAGGCTATCAAACAATTAATGGTGCCACTAAGAATTATTTTCTTCCAAAATCGAATGGCAAATATGCGTTGGAAACTACAAGTGGAAACTGTACGGATACAAGCACTTGTCTCCTGTTCAATACCAGTTCTGTATTTAAGAAAAGTTTGAATGAAGGTTTATCTATTTATCCTAATCCAGCTGAAAACGTAACACAAATATTAAGTACAGAACAAATAGAATCAATAGCGCTGATTGACCTCTCCGGAAGTGTAATCTATGTTCCAAATTCCAATGGTAATGAGAGTAGATTAGACTTATCCCAAGTTAAAAGTGGAGTTTATTTTGTTCAGGTCAATTTTGGTAATGATTCCATTAAGGTTTTACGATTGTTTGTTGTTAAATAATTGGTGCGATTATCAATATGGTTTAATTAGAATTAATTGCAGCTTAGGATTATAATCAACGTATGAGTGAATAATTGGGATTTGTCTAATGACCGATTTTCCTTTAGATTCTATTTAAAAAAATGTTTTATTGCAATTTCAAAATGTAGATTTGTCGCTATGAATAAAGTTGCAATTATCACCGGTGTCACAGGGCAAGATGGAGCCTATCTCGCCGAATTATTACTTGAAAAAGGATACACGGTCCATGGTATAAAAAGAAGAAGTTCTTTGTTTAATACGGATAGAATTGACCACTTATATCAAGACTTTCATAAGAAAGGCGTAAAGTTTTTTCTGCACTATGGCGACTTAACGGATTCTACAAACCTGATTCGAATTATTCAAGAAACCCAACCAGATGAAATTTACAATTTGGCAGCTATGAGCCACGTAAAAGTCAGCTTTGACATGCCAGAATATACTGCCAATGCTGATGGTGTCGGTACTTTACGTATTTTGGAAGCCATCAGGATATTAGGGCTAGAAAAGAAAACGAAGCTGTATCAAGCTTCAACTTCTGAATTGTATGGGAAGGTTCAGGAAATACCACAAACAGAAAAAACACCATTTTATCCGCGCTCACCTTACGGAGTGGCTAAACTATACGGCTTTTGGATAATTAAAAACTATAGAGAGTCTTATGGAATGTTTGCGTGTAATGGAATTTTGTTTAATCACGAAAGCCCACTTAGGGGAGAAACCTTTGTTACTCGAAAGATAACTCGTGCTGCTGCTCAGATAAAGCTGGGCCTTTCAGAAAAACTTTATTTGGGTAACCTTGATGCACAACGAGACTGGGGGCATGCTAAAGACTACGTCGAAGGTATGTGGAGAATGCTACAACAGGATACGCCCGATGATTATGTTTTAGCCACGGGAAAAATGTATACCGTTCGAGATTTTGTAAATCGATCTTTTAATGAAGTTGGAATTGAATTGGAATGGTCGGGAAAAGATGATAATGAAAAGGGTACTTGTATAAAAACAGGAAAGGTGTTAGTAGAAGTTGACCCAACATATTATAGACCAGCAGAAGTAGAACTACTAATTGGAGATGCAACTAAAGCAAAATCTGAATTAGGTTGGGAACCAACCTATGACATTGATGCGTTAGTGAAAGAAATGGTGCAAGCTGATTTGGATCATTTTGGTCAGAAAAAATATTTAATGGAAGGCGGCCATTCTGTAAACTTAAGTCAAGAGTAAATTGAAAAAGTCAGATAAAATTTATGTTGCAGGACACAGGGGGATGGTGGGCTCGGCAATTGTTAGAAGGTTAGAACTTCTTGGCTACTCCAACCTGGTGCTTAAATCTTCTAAAGAGTTGGACTTAAGGAACCAGCAGGCGGTAAGTGATTTTTTTCAAGAGGAAAAACCTCAATATGTTTTTTTAGCCGCGGCTAAAGTGGGTGGAATCCAAGCCAATAATGTGTATCGTGCAGAGTTTTTGTACGATAATTTGATGATAGAGGCGAATATTATTAATTCGGCATACCAATATAATGTAGATAAGTTGTTATTCTTAGGTTCGTCTTGCATTTACCCTAAAATGGCACCGCAGCCTTTAAAGGAAGATTATTTATTGACTGGTGAGCTTGAACCAACTAATGAGCCTTACGCAATTGCAAAAATTGCTGGAATTAAACTGTGCGAAAGCTACAGAGATCAGTATGGGGCAAATTTTATTTCTGCAATGCCGACCAACCTCTATGGTCCAAACGATAATTACGATTTAGAAAATTCGCATGTACTTCCAGCATTACTCAGAAAGTTTCACGAAGCAAAAAAGAACAGCTCAGCAGCTGTTGAAGTATGGGGTTCTGGATCGCCAAAGCGCGAATTTTTGCATGTTGATGATTTGGCTAAAGCCTGCGTATTTTTGATGACTGAATATGATGGTTCCGAGTGGCTCAACATTGGTTCAGGAGAAGATATTTCTATAAAAGACTTAGCACTTCTGATAAAAGAAGTGGTTGGCTTTGAAGGTGATTTGCAGTTTGATAGCTCAAAGCCTGATGGTACGCCACGGAAATTAATGGATGTTTCAAGATTGCACCAGCTGGGCTGGAAACACGAAACGGAATTAAGAGCGGGTTTAGAATCGGTATACAAAGATTTTCAGCAGTCAGAATTCGCTTAATTTGCATTGTGCGATTTTTATTTTTTGCCATAACAATACTTCATACGTGTATTGTGATGGGTCAAGTTACTTTTGAGCCCCTTCAGCAGCGATCTAACATAGATTTTGAGCGGAAGATTTACGAACATAATATTATCCATCATCCAAGCATACAGCAATGGGTGCACACTTATTCGGACGATTCATTAAAAGCATTGGACGAGGATCGTTGGAGTAGAAAGGAATACCAAAGCTGGATTGGAAGGAAAGTATTTGTAGAAGACTTTATTGAGGTAGATACCGCCAATTTTAAGTTGCGCATAAATCCTATGTTTAACCTACAATTGGGTCAAGATGTAGACGATACTTCGGGTAATCGATTAAGTACCAACACGCGAGGCTTATCCATAGAAGCATCTCTTGGGAATAAATTTGGCTTTTTTACTTCTTTCTGGGAGAACCAATCTTTTTTCCCAACCTACCTCAATGAATACGTGTCGGAAGTCGGAACGGTTCCTGGACAGGGCAGGGTAAAACCCTTTAAAGAAACAGGCTTTGACTATGCTCGAGCGAGCGCAGTAATGTATTACAAACCCAAGAGCTGGCTGTATTTTCAGGCTGGCCATGGCAAAAACTTTTATGGTAATGGCTACAGGAGTTTGTTGCTTTCCGATTTTGCTTTTAATTATCCTTATCTAAAAGTAGGCCTTTCGATGTTTAAAGGTAAGCTACTGTACCAACCCTCCTTTGCGGCGCTGCAGCAATTACAAAGGTTGCCAGCAACTGGAGCTACAGAAGCACAGTTTGTAAGAAAAGCAGGAACGTTTCACATATTAAATTACCAACCGCATAAACGAGTGGAATTGGGTTTTTTTGAGGCGGGAATTTGGCAAAATTGGGACACCAATGGAACGGTTCAAATTCCGGCAAATTACTATGTACCCATTCCGTTACTAAATTCCAGTGTCAATAGCTTAGAGTCGGAGCAATACAAGGGAATTGTTGGTTTTAACGCTAGGGTAACCCCCCTTGAAAAACTTGTGTTATATGCTCAATCGATTATTGGACAACATCAAGAAGCAAAATTTGGAAGTCAAATTGGCGCTAAATGGTTTGATGCCTTTACGCTGCCTGATTTATTTCTCCAAGTGGAATACAATTCATTAGATGACGGATTATACAACCACAGAAACTCCAGTTTAAATTATGACCATTACTCCGAAGGCTTGGGTAATTATTCAACCAACGGCTTGGAAGAGCTTGTATTGAGATTGAATTACAGTTTTAGAAACCTTTTTGTCAGTTTAAAATACAACGAGCAGAACCGGAGTAGGGAGCAGGTAAACACGTTTGGGAATGTGAAAATAATCACCACCCCTCGGGTGAATATTCAACTTTTGAACGCGGAGTTAGGATACCTTTTTAATAAATCAAATAACTTCATGTTACTACTTGGGGTGCAAAATAGGGTTGAAAACTCGGTAGCTACTGCTGGCAATTCGCAATGGGTGTATCTGGCCATTAGAACTGAATTACAAAATCTGTACTTCGATTTTTGATACATTTGAGGCTCTTTAAAAACAATTTGGTTTGATAAAAATATTACTGGCCATTGTAACTTCGTTTGCAGTTGTTTTGATCGCTACACCTGCACTTATTCGAGTTGCCTACTTAAAAAAATTAGTTGATGCGCCGGGGGATGAACGAAAGCTGCACAAAAGACATATTCCTACTATTGGGGGTATTCTGATTTTTGCAGGCACACTTTTTTCTTACCTCTTGTGGTATCCCGTTGTAGAAAACGCCGACTTTAAATACATAGCGGCTTCGATGATTATTTTGTTCTTTATCGGAATTAAAGACGATTTAGTAGGCACAGCCCCAGTGAAAAAATTGGCTGGTCACCTAGCGGTAGCGTTTATTCTAGTAATCATGGCCGACATCCGAATAACGGATATGTACGGGTTGTTTGGCGTGTATGAATTGCCCGACTGGGCGAGTATTTTGTTATCTGTGTTTACATATACAGTCGTGGTAAACGCATTCAATCTAATTGATGGTATTGATGGTTTAGCTGCGGGAGTGGCTACAATTGCTTGTATAGCCTATGGGTTTTGGTTTTATTTAGCCGGCTCGATAGAAAATGCGATTCTTGGTTTTGCTCTAGCTGGGGCGTTGCTTGGCTTTTTGGTGTTTAATTTTGAGCCAGCAAAAATTTTTATGGGCGATTCAGGTTCGTTAATTATAGGGTTGGTAGTGTCAGTATTAGCTATCAAACTTATCGAATACGATACCAATAAACTGCCGGCAGAATTGTTGTTTATTTCAAAACCAATTTTTGTAATGGCTGTAATTGTATACCCTATGATGGATACCCTCAGGATCTTCATATACCGTACATTCAGGGGTAGGAGCCCTTTTTCAGCAGACCGAAACCATATTCATCACAAGTTAATAGACCTTGGGTTATCGCACAGAGCATCAGTGGCAATAATATACTCCTACACTGTGTTTATCATTTGTATTTCAGCACTTTTGGTTATGGAGGCTAACCTGAAATTTGGTTTAATAACTTTCCTCGTCATTGTGCTGGCGCAGCTTCCTTCTTATTTGGTGTATCGAAAAAATAAAAATGAAGCATCAGACGTATAGAGAAGGGTATTACGTATTGTTTCTTCTTCTGATCTGTTCGATACACAACCACGCTCAAACCTATGACGTGTTTCTTTCTAGAAATTATGAATATAAGTTTCAACGGCATTTAAGTAAACAGGATGTGAGTTTTCACCCTTCAATTAGGCCTTTTACACTGCACGATATAAAAAAAGACGAAATCCAGTTCAGGTATGGAAAGCCATTTGGAAAACTCAATGAAAAAGATGCGAAAGCGACGAAGGTAAAAGCTGGATGTTATCCTATAGTTGAGTTAGGTGCAAAGGCGTTTACCGGAACTGAAGATTCTGTAGCTTCCGATTTAGGTGTGGGAGCCGCCGGAATTCTGAGAATTGGAGAAAGTTTAAACGCGAGAATGGAGTTTTCTGCCTCACGTTTTCAACTGCCCGAGTATTTGAGAGCAGAAGCAGAGGAGCACTTTACACTACCTAATGGGCAGTTTTGGCATCAGAGTAATTCAGGATACCACTCAACTAACCTTAATGGGTTTTTGGACTATAAGCCCGGTCAGGTTTTTAACTTTAGGATTGGGCGAGGCCGCAATTTTATTGGAGAGGGGTATCGTTCCCTCATGTTATCAGATAATGCGGGTAACTATAATTACGGAAGGGTTACAGCAGATGTTTGGCACTTGAAATACATGGTACTTTATGCTCACCTCAGAGATGTTGGATCCAGTTTAAGCAGAGATATTGGGAGCTTTGAACACAAATTTTCAACCATACACTATTTAAGCTGGAATATAACGAAGTGGTTTAATCTTGGTTTTTTTGAGTCAGTGGTTTGGCCAGGACGGGATACGTTGTTGGATAGAGGGTTTGATGTAAATTATCTGAATCCCGTAATTTTTATGCGCCCCGTGGAGTATTCGTTGGGCTCTTCCGATAATTCCTTATTAGGCATGGCGTTTAACTTTAAACCAACCAATGGTTGGTCTATTTATAGTCAGTTTGTGCTGGATGAATTTTTATTTAGAGAACTCACCGAAGATATGAAAGACCTAGTGCAACCCAACCCCGCAAGGCAAAGTGGATGGTGGGCAAATAAATATTCTATACAGCTCGGTTTTAAGGGGTTTGATGTGTTTGGATTAAAAGGGTTAGGCGTTCAGTCAGAAATGAATTTAGTCCGGCCGTTTACCTATTCACACGGGAGCTCGGTTCAAAATTTTGGTCATTTAAACCGGCCCTTAGCGCATCCATTGGGCTCTAATTTTATAGAGTCTATTACGTTTTTCAGTTATCAAAAAGGCAATCATTTAGTTGAGTTGAAGTTTCAGTATTTTCAGCAAGGGAGTAGCACGGACTCCACCAATTTTGGTGAGGATATTTTTAGGCCTTATCGTTCTAGAAGCAGGGAATATGGCCACTATTTAGGGCAAGGAGTAGGGCGCGATGTTACGGCTATAGGCTTAACACACAATTACGTGATTATACCAGAAACTAATTTGAGGTTTTTTGCTGATATAACTTACCGTAAAGAAGTGCACAGAACAAACCGAACCGATTTTTTCTTAAGTGTAGGTATCCGTTCATCAATAACCAATAGGTATACGGATATTTAGAAATATTCTAGAAGAATAGATTTAGAACTAGCACGAAACATTGCTATTTTTGCAGTTCAATATTTTGGATTTGAATTCAGAAAACACAGTCACAATAGACGAAGTAAAAGCCCAATCGAAGCTCAAAGATTATTTGGCTCTCGCAAAATTACGCCTAGCCTCTCTAGTTGTTTTTAGCGCTGTATTGGGTTATTTTATGGCGGCTAACGAGGTGAATTACCTATCGCTTTTGTACCTTGTTTTGGGTGGTTTTTTAGTAACTGGCTCGTCCAATGCTTTCAATCAGGTAATTGAGCGCGAGGCAGATAAAAAAATGAAACGAACCCAAGATAGACCAATTCCTGCTGGAAGAATGGGTATATCTGAAGCTTCTATAGTAGCAAGTATTTGGGGGGTATTGGGTATAGCATTGTTGTGGTTTGGTTTAAACCCTTTGAGTGGTGTTTTAGCTGCATTGAGTCTGTTTATTTATGTATTTATTTACACACCACTTAAAAAAGTAGGCCCAATAGCAGTATTTGTTGGCGCGTTTCCAGGCGCCATTCCACCCATGTTAGGTTATGTAGCAGAAACTGGGTCATTTGGCTTGATTCCAGGCTTATTGTTCGCTACTCAATTCATATGGCAATTCCCTCATTTTTGGAGTATTGCTTGGAAGCTCCATGATGATTATGCCAAAGCAGGTTATCAGCTCTTGCCAACAAGGAAAAGAGATAAGACCAGTGCAATGCAAATCGTAATTTACTCATTATTTTTAATACCCATTTCACTTGCCCCTTTTTGGTTTGGTATTGGTGGTTGGGTTGCTACTTCAATTGTGTTAATTGCTGGAATTATTTCAGCCGTTTTAGCTGCTCGTTTGTTTCTTTATAGAGACATGAAAAGTGCAACAACTTTGATGTTTTGCACCTTTATTTATTTACCAGTTGTTCAACTGGCGTATTTAATAAGCTTTTAATTTATGGCGAGTATAGGAATAGAGCAAGAAGAAAAAGAGTTAATTAGAAAAAAGACAGCAAAAAATGTACTTTGGGTTGGTATACTGAGTATTATAATGCTATTTGCTGGTTTAACCAGCGCTTACATTGTTCGGCAAGCAGAAGGACAATGGTTGGTGTTTGATTTACCCGGAGCATTTAATTACAGCACGCTTTTTATTTTATTGAGTAGTGGAGGATTAATTTTTGCCAATCGCAGTGCAAAGAAAAACAATAACGCTGGGGTAAGTTTGGGGCTGCTACTGACCTTAATTTTGGGAATCTTATTCACTTATTTCCAATTTGAAGGTTGGAGTCAGCTAAGGGCCCAAGATGTGTTTTTTGCTGGAAAAGAAAGCAATGCCGCAGGATCGTTTTTATATGTAATTACTGGTCTGCATTTGGCACACCTTTTTGCTGGTTTTCTCAGTTTGATTTATACATTTGCTCAGTCAAGGCGTGGAAAGTATAACTCTGAAGGAAAATTAGGTTTAGAATTGTGCTCATTGTATTGGCACTTTTTAGGTCTGTTGTGGATCTATTTATTCTTTTTCTTGTTGTATATCAGATAATAATAATAAATAATGTCAGGAGAAGCTTCAAAAGTAATTGATCAAAAAACCCTTTGGGGAGGTGGAAGATCGCCGTTTAGTGTAAGTTATGGTAAAATGATGATGTGGTTTTTCCTCATCTCTGATGCGCTAACGTTTGGTAGCCTTTTAGGCTCACTAGGTTTTATGAGACACAAGTACATTGAAACTTGGCCGATTAGTGAAACTGTATTTACTCACTTTCCATTTACACATGCTCATTTGCCGTTAATGTATGTGGCCTTAATGACGTTTATTCTTATCGTGAGTTCGGTAACTATGGTGCTGGCTGTTGAGGCTGGACATAGAATGGACAGAAAAGGTGTTACTAAATGGCTTTTTTGGACCGTAATAGGCGGTGCGATATTCTTAGGTTCTCAGGCATGGGAATGGTCTACGTTTATTGCTGGACCTGATGGAGACATATCTACTTGGGCAGATAACGCAACGTTAACCCAAAACTTTTATGCCCCAGGTTTTTCAGCAGATAATCCGATAGCTGCTCCTGTGCAATATTCTCAATTTTTCTTCTTTGTTACCGGATTTCATGGCACACACGTACTAAGTGGTGTCATACTAAACTTCATTATTTTATTGAATGTGCTCAAGGGTAAATATGAAGAAGTAGGCCATTATGAAATGGTAGAGAAAGTTGGATTGTATTGGCATTTCGTTGATTTGGTTTGGGTATTTGTATTTACCTTTTATTACTTAGTATAACGAGCTTTAGATTTAAAAGATTATGAAAAGAGACGATATTATAGAGTATTCTTTAGGTGCTGGACACAGTGAAGAAGAAGGTGTAAAAATCAGAAAGAAGATTTGGTTTGTAACTGCACTTTTGTCTGCAGTAACACTAGTGGAAGTATTGATGGGCGTGTACCTTGGTAAAGCAATGGTAGACCCTAACGGAACAACTTGGGCTATGGTAAAATTGGCCTTCATTACGCTCACCATTGTAAAGGCGGGTTACATCGTAATGGTATTTATGCACTTGGGTGATGAGCGCAAGTTGATGAAGTACTTTATTCTAGTGCCTTATGCAGCATTCATTTTGTATCTGCTTTTCCTTTTGTTTTTTGACGCAAATGCATTGGTGCCAAACCTACTCTCATAGTTAAGTAGTAAATATGAAAAAATTTTTGAATGGTAAGTCGCTGATGCTGCTTACCATTCTTTTATTCCCCTCGTTGCTATATGTAGTGCTTTCTACCGGTTCGCACAATTTTATTAGGCTACCATCTTACGGACCCAAAACCTTAAGCTCGTCTGACGATACGAATTATTATAAGGTTCAAGGAATTGACTTTTTTACGTGTAGTGGCAGAACAGTTTCAATTCAGCAACATCGTAACAACATAGTTCTCTATCACTTTGTCCGCAATGCCGACCCTTTAGAAGAAAAACGAAAAGCAAGTCAGCTAATAGCTTTAAACGATAGGTTTAAAGAAAAAAAGGACATAAAAATTATTTCAGTGGTTTTGGGAGACTCCATTCAAGTCTGTCAATTCCAAGACGAATACAATTTGAAGGACTCATCATGGCAAGTGCTTGGTTTTTTTGGTGATCCAAATTGGATAAAAGAAAAGTTTATTCTGAATGTTCCAGAGGATGTTACTCAAAAACAATGGCAGAATTTATTTGTTTTAGTAGATAAAAAAGGTATCGTAAGAAGATATCGAGATGCCATTCAGTACGTGGAAGAAAAGGCGTTGATAGATGATATTAAAGTGCTAAAAGCAGAGGAGTTTATACCTAAAAAGAAAAAAAAGAGTGAAACCGAATAAAGCAATAATCTGGGGCATTTACATTTTTACAATTGCGGTTTATGCTTTGGTAATTATTCTGCACGAATTACCCGGTGCCGAATCTGTGCCAGACTTTGCTAAAGGACAGCCCCTTTTCCACGCAGTGCTTAACGGTACTTGCTTTTTGCTGTTGATAGCTTCGCTTGTAGCAATCAAAAAAGGGAAAGTTGAGGTGCATAAACGGCTCAATACGTTAGCGATGTTTTTTTCGTTGGTGTTTTTGCTAAGCTATGTAGTGTATCACTATTTTTCTGGTGATACAGAATATTTGGGCCAGTACAAGACCTTGTATTACGTTATACTATTAACGCATATTCTATTAGCCGGCATTTCTCTTCCGTTTATTCTACTTGCATACTATCATGGCTTTATAAAAAATATAGCTAAACACAAGAAGCTTGTTCGCTTTGTATACCCAATATGGTTGTATGTTACCTTTACAGGGGTTGTGGTTTATTTGTTTTTATCCCCCTACTATGTATAGAGTTAGTCAACTAGTAATTCTAATTGCTTTTTTTACCTGTGTACCAATATTGGCGGATGCCCAATGTAGTATGTGTAAGCTTATGGCTGAAAGTAGTTATCAAAGTGGATCGGAAATTGGTAGAGGATTGAACGGTGGAATAATGTACATTATGGGTATCCCATATGTTTTATTGCTTGTAGGAGGTGTAGTGCTTTTTAGGAAGAATTTACTGAAATAGCTTCAATACGCTTCGACACTAGTTTTTTACAATTACATTTGTATTGCTTATTAAGAAAGGTGGAGGGAATGGCCCTAAGAAACCTTGGCAACCTGTATAATCTGTTATAAGGTGCCAATACCTAGCTAAGAGCTATGATAAGTAAGGTTTTCGTTCAGAAGATCAAACTTTCATAAACTTTACCTATTTCTAAAAGGCATAATATTCAAAAGATGAATAAGCCAGATATTAAAGAAATATTGAAGAATAAAATCCTAGTACTAGACGGTGCAATGGGTACTATGATACAACGGTATGACCTCGAAGAGAAAGATTTTCGTGGAGAATCCCTGAAAGATAGACCCAGCAGCCTAAAAGGTAATAATGACTTGCTTTCCATTACTCGGCCGGACATAATTAAAGAGATTCATGCTGCTTATTTTGAAGCAGGAGCCGATATAGCAGAAACAAATACATTCAGCGGGACTTCAATTGCCCAAGCAGATTATAACCTTGAAGATATGGTGTACCAGCTAAACTATCAATCGGCTATAATTGCTAAAGAGGTTGCTGACGAATTCTCGCGAAAAGAGACAAATAAACCCCGATATGTTGCGGGTTCGTTAGGTCCTACAAACCGATCTGCTGGGCTTTCCCCCGATGTGAATGATCCTGGTTTTCGGAACATAACGTTTGATCAACTAGTAGCTGCTTATAGTGAACAAATAGACGGTTTAATTAATGGTGGTGTTGACTTGTTGTTAGTAGAAACTGTATTTGATACTTTAAACGCAAAGGCCGCCTTGTATGCAATTCAACAGTATTTTTCTGAGAAGAGCATAGAGCTGCCGGTTATGGTCTCAGGCACAATAACAGACGCCAGTGGTAGAACGCTTTCTGGTCAAACCACTGAAGCTTTTCTAATTTCTATGTCTCACATGCCATTGCTGAGCATTGGTTTAAATTGTGCACTTGGAGCCAAACAACTGAGGCCATACTTGCAAACCTTACACCGTAAAGCACCATTTTTAGTTTCTGCCCATCCCAATGCAGGTCTACCAAATGAGTTTGGAGAATATGACCAATCACCAAAAGAAATGGCAGATCAAATCGAAGTATTTTTAAAAGAAGGGTTATTAAATATTGTGGGCGGATGCTGCGGAACTACACCAGACCATATTAAAGCAATAGCAGAGGTTGTATCAAAATATAAGTCAAGAATACCGTTAGAAAATAACCAACAAAACCTTGCATTATGAGTTTAAAGACTGAACCTTTATTATTAAGTGGATTAGAACCACTAGTTATCGATCAGCATTCCAATTTTATAAATGTTGGAGAGCGAACGAATGTTACGGGTTCTAGAAAGTTCTTGCGACTTATAAAAGAAGGAAATTACGAAGAAGCTATATCCGTTGCTCGTCATCAGGTAGAAGGGGGAGCTCAAATTATTGATATTAATATGGACGAGGGGATGTTAGATGGTGTGGAAGCCATGCGAACATTTTTAAATCTTATTGCAAGTGAACCCGATATTTCTAGAGTGCCTGTGATGATTGATTCCAGTAAGTGGGAAATTATAGAGGCAGGGCTGAAATGCGTGCAAGGTAAATGTGTGGTTAATTCCATTAGCCTTAAGGAGGGGAAAGAAACCTTTGTAGAGCAAGCCACTAAATTAAAAATGTATGGTGCCGCTGTAATTGTCATGGCCTTTGATGAAGATGGACAGGCCGATACCTATCAACGCAGAATAGAGATTTGTGAGACTTCATACAATATTTTAGTTAATGAGGTTAAATTTCCTCGCCAAGACATAATTTTTGATCCCAATATTTTCCCTGTAGCAACGGGTATTGAAGAGCATAATAATTACGCAGTAGACTTTTTTAAAGCAACAAAATGGATAAAAGAAAACTTACCTGGGGCTAAAGTTAGTGGTGGAGTGAGTAATGTCTCGTTTTCATTCAGAGGAAACCAAGCGGTGCGCGAAGCAATGCACTCAGCCTTTCTATATCACGCTATAAAAAACGGCATGGACATGGGAATCGTAAATCCGGCTATTCTAGAAGTTTACGATGATATTCCAAAGAATTTATTGGAAAAGGTTGAGGACGTTCTATTAAATCGTCACGCTAATGCAACACAAGAGTTACTAGACTTTGCCGAAACGGTTTCTGGAACATCAAAAGAAAAGGGTGCAGATTTATCTTGGCGAGAAGGCGATGTACGAGAGCGAATTACGCATGCTTTGGTTAAAGGAATAACTGACTTTATAGAAGAAGATACTGAAGAGGCGAGACATACGGTCGACCGCCCATTGCAAGTTATTGAAGGCCCTCTCATGGATGGCATGAACGTAGTGGGAGATTTATTCGGATCGGGAAAAATGTTTTTACCACAGGTTGTAAAAAGCGCACGAGTTATGAAAAAAGCAGTGGCGTATTTACTTCCATATATTGAAGCAGATAAACGAGAAGGCGATAAAAGTACTGCTGGGAAGGTATTGATGGCAACAGTTAAAGGTGATGTGCATGATATTGGAAAAAACATTGTCGGCGTGGTATTGGGCTGTAACAACTATGAGGTTATTGACCTTGGAGTTATGGTTCCATCAAATAAAATATTAGAGGCAGCAATCGACCATAACGTTGATGTAATTGGGCTTAGCGGTTTAATAACCCCTTCGTTAGATGAAATGGTTCATATGGCTAAAGAGTTAGAACGAGCCAAAATGAATATTCCTCTGTTGATTGGAGGAGCTACGACATCAAAAGCCCACACTGCCGTTAAAATTGACCAACACTATTCAGCACCATCTATTCACGTGTTGGATGCTTCACGTTCAGTAACTGTAGTTGAAAAACTACTTGGTGATAAAAAAGAAAACTACCTCAGAGAGGTCTCAGAGGAATACGATCGCGTGCGAGAACAATTTATGGAGCGCCAATCTGCAAAAAAATATTTGAAACTGGAAGAAGCACGAAAAAATAAACTACAAGTTGACTTTACCAATATTGCCAAACCGAATCAGTTAGGTATTCAAAAGTTTATTGATGTCGATTTAGCTCAGCTTGCCAAATACATTGACTGGACGCCATTTTTTCAGACATGGGAATTAGCGGGACGTTATCCGAAAATACTAGAAGATAACGTGGTAGGAGAACAAGCGAGAGGGCTCTTTGAGGATGCTCAATCTATGCTTAATAAAATAATTGATAAAAAATGGCTTCAAGCAAATGGAGTAGTATCAATTTGGGAGGCGCGTAAAATGGGAGACATTGTCAATGTAATTGGCAATAATAAGCAAGTGAAATTTAATTTTTTACGTCAGCAAAACGAATTCTCAAAAGGTAAACCCAATCGATGCTTGTCTGATTTAATTGCGGATGAAAATGAAGCAGAAACTGATTATCTCGGAGGATTTGCGGTTACAGCCGGAATCGGAATTGAAAAACATTTGAAACGCTTTGAGGCAGATCATGATGATTATTCATCTATAATGCTAAAAGCTTTGGCTGATCGACTAGCGGAGGCATTTGCGGAGTATTTGCATGAAAAAGTACGAAAAGAAATTTGGGGATATCAAGCCACTGAGAACTGGTCGAACGAGGAGTTGATAAAAGAAAAATACAAAGGTATTAGGCCAGCGCCTGGATATCCGGCATGTCCTGAGCATACGGAGAAAGAAACGCTCTTTGAGTTGTTAGATGCTCCTTCAATTGGTATAGAGTTAACAGAAAGTATGGCCATGCAACCCGGAGCAGCAGTGAGTGGGTTCTATTTTGGGCATCCGGATGCCACCTACTTCAATGTTGGCAAGATTGGAAAAGATCAAGTGATCGATTATGCAGAACGAAAGGGTTGGGATTTGGAAACTGCAGAAAAGTGGCTATCACCTGTGTTGAATTACTCATAGAAGGGAAATCAATAGATACAGGAATAGAATTGTTACTTTGCAATTCGCAATGAGAAGTCAAATAATTTCGATTCAACTCTTGGTAGTTCTAGTTTTGGTACTCCCTGTAAAATTAAAAGGGCAAGAACTGGTTAACGATCGTTTTTTTAAACCACTATATGCGTTTGATTTAGTTGCTGCGGAATCTATAATGCAAACCGATTCTGCTTCAATGTCTACCTATGAGTATAATTTACTCAAGGTGCATTTAAATTGGTGGAAATTGATTTCCGGATATAGTCAAGTCGATGGATTTTTAGAAAGTTCAAATGATTTTATTGAGACCTACATAAGGGAACTGCTGGATTCAAACGCATCGAAGGTTCAAAGTCATTTAAAACTAAAACTATTAAATGCATATTCTTTCAAGTCAAGAATGCAATTGATGGATGATAACTATTTCTCCGCATTAAGGGATTTACGACAATGTATTCTGTTGCTTGAAGAGTTGAATGAAGGCGAATTCTTATCCGAAGAGCTCATTTTTGTAAATGCAGTATATGACTATTACTATGAATTTGCTTACGAGAACTATTTCATCTTAAGACCGCTATTAATGGGCTACCAAAAAGGTTCTATTGTTGATGGACTAAGAGCACTGGAGCACTTATCAGAAAATGGAAATTGGGCGATTTCAAATGAGGCCAATTATTTTTTGGCAAAAATTTATTACGAGTCAGAAGAGGATCCTATTCAATCTATGGTTTACACAAAAAAGTTACTCCAACGGTATCCCAATAACCTGGTTTATTCTGCAAAATTTGCTCGAGCATTGAAAGCAGCAAATATGAATCAAGACTTGAACCTGTATTGCAAAAATGAAATAACTCGAATGGAAGATATGGAGTATTTGCCGGATCGTACAAAAGAACACTTTCTGTATCTTTTTCGTAAATTGTCTGAACTAGAGTAATCCAACTATCCCTGTAATTTACCAGTAGTACACTTCATACTACTTCCAAATTAAAAACTAATTGCAACTAAATTCAATACTTAATTTTGTACTACTCTATTTATTATGAAGTATATACTAATATTTCTCTTCGTACTTTCCAATACCATTGGATTTGCACAACCTGTGCTCTCTTTAGAAGATTGTATTCAGCTCGCATTGAAGCAAAATTTAAATGTCCAAAGAGCACAGCTAAACGCAAATTTGTCAGAGCAAGAGTTGTTGAATACCAAAGGCCAACATTTACCATCAATTAATTTATTTTTAAATAGTGACTTAAACTTTGGTAGAACTATTGATCCATTTACCAACACCTTTGCTACTGATGAGGTGCGTTCTGATGCTTATGGAATTTCCGGAAGATGGGATGTGTTTGCCGGGGCTACGCGCTACAACCGATACAAACAAGCCAGCATGAATGTTGCCGCATCACGTTTTGATACAGATAAAGCACGTAACGATGTATCTCTTAATGTAACATCGGCATATTTACAGATATTATTTAACGAAGAGCTTTTGAAGGTGGCGCGTCAACAGGTTCAACTGACCAAAGGACAAATAAAAAGGTCGGAGCAGTTTTTTTCGGCAGGTAGAATATCTAAAGGAGATTTATTAGAGCTAGAGGCTCAACTGGCAAGAGAAGAACTGAATGTGGTTACATCAGAGAATAATTTAGACATATCTAAACTGAGGTTACTATTGACTATGCGCGCAGATTCTATTGATGATTTCAGCATTGAACGCCCTCAGCAGGAGCTTACCGACCTTCAGGGTACACAAGCTACATCATCATTTATATATTACAAAGCACGAGAAAATTTGCCTGAAATAAAAAGTGCTGAAATAAAGTACGAAGCAAGTTCTAAAGGTTTAAACGCTGAAAAAGGTCGAATTAGTCCTACAATTTCACTGAGGGGAAGCCTTGGGTCCGGTTACTCTGGAAAAAACATTGATTTTGTTACGGGTGAAACCAAAGATTTTGGAACACAAGTCACAGATAACTTTAATCAATCTATAGGCGTTAGTTTAAGCATGCCGATACTGAATTCCTTTTCAACACATACTGCAATTAGTCGTGCAAAAGTTACCAGAGAGATCAGGGCCTTAGAATTGGAGCAAGCTAAGAACCAAGTTAATGAAACAATTAAGCAGGCCTATTTTGATGCAAACGCTGCTAAAAAGAAATATGAAGCGAATTTAAAAGCTGTCGAAGCAACCAAGGAATCCTTTAAGTATGCAACCAAAAGATATGATGTTGGAAGTATCAATGGCGTAGAGTACAATCAATCAAAAACCAACTTGGCACGATCAGAAGCCGATTTGATTCAAGCAAAATACGATTACCTATTCAAATATAAAATCCTGGAATTTTACCAAGGGAAACCTTTAAGTTTAAAGTAAAATGAATAAGAAAGTTATTTTTATTTCCGCCGGAATCGTGGTTGTCCTTCTTGCAGTTGCAATTATTAAAGGTAGGGGCGGTGATGCTGAAGAGGTAGAAATAGATCAAGTAGCCAAACGAACAATTGTAGAAAAGGTCGCAGCGAATGGAAAGGTGCAGCCCGAAACTGAGGTTAAGATAAGTTCGGAAGTAAGTGGCGAAATCATTGAAGTCAATATTCTTGAAGGTCAAAAGGTGAAAAAAGGCGATTTACTTTTAAGAATAAATCCGGATTTATTAACCGCCGTTGTGCAGCGTGCTCAAGCGAACCTGAACTCTAGTAAAGCGAATCTTTTAAATGCAAAAGCGAGGCTTACCCAAGCAAAATCAAGGCTCACACAATCAGAAAAGGAATTTCAAAGAAGTAGTAAACTGATAAAAGAGGGTGCAATTTCCCAATCCGAAATGGACCAATCTACCGCAAATTACGAGGTTGCTGAAGCTGACGTTAATGCCGCTAAGGAGAGTGTAAGCGCTGCCGAGTTTAATGTCAAAACTGCTGAGGCAACTCTCAAGGAGGCCAACGATAACCTCGGTAGAACTTCAATTTTTGCCCCAAGCAATGGCACCATATCAAAGTTAGCAGTTGAAGAAGGAGAGCGAGTGGTAGGAACAGCTCAAATGGAAGGTACCGAATTGTTGCGCATTGCAGACATGTATAACATGGAAGTTGCAGTTGAGGTTAATGAAAGCGATATCGTAAAGGTGGCTATAAATGATAAAGTTGAAATTGAGTTAGATGCCTATTTAGACAGAGTGTTTGATGGCCGCGTATCTGAAATAGCGAGCTCTGCAAAAGACAATATAGGTGGAGCTGATCAAGTAACCACCTTTGAAGTAAAGATTCATATTTCTAATGCATCGTACGCAGATTTAGTGGATACGTTAAGCAACATGCGTTTTCCAATGCGTCCCGGAATGTCTGCAACGGTTGATATTATTACGAATACAGAAAACGAAGTATTGAGTGTGCCGATTCAATCGGTAGTTTTAAGGCCAGACACCTTTAAACCTGGGCAAATCTTATCAGCAATTGATCAAGATAAGTTGAAAGAATGTGTGTTTTTGTTGGAAGAGGGTAAAGCAAAAAAAGTTTTTGTAACCACAGGAATTCAAGATGATGATTACATACAAATTTTGAAACCAATAACATTATCCGGTGATGTTGTAAGTGGCCCGTATGCAACGGTAAGCCGAAAATTGAAGGATAATGGCGCAGTAGAAGTTAAAGAAGAGTCCTTAGAGGTTAAATAATGGAACCCATTTTTCTTGGAATAGAAACATCCTCAACCAATTGTTCAGTGGGTTTATTTAACCGTACCGAGCTCATCGATATTGATGAGGTGAACAATGGGTATGTGCATGGCGAATTGTTAGCAATAATGACCGACAAACTCTTGAAAAAAAATAGATTGTCGCTTGCAGGAATATCTGCTATTGCTATCGGTGAGGGTCCAGGATCATATACAGGGCTGCGTATCGGAGTCTCTTTTGCCAAAGGATTAGCTTTTACTGAAGGTTTAAAATTAATATCAGTGAATAGTTTGCATAACATGGCTATGCAAGTGATAGCACAACCCAAAGCATATTCAGAACAAACGACTCTAGTTAGTGTGATTGATGCTAGACGAAGCGAGGTGTTTGAGGGCTTATACGGAAATGCGGGTCAGTCATTGGGTAAAATTAAGTCTCATATTATAACGAACGAGAGTTATTCAGATTTTAAAGGCGATCTGTTAGTGTTTGGAAGTGGTGCGCAAAAAGTGAAAGAGATTTGTGGTAATTCATCCAAATTAAAAGTGCTCTCTAATATTTTCCCCTCAGTAAAAGGGATGCAGTCTATAGCTCATGAGAAGTATACACATCAAGTTTTTGAAAGTGTTGCATACTTTGAGCCGTTTTACTTGAAAGAATTCTTGGCAGGTAAACCTAAAAAGAATTTGTTATTGCCCTGATAGTGTTTAACTGACTCATTTACAGAGTGAAGTGTTGTGTTTTTTTTTGAAATAAAAAAATAGTGTTTTGCACTTGTTCTTTAAGAAAACATTTACATTTGTAGCCCGTTTTTGAAAACGGAGAGTTCTTAAAAAGAAGCGGTAAAAAAATAAATTTTATTTTTCTTGTTATAGTGAATTTTAATATTAATTTTGCCGCCCCGTTTAACGGGAACAGTTCTTTAGATAGATATTTATAGAGGTCATAATTCAGCTGGGAAGCATGATTATCGCCAGTAATATATAAGAGAAGATTTTAGTAGTTTAAGAGATTGCTAGAGTTTTCGGATCAAGATTAAACTTGATTATAAGTTCTTTGAAAAGATTGGAAGCATAAAAAAGGAAGAGATAGGAAACTATTTTGTACGAAATTCTTTTGAGAAATGGAGCTAGAATTAAACACTTTATACAACGAAGAGTTTGATCCTGGCTCAGGATGAACGCTAGCGGCAGGCTTAACACATGCAAGTCGAGGGGCAGCAATACTGCTTGCAGTAGTTGGCGACCGGCGGACGGGTGCGTAACGCGTATGCAACCTACCCTATACAGGGAGATAGCCCAGTGAAATTTGGATTAATATCCCATAATATCATAAAGCAGCATTGTTTAATGATTAAAGAT